>JAPLRZ010000016.1 GCA_026398895.1 Methylococcales bacterium
AGATGAGATCTCACTGGGACTTTAAGTCCCCTAAAGGGTTGTCGAAGACTACGACGTTGATAGGCACGGTGTGGAAGTCCAGTAATGGATGTAGCTAACGTGTACTAATTGCCCGTGAGGCTTGACCATATAACACCCAATGCGTTTGATAACAAACTCATCGCGTGTTAGCAAGAAACCAACAATGCTATCGCTAGCAACACGTTACAGATTTCCAGAAGCAGGTTAAAGGTGCAAGGTGAACGCCTAAAGTTGCCCTAGACCTGCTAAAAAGTTTTAAAAAGCGGTAAAGAGAAAAAGTTAAAATAGGCTGTATGCCTAACCTTTAACCTTTAACCTTTAACCGACTTTACACCAGTTTGCTTGGTGACCATAGCGAGCGTGAACCACCCGATCCCATCCCGAACTCGGAAGTGAAACCGCTTAGCGCCGATGATAGTGTGGCACTTTGCCATGTGAAAGTAGGGAATTGCCAAGCTCTTAATATCAAAAAGCCCAAGTTAATCCCTTGGGCTTTTTTTTTGCCTGACATTTTATTGACGATCCCTTACTAAATACCTTGACAAAGCTAGGGGCTTATTCGACACTAGCCACTCTTCTACTCCACGCTTCTATAAGGTCACTACGCTAATGAAAAAACTCCTGATTTTAGCCACCGCACTCTTCTCAATCAACGCCTTAGCAACGCCTGTCGATATCAATACCGCCGATGCTAACACCATCGCCGACTCACTCAGCGGCATCGGTCTCAAAAAAGCCCAAGCCATTGTCGATTATCGTGCAAAAAATGGTAACTTCAACACCCTTGAAGACTTAACCCACGTCTCTGGCATTGGCACTAAAACCATCGAAAAAAATAAAACCGATATTTTACTTGCCGCTCCTGCCCCAGCAGCTGCCCCGCCCGCCGACCCAGCAAAAAAAACAGACCTTCCTGAAACCTCCTCTAAAAAGAAGTAGCTTTTATCCTTCTCTCAGTAGCCTGTCACCCACGGGCTATTGACTCCACTCAACTCAAAATTAACCATTAATACATACTAAATGTGATGCTCAACAATATTCTGTATCGCGTAGGATAAAATGATGCGATAAGTCCCTTTGATAATTAAAAAAGCGGCAATCACAGCAGACTCAGTCCAGCAGGATCATTGCCTGAGCTAAATACAAGTAAACTAGCAACAACGACATCCAACAGTGCATTTTGTAAATTAAGGAAAAAATATTTTGATTCTTTGGTCGTAAGTACGTCTTGCTTTTCAGTCTATTCTACTGCACTATTTCTATGGCAATGTCTATAAATCGTTTAATTAAAAGGACACTAAGATGATAAAGAAAAAATATATTGACCTGTTTCGTGTCGATCCCGAAAAAAAAGCTCGCCTTAAAGACCATGACACAGGATGGGCGCAGAATGAAGATTTTAAGGAAATGGGCAAAGATAAATTGAAAGAACGGGCTGCGGAAGTTCTTGAGCAGAATCGTGTCGATTTGGATGAAGTGCAACAATTACTGTATGCCGATGATCGTTATTCGCTGCTCATCGTTTTTCAGGCGATGGATGCTGCGGGTAAAGACGGTACAATTAAACACGTTATGTCGGGTGTTAATCCACAAGGCTGTCAGGTGTTCAGCTTCAAAAAACCAACTAGCGAAGAGTTAGATCACAATTTTCTGTGGCGTTATATGAAAAGCCTGCCAGAAAGAGGGAGAATTGGTATTTTCAACCGTTCTTATTATGAAGATGTATTGGTGACCAAAGTTCATCCAGAGATACTTCAACAGCTACCTAAAGGAAAAATAAACAAGAAATTTTGGGAAAATCGTTATGAGGACATCAATGCTTTTGAGCGTCACCTAGAACGTAACGGCACGGTAATTCTGAAATTTTTTCTCAATGTCTCAAAAGACAGGCAGAAAGAACGTTTCATGGAACGCTTAGAACGCCCTGAAAAAAATTGGAAATTTTCCCCGTCAGACCTAGGCGAACGTGGGTATTGGGATGAATACATGGACGTTTATGAAGATGCTATTAACGCAACCAGCACTAAATGGGCTCCTTGGTACATCATTCCCGCTGACAATAAATGGGCAACACGCGCCATAGTTGCAGATATTATTACCTCGACTTTGCGTGAACTTGATCTTAAATTTCCCGAAGTCTCAGAAGCAGAACTAAAACGTCTGGCTGAAGCGCGTATTCAGCTTGAAAGTGAATAAATGCTACTAAAAAAAATAAATAAACCTCCGAGGTCTTGACCTCGGAGGTTTGAGTGGCTTATTTGACAGATTATAGGTTGGTGGAATGTTCCAGTAGCACAATAAAAACCGCACTAGAAAACCCCAATACGGTAAAAATACCCGCTAGTTTGCCGCCGTGTTCGTAGGCTTCGGGAAACATAGTGTTGGCAAGCATGACTAGAATTGCACCGCCCGCAAATGCCTGAATGAACGACAGCGTTAACGGTGAGGCATCATTAAAAAGGCTGTAACCTGCCACTGAAGCGAAAGAACATATAATGGCAATAATCAGCCAGAGCAATAAAATTTTCTTTCGACTCCACGCGCCTGCCACCATTCCTGACGTTCCTGCAATGGCTTCTGGAAGATTAGAAATAAACACCGCTGCCAACATAGCAAGACTCACTTTGCCTTCACCTAACAAACCTAAGCCAATTACAATGGATTCAGGAATGCCGTCGAGAATGGTTGCCAAGACAATAGGCACAGCTAAATTCGACTCATGTACGCCAGAAATCGCTTTACGTCTGTTTGCCCCAATCTTGCCAATGAGCAGATCAGTAAAAAAGAAGGTGAACGCACCTGCCAGAATCCCGAATCCAGCCATACCACTGCCTTTGCCCAGCTTTACCGCTTCATAGACAAGTTCATAAGCAACAGCCGAAATTAACACGCCCGCGCCAAACGCCATGATTAGCCCAAGCGTTCGCCGTCCGATGTTAAACCACGCGCCAATAAAGCCACCCAAAACCAGTGAAGAGGTAGCAATCAAGCCCCAGATGAATGAATTCAGCATTTTAAATCTCGCAAATTAAGAAATAGTGGTGATAATAACTGAAACGCTGAAAGAAGTGCGTATAAATTTTTTTTGAAAGCGATAGCTAGCATTTCATCAATAGATGAAGTGACAGGATTAAAAAAACTCTGACATGATTGCACTCTATAATCTTATGAGTAATAATCTTCTTTATTGCCGCTCACATATAATCTTAAATTATGAAAAAAAATCACAAGCTAGTCGTTGCGCGTTGTTGCCTCATGCTTATTTTCTCCTTGTTATTAATTAATTGTAGTGAATCTGCCAAACAAGCTGCCGCTCCTGTTGCTCCTGCTGTTGAAGTGGTTGAGGTAGGTCAGCAAGACGTACCTGTGTTTGAAGAATGGGTAGGTACACTTGATGGGATGGTGAATGCGACAATTAATTCCCAAGTCACAGGGTATTTGATTAAGCAAAATTATAAAGAAGGCGATTTTGTTAAGAAAGATCAGTTGCTTTACGAAATTGACCCGCGCACTTTTCAAGCCACATTGGCACAAGCGAAAGCTACAATGGCACAACAACAGGCGGTATTACAAACCAATCAATTGGCGTTAAATAGAATTAAACGACTGTTACCTGAGAAAGCCGTGAGTGTTCTTGACCGCGATAATGCCGTGGGCGCGGTGGCGAGTGCTAACGCGCAAGTATTAGCAGCACAGGCGGCAGTTGAAACGGCTGAACTTAATCTGGGCTTTACCAAAATCTATTCACCAATAAGTGGTATTGCGGGCGTGTCCAAGACACAACTGGGCGATTTAGTCGGTCCTAGCAGTGCAAATAATGAATTAACCACGGTTTCACAAGTTGATCCGATTCGTGCGTATATCGGTTTAAGTGAATCGCAATATTTAGGTTTTGCGGAAAAAAAACATAATGGTAGTGATAATAAACCTATTTCACTAGAGCTGAAATTGGCAGATAACAGTATTTATCCGCAGAGTGGTAAGTTTTTTTTTGCAGGTCGAGCGGTTGATGTCGCGACAGGAACGATTAAAGTCGCGGTATTGTTTCCTAATGCTGCCAATTTATTGCGTCCAGGGATGTATGCGCGGATTATCGCTAATACCGAAACCGTGTCTGGCGCATTAGTTATTCCTCAAAAAGCGGTAATTCAACTGCAATCGGCAACGCAGTTAGCGATTGTTAATAAAGACAATAAAGTTGAAATGCGCACTGTCAGCTTAGGTAAAGCCGTTGATAAATTAGTGATTATTAAAGAGGGCGTTAAACTCGGTGAGCGGGTGATTGTTGATGGAATGCAGAAAGTACGCGATGGCATGACCGTTCAGATCAAGCTAGCGAAGGCGGAGTAATTCATGTCTAAATTTTTTATTAATCGCCCGATTGTGGCGATTGTGATTGCCATTTTAATGGTCATTATGGGGCTGGTCGCCATGACGGGCTTGCCCGTCGCGCTGTTTCCTAATCTTGCCCCGCCTGAAATTCAAGTCGTCGCTAACTACACAGGTGCAGATGCACTGACGATGGAACAAGCCGTTGCCACACCGATAGAACAGCAAATGTCTGGCGTGGATAATATGACCTATATGTATTCTGTTAATACCAACAGTGGCTCGACCACGCTTCGAGTGGATTTTGGGGTAGAAACTGATGCCAATACCGATCAGATTTTAACGCAAATGCGGCAATCACAAGCCGCGTCACAACTGCCTCCTGCGGTGAATAGTCAAGGCGTAACGGTATCAAAATCAACAACTTCGCCACTGATGTTGTTTGCGTTGTCTTCGCCTAAAGGCACTTATGACAATGTTTTTCTAGCGAATTACGCTTATATTAATATCAACGATCAATTATTGCGTGTTAAAGGTATTGCGACAGTGTCGGTGTTTGGAGCGGGTCAATATGCGATGCGTATCTGGGTTAAACCTGACAAACTCGCGGCAATGGATATTACCATTCCTGAAATCGTCAATGCGGTGCAGGCGCAGAACACCGTTAATCCCGCTGGACAAGTTGGTGGTGAACCCGTACCACAAGGACAAGAATTTACTTATGCCTTACGCGCACAAGGACGGTTGTCAACGGAAGAACAGTTTGGCAATATCGTGTTGCGTATTAATAAATCAGGCTCAGTTGTGCGCGTTAAAGATGTTGGGCGTATTGAATTAGGAGCGCAAAACTATTCAGTATCCAGTCGCCTAAATGGCAAGCCCACGGCTTTAATTGCCCTGTATCAATTACCGGGTAGTAACGCGTTAGAAGCAGCGGAAGGCGCGAAAAAAGTCATGGAAGAACTTAAAAAAAGCTTCCCTGCTGATTTGGAATATGCTGTTGCTCTCGATACCACGTTAGCCGTCACCGCAGGTATTGATGACATAAAACATACCCTGTTTGAAGCTATCGTGCTGGTGATTATTGTGGTGTATTTGTTTTTACAAGGCTGGCGACCCACATTAATTCCGTTACTGGCTATCCCTGTGTCATTGGTAGGCACGTTTGCGGTTTTTCCGCTGTTTGGTTTTTCCATTAATACATTGTCACTATTTGGTTTAGTGCTTGCTGTTGGTTTAGTGGTGGATGATGCCATTGTGGTGGTGGAGGCCGTAGAGCATCACATTGAACATGGATTATCGCCGAAAGATGCAACCCTGAAAGCAATGGAAGAAGTAACAGGGCCAGTCATTGCAACCACTTTGGTGTTAATAGCCGTATTTGTACCGACCGCGTTTATTCCAGGTATTACAGGCAGAATTTATCAGCCGTTCGCGGTCACTATTGCCATATCAGTGTTTCTATCATCATTTAACGCCTTAACCTTAACCCCTGCTTTGTGTGCGTTGATTTTAAAACCTAAAACACACTCCGATAGTTTATTACAACGCTTTTTTAATGGCTTCAACCGCGTGTTTGGGCGCATTACCGATGGCTATGTGGGCGTGTGCGGCGTGTTAATAAGACGCATGGTATTAGGCTTGATATTGCTGGCAGGCTTTACATTTATGGCGGGTAGTTTGGGCGGCAGTATTGCCACAGGTTTTTTGCCTGATGAAGACCAAGGTTATCTCTATGGGGCATTGCAATTGCCTAACGCTGCTTCTTTTCAACGTACCAGTGAAGTGGCAAAACAGGCAGAAGACATCATTAAAAACACCGCTGGGGTGGAATATGTATCCTCGGTGGTGGGTTACAATCTACTCAGTCAGGCAAACACCACTTATAACACCTTCTTCTTTATTACTCTGAAAGATTGGGATGTGCGTAAACTGCCTGAAGAACAATATACCGCGATTAAGCAACACATTAATAAAGAGCTATCAAAGCTATCGGGTGGTATTGCGATGGTCTTTCCACCGCCTGCTATTCCAGGGGTAGGGACATCGGGCGGGGTTAGTTTTGTTCTCGAAGACCGCGCGGGTAAAGATGTTGCCTTTTTGGCTGAAAACGTCCAAAAATTCATGAAAGCGGCTAGTGAACGCCCTGAACTCACGCGGGTATTTACCACCTTTATTCCCAGTGTGCCGCAGTTATTTGTTGAAGTTGACCAAGACAAAGTCATTAAACAAGGGGTGAAATTAACCGATGTCTATCAAACCTTGCAGTATTACATGGGCAGTGGTTTCATCAATTACTTCAATCGCTTCGGGCGGCAATGGCAGGTTTATCTTGCCTCAGAAGGCGAATATCGCACCACGACAGACCAGCTAGGGCAGTTTTATGTGCGTAATGACAGTGGCTCGACTGTGCCGTTATCGGCATTAACCTCGATACGCAGTATCGAAGGCCCTGAATTTACCATGCGCTACAATCTGTATCGCAGTGCGCAAATTATGGCATCGGCAAAAGAGGGTTACAGTGAAGATCAAGCCATGAAAGCAATGGAAGAAGTGTTTGCCGCTACCATGCCCAGCGACATGGGCTATGACTATATTGGTATGAGTTATCAATCGTTTATTGCCAAACAAGGTGTACCGCCATCGGTTATTTTCGCTTTCGCTTTATTATGCGTATTTTTAATTTTAGCGGCACAATACGAAAGTTGGTCATTACCGTTTAGTGTCTTACTCACCACCCCAGTTGCAGTCTTTGGTTTATTTTTTGCTTTGAAAATGGGCGGCTTTGAAAACAATATTTATGCGCAAATTGGCTTAGTCATGCTGATTGGTTTATCGGCAAAAAATGCGATTTTAATCGTCGAATTTGCCAAAATGGGCGTAGAAGAAGGCAAGCCTTTAGTGGAAGCCGCATTGGAAGGTGCGAAATTACGGCTACGTCCTATTTTAATGACTAGCTTTGCCTTTATTTTAGGCTGTGTTCCCTTAGCCTTAGCCACGGGCGCAGGCTCTTTATCACGGCAAGTAATCGGCTTTGCAGTAATTGGTGGTATGGCAGCGGCTTCAATGATTGGTATATTCCTTGTCCCCCTGAGCTTTTATTTCATAGAAAGAATAACCCATCGTAAAGCAGCCCCGATAACGCTGAACAAGGAAACCAATCATGAATAAATTGTTAGCTGTTTCTATCGCCGCGCTGCTGTCAGGCTGTACCGTCGGTCCCGATTATATAAAGCCTGAGATTAACACACCTACACAATGGCGTAACAGCGTTAAAGAAACGCAAAATACCACCAACAGCCAATGGTGGAAGCAGCTAAACGATCCTGTATTGAATCGTTTGATAGAGCAAGCCATTCAGGGCAACTACGATTTAAAAATTGCTATTGCGCGTGTTGATCAATACATGGGTTTATACGGCTCGACACGCTCTAATTTATTTCCAAAGTTTTCAGGCTCATATAACGCGCAAACGGGTAACCCTAGCGTCATTAACCCTGCTGCCGATGATCAGGTGAATTTAAGTGGCAACATGAACTGGCAAATTGATATTTGGGGTGAGTTAAGACGCGCGAATGAAGCCGCCTTGGCAAATCTTCTAAGTCAGGAAGCTACGCAACAAGCCGTGATGTTGACCTTAGTGAGTGAAATAGCAAAAACGTATGTCAACTTGCGTGAGCTAGACAAACAGCTGGAAATCACCAAAGAAACGGTCGCCGCACTTAAAGAAGGTTTACGCATTAATACACTGAGGTTCACAGAAGGTTATACTTCTAATTTAGAAGTACAGCAAAACGACTCAGAATATCAACGCCGTAGTGCGCAAATTCCACAATATGAACAACAAGTCGCACTGACTGAAAATGCCTTAGCGGTGTTATTAGGCTCAAATCCGCGTGCGATTGAACGCGGCTTACCAATAGATAAACTCAAATTACCCGCTGTTCCCTCAGGATTGCCCTCTGATTTATTAGTCAGAAGACCTGATATTGCCAGAGCAGAACAACAACTTATTGCCGCGAATGCCCAAATCGGCGTGGCACGAGCGCAATATTTTCCTAACATCCGTCTGACAGGTAATGTAGGGCAGATCAGCACGCAAGTTGCTGGGTTGTTTACCCCAGGAGCTAATTTCTGGACAGTCGGTTCAGCGGTACTCACACCGATTTTTACCGCTGGCAAAATAGCAGGTGACGTACGCGCCGCCGAAGCCGTACAAAAAGCCGCTGTTGCCAATTATCGAAAAACTATTATCACGGGATTTAGCGAATTTGAAAACGCGTTGATTAGTTTGATAAAAACTGGGCAGCAACAAGACAAGCAAAACGATCGTGTGGCAGCCAACAAAAACTATTACCACCTGTCGAAAGTGCGCTATGAAGAAGGTTATGTTAATTACCTCGTCGAACTCGATGCGATAAGGCAATTATTTGATGCACAAATTGAACTGACCACCGCCCGCGCAGACACCTTTAAATCCTCTATTGATTTATATCTCGCAATGGGTGGCGGTTGGATAGTTGAACAAGAAAAAGCCACTAATTTACCAAAACCAAAACCAGCAGTGTATTTTCCTTAAACGAATAATCACTAAAAACGTAATTCCACTGTCACATATTTACGCTATAATATCGACTTTCAATAACTTGTAATATTAGGAATAACTTATGAAAAAAAAATACTTAGTTCTTGTTCTTGCGCTTGCCAGTGTCAGTGTTATTAGTACCGCACAAGCTGAAAAAATCGGTAAATTACCTTCAATCGAACCAGCAGTAGCTACTGCGGTTGCAGCTGCACCTAATGACAACGAACTTGAAATGTTTCGCTTCGCTCTGGAAATGGAGAAAACCGCATTCGTTAAGAAATCGATGGCATTAGACCCAGCGCAAGAAGATAAGTTTATGGGTGCGTTCTATGTTTTTAACGCTAAACTGGTGAAATTAAATGAAAAACGTTTAGCAATCATCGCAGATTATGTGGCTAACTTTGATAAAATGACTAACGCTAAAGCAGATGAATTGGCTAAACGTATGTTTGATTTTCGCACTCAACGTACTGCACTTAACGCGTCTTACTATAAAGCAGTAAAAAAAGCGACTTCGTCAATCGTTGCCGCGCGTGCGATGCAAATTGAAAACATTGTGCAAGGTGCTGCCGATGTCGCTATCAGCTCTAAATTGCCTTTGATGGCGAAATAATCAGTTTGCCAGTAATGGGGGAAAACGTAGCCCCCAATCGTTATGCAAAAAAGCCCCTTGAGTCTTCATCTTCTCACGGGGCTTTTTTGTTTAGAGGGTATTGAACCAAAATAAAGAACTTTGGCACGAAAAAGGAGTCACAGAACGCGCTCAAAGAGTTGAAACGCGTGTTCGGGTCGGACAAAATACACGGTCTTTTTTTCAAAAAAGAAAAAATTGATGAATTGAGAAAGTATGTTATCGTGAGACAGAAATTTTTAGCTGGATTTGAATCCAAGTTTTATAGTAACCGATGTTACGCAACGGGTCGCTACCTCCGCACTAGGCGTGAACTATTGCCAAGTTGTGTGAAAACCGTAAATTATCCCGTTTTTTTTCGCCAAAAACGTATCATTGGGTATTTTTAGTATCCATTTTATACCCAAAAATACCCCATTCAGAGTCATTGCTCTTTCTACCTTCTCAAGCGAAAATAACAGCGTGAGGGCGGGGTGTTTTCACTCGCTTCTGAGAGCTTGTGCTGTTCCTAACTGATGTTACGCAGACTTCCAGAATGATCAATAGCTGTAGCAAATTAAAAAATTCGTAACTCATTGGTTTTTCGTTATGGTTGCGTAACATCAGATAGTAACCTAGTAAAACACGGCTTTTAATTTGCTCGGATTCGCAAATCCAATAAAAAAATATTATTATGAAGACACATAAACAAAAGTCCGACAGCCTGAAATTTGTACTCAGCTTGTCGCTAATACTCGGTACGCAATGTCTTTATGCCGAAGAAATTGTCAATTCAGTTAGTAATAGCACCGAAGAGTTTGCGTATAAAGCGCAAAATCCTTTAAGTCCAACTTACAGCATTCCATTAAAATATAGCTATCACGGTGGTGCTAAAAATGGTGGCGTATCAATCGGCAGCATACAGCCGATTATTCCAGTTTCACTGGGTTCTTGGAATATGATTAATCAGCTTTCATTAAATTTTATCGGCACTTCAGGTGGTGTACATGGTATCGCTGAGCTACCTGAACCTTATGCTGGCTCAGGGGCTTATGGTTTGGGCGATACCACGTTTACATCACTGTTTACCCCTGTTAATTCTGATAGTGTTAGCTGGGGTTTCGGACCTAGTTTCGTTTTTCCAACCGATACACTTTTTTCTAGCGTAACGGATCGTGCCTCGCGGCAACTGGGTAGCGGAAAGTTTAGTATCGGACCTAGTGCCATGTTTGTAACGCAACCTAAACCTTGGGTTTTGGGACTTAATGTCAAACAAATTTGGTCAGTACTGGGTAGTCAAAGTCGCCTTGATGTGAGTCAAATGCAGCTGAAACCTTTTGTTAATTACAATCTGTCAAATGGTTGGTATCTGGCTTCCAATATGGATACGGTCGTAAATTGGAATAACTATAACAGCCCTCGTTGGACAGTACCTGTTGGTGGCGGTGTGGGTAAAATATTTACAGTTGGCAATAATGCTATCAATATTCGCGCGGAAAGTTACTATAATCCCATAAAAGCCACTCAAACCCCTGACTGGTCTGCCAATCTTAATGTTCAATTTCTTTTTGGAAAATAAGTTGGTAGTTCGGATTAGCGATAACGTAATCCAACATTTGCTGAGGTTTCATATCAGTGTAGTGGCTTAATAACTATGTGATTGGGCATGGAATACAAACCTAGGTTTGTATTCCGAAAACACAGTACCCAAAACAGCCATTTATGAATGCAGTGTTTTATAATGTTCGATGGCAATACAGGCATTGAACAACATTCGTTCACGGCCAAGTCGTTCAGCCAGTCCAGAGCGGCGTACCACTTCAAGTACATCAGGGTTTAATCCTGCTAACCACAATGTGATCCCGTTATTCGCTACCACTTGCTCGCCCTCTACTAATCTTTGTAATGCTGAATACTCAATATTAGGTACTCGACTCATATCTAATACAACGACCTGTGCGTGGTATTGTGCGATCAGCACGTTCATTTTATCAGCGACATCCTGTACATTGACAAAGTAAATACTGCCTTCGGGTCGTATGACGAGCAATCCGTCAACAGTTTCATCATTAGGGTATTCAGGTGATAACGGGCGTAGTACATCGGTATTAGGTTTGCGACCAATGGCGGATACCCGCAAATTAGCAGTCTGGCGAGAAAGTCCGAGTAGTGACACAATAATCGCCACGACAATTCCCTGTAGCGTACCGAACACCAGCACACCTAAACAGGCGATGACTGCCCACTGAAATTCCATTGCGCGGATTTTATAAATGGCAATAAATTCCTTGGGTTCAATTAAACTGGCTGAGTAGACGATGATAACCGTTGCCAGCGTGGCATAAGGTAAGAGTGCGAGCAACGGAGCTAATAATAGCATCACAGCGGCAGCAACAACGGCAGTCACTAAGGATGACTTTTGCGAAACAGCACCCGCAGCACGGACGACAGCCGTTTGTGATGTGCCACCCCCTGCGGGCATAGCAGAAAATAAGCCCCCGCCTAGATTAGCTATGCCAATGGAGATAAGCTCTCGATTGGCATTAATGACTGGCTCATCTCTCTTGACAAAGGCTCTGGCAACGGCAATGGATTCAGTAAAACTCATCAAAGCAATACCCAATGCACCAGGTAGTAATTGCCTTACCAAATCAATAGTAGGGAGCGTTAGTGAAGGCAAGCCTTTAGGAATTAAGCCAACCGTCGCAACACCTTGAACATTCAGCCCCCAGAACCACGAAGCAAAAATCGCCCCGCTGATGACTACCAATGGGGCAGGCGAATGTGGCGATATGCGTATCATGCCTAGCAATATCAGCAAGGTGATAACCGCCACCACCAAAGTAGGTAACGAGGTATTGGGAAGCTGATGAAAAAGCGAGAGTAAATCGAAAAAGAAACCTTGCTTGTCGATATGAACACCCAATAATTTGGGTAGCTGATCGAATACAATCACCAGTCCTACGCCTGCTTTAAAGCCAGTCAATACAGGGCTAGAAATAAAATTAGCCACAAAACCTAGCCGCAATAGTGAGGCGAGTATTAACAGCACGCCGACTAAAACGGTCAAGGTAGCGAGTGCCGTTATTAACTGAGCGGGATCACCACTAGGCACAACTAAGCTAAGCTGCGCACCTGTGAGAATACCCAGCGTAGTGGTCGAACTGACACTCAGCACTTTGGATGATCCCAGTAGTGCGTAGAGTATCATCGGTATAAAAGCGGTATAAAGACCCACTGATACGGGCAAACCTGCAACAGTGGCATACGCCATTGCCTTAGGTAACACGATAGCCGCTGCTGTAAGTCCTGCAATCACATCGAAGCGTAAGGCAACAGATTTGGATAGTTGTATCGTATTTTGTGAATTCATGTTGTTTATCTTTTTGCTGTCAGATCACAGTCAATGTTTGTAAATTCTTAAAAGTTATGTAGCAATTGCTCAAATTCATTCAGTGGTAGCGGTCTGCTAAAAAAATAACCTTGATAATGGGTGCATCCCTGTACCTCAAGGAAGGTTCTTTGCGCTTGTGTTTCCACACCTTCCGCAATAACCTCCATACCAAGACTTTGCCCCAGTGCGATAACAGCATTAATAATCGCCGCATCACTGGGGTCTGTTAGGGAGTCACGCACAAATGACTGATCTATTTTTAATTGATCTAACGGTAGGCGTTTTAAGTAAGACAGTGAAGAGAAACCTGTGCCGAAATCATCCAGCGAGAATTTCACCCCTTTGATTCTCAGGCTATTCATTTTAGCAATAATGTCTTCGATATTCGTCACCAACATACTTTCAGTCAGTTCCAATTTCAGTTTATTAGGATCAGCTCCCGTTTTTTCCAGTGTTGCCAGTACCTGTTTGACAAAATCTTTTTGAGTGAACTGTTTAGCACTGACATTGACGGCAAGTACCAAATGTTCGGTGTTTTGCTGATGCTCCCACGCCTTTAACTGAGTGCAAGCCGTTTCCAATACCCACTGCCCCATTGGTAAAATTAAGCCCGTTTCCTCTGCCAGCGGAATAAAATCCGCTGGTGAAATAATCCCCTGTTCTGGATGATTCCAACGTATTAGGGTTTCTGCACCCGTTGCATTACCTTTGTCGTCAACCTGTAGCTGGTAGTACAGTTCGTACTGTTCGTTAAGTGCCTTGAGCATCCAAGATTCTAACTGTACACGAAATTCCAGTGCATCCTGTATCACAGGGTCAAAGAAGCAGAGGCTGTTTTTTCCGATTTTTTTTGCTTGGTGCATCGCCATATCAGCCTGTTTGATTAATTCATCGACATTGATTTCATGGCTATGAAATAAGGCAATCCCGATACTGGCTGAGCAGCGGTATTCGTAGCCGCGCAAATTAAAGGGCTGACCAATCGAGGTAAGAATTCTGTTAGCAATAGTCTCGGTTTGCATAGCAGCCAATTCAGTGCTTATATCCAATGCGTCTACTAGCACCACAAACTCGTTGCTCCCTGTGCGAGCAACGGTATCATCCTCATGCACAGCCGCTTGCAAATGCCTAGAGATTTCAATCAACAGCAGATCGCCACTATCATAACCTTTGGTGTCGTTCAGCATCTTGAAGTCATTCAAATCGATAAACAAGATAGCCCCGTAGTGGCTCTTTAATTTGCGGGAAATTAGATCCTGTTGTAGTCGATCTCGCATTAAACGCCGATTCGGTAAACTCGTCAGCGGATCATAGAACGCTAAATGGTGAATCGTTTCTTCTAGCTTCTTGCTTATGGTGATGTCGGTGAACGCAGCAACATAATTGCTAACCTGCCCTTCATTATCGGTGACAGCGGAAATGCTCAGCCATTCGGGATAGAGTTCACCATTTTTACGCCGATTCCATATTTCACCTGTCCAGAATTTATCACGATTCAGAGTTTCCCACATTGCGGCATAGAATTCCTTATTATGCTTGCCCGATTTAAGTAGAGATGGGGTATTGCCTATTGCTTCCTCAGCACTGTATCCCGTCATTCGAGTGAATGCCTGATTGACTTTAAGAATGATTGGATTAGCATCTGTGATGACCATTGCCTCTTGTGATTCAAAAGCAATAGCGGCAATGTGCAGAGATTCTTCCATTTTTTTGCGTTCGGTAATATCGTACAGCGTGACTAAGTAAGTGCCTGCAAAATTATTATCGTCTAAGGCAGAAATACTCACCATGAAGATACGAACCGTACCATCCTTGCAGGTAATGTTTCGCTCCATCGGCACAAATGGCTGGTTGTTACGAATGGATTCTGCCAACTTACTGTGCCAAATGTCAGTTACCCACTGTCGATATGACGGTTCTGGATACACGAGTGACCACCAGTCTTCCAGTGTAGGAATATCAGCCAATGTATAGCCAATGGTTTGAATACATATCTGATTCAAATAGGTGATGTTGCCTTGCGCATCATTGAGTGTCATAGGTATGGTCGATGCGTCAATGATGGCACGGAAGCGTGATTCACTGGCGCGTAAGGCAATTTCAGCTAGCTTGCGCTCAGTGATGTTTTCGTGACTCACTACGACTCCACCCACTGAACCTTGCAATGGCGATACCTTCATAGAAAACCAGCGTTGCTGATTAGGCGAATGGTACGGGTATTCTAAATAAAAACTTTCCTGCTCACCTGCCAATACGGCGGCAATACCAGCCTGAGCGGCGTTTACCTCATCACCATCAGGTTGATTAATGGCATTTTTACAGGTATCCAGATAATTAGCACCTAACAGACTGTGATTGGTTTCTGAAAAACCATTTTCTGTGCCGAACTGCCGCCATGCCTTGTTGACTGCCACAATAATACCCTGCGCATTCAAGACAGCGATATGCGAAGTCAGCGAGTCAAGTATACTAATGTTAACGCTATTCACAGTCTTGTGGTTTTTTCTAATTCGTTATAAGCCATAAAAATTATTCAAGTTTCAAAATAAATGAGGGTATATCTATTAACCTTTGGTGCTAGTTAGCCCCATAAAAATAAACAAAATAAATCAATGTATTGTGATTAAAACATTTTTTTGTTTACAGGCATTAGAAGGGAATAGGAGTCAAAAAGCGTCAGCTTTTTACAAATCAGCAATAGCTAAAGCTATTGGACTCCATTAAAAACAGTAGCTTACTGTTTTAGCTGCTTAATTTAAACTAGCACCAAATGTTATTATAACTTTCTGAACGTAAACGATAGTGGATTAAATCTGTTTGAGCATGACTGGCAGTCATTAATTCGCTATAAGCAGGTTTCAATCACTACCCACGCTTCCTAAGAAGAATAGGATGAAACAGATTTGTGATGATAACCAAAAATAGTGGCTATGTAACGGAAAAATGGAATCATTTTCAGCACAGTTTTTGCTTAAAAGTGTTTTGCCTTTAGTATCCTCCAGTATAAATTGGATTTGCCTAATATTTTCATTGTGGTAATTAATGGGTAGGGAGGTTAGACATTCGGCACAATAACTGCTTCCAGTAAACAAGGCGATGATTGCTAAAGCAAGCAAAGTTTTTAAAGACATTGCTATTGTTCCTTGGAAAAATGACTGAATTGACCTAGAAAACGCTTGATTTGATAGGATCATCGACTGGCAGTGCAAATGGATAGCCAAAAACGCTTATCTTTAGTTTGTTTAGCGGCTTGGTTTTATGGATAATGTAGCCATAGTTTTAAGATTTTCAATGCGTTCAAGCATTTCAACACAGGGTTTAGCAATATGACAGAGCTAATGAGTAGCGGATTAGAATTAATGTTTACTGGCATGACAATCGTATTCTTATTTTTGATCATGCTGGTCTACGCGATTAATTTAATGTCGTTTTTGGTGCAACGATTCTTCCCAGATAAGCCAGCAACAAACCTTCATGTCTCCACGGGAGGCGTTGATAAACAGGTTATTGCCGCGATTACTGCCGCTGTGCATCAATATCGAAACAAACATAAATAATTTTTTAACTATATAAACGGTCAACATACCTTGTTGACAGGTTTCTGGAGAACTATTAAGAATGGCAAAAGATAAAAAAAAGCCCTTAGCAATTACTGAGGTTGTCTTGCGTGATGCGCATCAATCCATCTTAGCCACTCGTTTGCGCATTGACGATATGTTGCCGATATGTGAAAAACTCGATGCCATCGGTTATTGGTCTATTGAGTCTTGGGGCGGAGCAACGTTTGATGCCTGTATTCGATATTTAGGCGAAGACCCTTGGGAAAGATTGCGTTTATTAAAGGCCGCGATGCCTAACACGCCTCAGCAAATGTTATTGCGTGGGCAAAATATTTTAGGTTATCGGCATTATGCTGATGACGTGGTTGATAAATTCGTCGAACGTTGTGCGATTAATGGCATTGATGTGTTTCGTATTTTTGATGCTATGAATGACATGAGAAATATCGAACACGCTGTCAAAGCGGTGTTAGCGACTGATGCTCATGCTCAAGGTACGATTTCTTATACCACTAGCCCTGTGCATACCATTAACACATGGCTGGATTTGGCAAGACAAATTGAAGACATGGGGGCGCATTCTATTTGTATCAAAGATATGGCGGGCTTACTGAAACCATACCAAGCTTTTGAATTGGTGAGTAGTTTAAAGAAAGCCACTAAATTGCCGATACATTTACATTGCCATGCAACTACAGGCTTAAGTGTTGCGACCATTATCAAAGCGACTGAAGCAGGTTTAGATCAAGTCGATACCGCTATTTCCTCTATGAGTATGACCTACGGGCATAGTGCGACTGAATCCATTGTTGCTAGTCTGGAAGATACACCATACACCACTGGCTTGGATTTAGTGAAACTGGAAGAAATCGCGCACTATTTTAGGGATGTTCGCAAAAAATATGCACAGTTTGAGGGCAGCATGAAAGGTGTGGATGGTCGCATTCTCATCGCTCAAGTTCCTGGTGGTATGTTAACTAACATGGAAAGCCAACTAAAAGAGCAGGGCGCGACTGACAAATATGATGAAGTGCTACAGGAAATTCCGCGTGTGCGTGCAGATTTAGGTTTTATTCCCTTAGTCACACCCACTTCGCAAATTGTCGGTACGCAGGCAGTGATTAACGTCATACACGGTGAACGTTATAAAATCATCACCAAAGAAACCGCTGGATTATTAAAAGGCGAATATGGCGCAACACCCGCACCTGTCAACGAAGAGTTGCAAGCGCGGGTATTGAATGGCGCACTTGCCATTACTTGTCGTCCAGCAGATTTAATTGCCCCTGAGATGGACAGATTAATTGCCGAAGTAAAAGAAAAAGCCAAGGCAGAAGGAGTAAAACTCGCTAAATTTATTGAAGAAGACGCGCTGATTAATGGTATGTTTGCCCAAGTTGGTTGGAAATTTATCGCTAATCGTGGCAATCCAGATGCCTTTGAAGCCGCGCCAGACTATCAGGCTGTGACTGCACCAAAAACGGTTGCAGTAAATAATCAAGCACCCACGTCTGTTTCTGGCACTGAAACCTATATTGTCAATGTTGATGGTAGAAACTTTAATGTAGCTGTCAGTGTTGGTAATGCTGCTTTGGATATTCAAGCTATTGCCAACATAATAGAACCACCACCCAGTGAAGGTGCGGTAATCGAATCACCAATGGCGGGTAATATTTTAAAAGTATTGGTTAATGTCGGTAGCATTATCGCCTCAGGTGATGTGGTCGTCATTATGGAAGCCATGAAAATGGAAACGGAAATACGTTCTAAATATACGGGCATAGTCAGTGCTATCCACGTTAAAGAAGGTGGAGCAGTGGCTGGTGGTGAACTGTTAATTACCCTATAACGCTTTTTAAAGAGAACCTGCATGGAAAATCTTATTTCACTCTGGCAAAGCACAGGGATTTACAATTTTACTGCTGGTCAAGCATTCATGATGCTGGTCGGCTTTTTGTTATTGTTTCTGGCGATTAAAAAGGGTTTTGAACCTTTGCTATTATTGCCAATAGGCTTTGGCGCGATACTCAGCAATATTCCTGTTGCAGGTATCGCCGAAGAGGGTGGAATACTGCATTACCTGTATTTTGGTATTAAAGCGGGGATTTTCCCCTTGCTCATTTTTATGGGCGTGGGGGCAATGACCGATTTTGGCCCTATGATTGCCAATCCTAAAACCCTGTTACTCGGTGCGGCAGCGCAGTTTGGTATTTTTGCTTCTCTGTTGGGTGCATTAGCACTTAACGTTATTCCTGGTTTGGAGTTTAGTTTAAAAGATGCTGCCGCTATTGGCATTATTGGTGGCGCAGATGGACCGACTGCCATTTATGTCGCCTCCAAACTTGCCCCTGATTTGCTCGGTGCAATTGCGGTCGCCGCTTATTCCTACATGGCATTAGTGCCGTTGATTCAACCGCCGATTATGCGGGCATTGACCACCGAAGCCGAACGCAAAATAGAAATGCAGCAACTACGCGCCGTCAGTAAAACCGAAAAAATCCTGTTTCCGTTAATGCTGTTATTGTTGTCTATTTTATTACTACCGTCTGCGACACCTTTAATCGGTATGTTCGCATTGGGTAATTTAATGAATGCGTGTGGCGTGGTTGAGCGACTAAGTCAAACCGCGCAAAACGAACTCATCAACATCGTCACCATATTCTTAGGCTTAGCAGTCGGTTCAAAGCTCAGTGCCGAGGCTTTTTTACAAGTTAAAACGTTGGGTATTTTAGCCTTAGGTGCGTGTGCGTTTGCGATTGGTACAGCGGCAGGCGTTATTATGGCAAAAATCATGAACCGTTTCAGTACCACGCTGATTAATCCCCTGATAGGCGCGGCAGGTGTTTCCGCTGTCCCAATGGCAGCACGAGTTGCCAATAAAATTGGCTTGGAAAGTAACCCTCATAATTTTTTACTGATGCACGCAATGGGACCTAATGTCGCTGGTGTGATTGGTTCAGCGGTCGCTGCGGGTGTATTGTTGAGTTTAATTAAATAAAGTAGATTAAATTTTGGGTATGACTGCCAGTTCTTTAAAGGACTGGCAGTCATTATTTTAGTTATACCGCTGTTTAATTGCCTGCGCTAATTGATGTACTGCCATCGCATATTTATTACTGTTGTTGTATTTTTTAATGACTTTAAAATTAGGATAAATCTGCCAGTATTCGCTACCCATTGCCCCACCCAGTTCAATGACATCTGGATCATTCGACGCTTGTGTAGGTCGTGTTACAACAGCGTTTAACTGCCAACCGTGTTCAGAAAAATAATGGGCGACGCTACCGACGGCATCATAAGGTTGCCACAAATCACGGTGACCATTATTATCAAAATCAACCGCTAATTTGCGAAAACTACTGGGCATAAATTGTCCGTAACCCATTGCACCCGCCCATGAACCTTTTGGATCGCGTGGCTCATAGCCTTCCTCTTTTGTCATTAACAAGAAATTTTCCAATTCTTGAGTAAAATACGGAGCGCGACGGTATGTATCGAACGACAAGGTGGTTAGAGCATCAAAAATACACGTTTTACCAAAGTTTTTACCAAAAAAAGTTTCTACGCCAATAATGGCAACGATATATTCAGGATCAACGCCGTAAGTTGTACTGGCTTTTTCAATGGCGGCAGCGTGTTCACGCCAAAAGGCAACGCCATTATCTATATGTGCTTCAGTCAAAAATTTACTGCGGTAGCGCGTCCAACTGCCTGCTGAGGGTCTAGGAGAGCTGGTAGAGGGTTCAGGGCTTTCTAAGCGAATCACATAATCTAGGCGTTGCGCTCTTGAAAACAATCCAAGCAAATACGCTTCTGAAAACCCGTGTGTTTGCACCATGTGCTGAATGAAATTCTGCACAGCCTGCGAATTAGCATAATCACCCGTTAGTTTATTGGGCGAATAATTGTTAGTAAGATCAGGGTGTTGAATAGGTTTTTGATACGGCACCAGTACAGGCTGTTGACCGATGTTATTGGGATAATTACCCTGATAGTCGATAGGATCGCTGGCGCATCCTGTCATCAGCAACACTAAAGAGAGGGGCAGTAAGTGGTTGTAAGCAAGGTTGTTCACGAAAATCCTCGGTGTTTAGTGTGAAATTTAAGCGTCATTGGGTAGTGGGTTAAACTTGTTTATAGCGATATTATAGCTGGTGCAGTATAAATTGATTACAAAACCGTTCGCGCTGAGCCTGTCGAAGTGTGAATGTGGTTCGACAAGCTCACCACGAACGGTATCATTTTATTGTGCTTTAGCTATATCACGCATCAACTTCAATATCACCTCTCGGAAAACAGCAACAAGTATAAATAAAACCGTCAGCTTTTTCGCTGTCCTCAATTTCTGCATTTGCGAGCATTTCTACTTGACCCATAGCTTTCGCCTTGCAATCGCCGCAATAACCCGCCCGACAGCCATAATCCAGCTCGATACCATGTGCCTCTGCTAAGTCTAAAATAGATTTGTTGCCATTGGTTTTGATGGTCATGTTTGATTTAATAAATTTAACTTGGTATTTACCTACACTATCAGTCTGTGTTGCAACCCCTGAAGCCACGCGCCCGCCACTAAAACTTTCTGAATGCAAATTCACCATCGGAAAATCCATACTGATAAGCATGGCTTTCATTTCCTTCATAAATCCTTCAGGACCGCACATAAAGATATGACGCTCTCGAAAATCAGGGGCAACCATCTCTATCATTTTCTGATTAATTCTGCCCGTAAAGCCTGTCCAGAATTCGGTACTGTGCCAACTCGCGGTTACACTGAGTGCCACGCGAAAACTGCTATGGCGTGCAGACATTAACTCTAACTCGCGGCGAAAAATAATTTCTGAGGGTGATTTGAAAGACGCTATAAATTTTGTGTCGATAGTCGGGGCAGTATCGGCTATCCAGCGTGCCATTGACATGATGGGTGTAACTCCACTGCCAGCTGCAAGAAACATGATTTTATTAGACGGATAACTAAAACAGGTGAATTTTCCCGCAGGGCCTTTCACCTTAACTTTGTCGCCTAATTTAACGTTATCACATAACCAATTTGACACCAAACCATTTGGCACTCGCTTAACAGTTATTTCTAAAGCATGGGGGCGCGAAGGTGACGATGACATACTGTAAGAGCGTTGTACCTCTTCCCCATTGATAGTCAATAAAAAGGTAATAAATTGCCCTGGTTGATAAGAAAATAAAATAGGTTTTTCATCACCAATTAACCGAAATGTTTTAGTATCGTAAGTTTCATCAACAATATCGGCTATTTGTAAAACGGTAGTGCCTTTAGACCAAATCGTTATATTATTCCTGTCTTCAATTAAATGTGACATTAACGGGCAGGACTTGGGTTTTTCAATACTAGGTAAGGTAATATCAGTCAGATTTTTAATTATTTCCAGTTCATCTGCCAATGCAGGCACATCAGGTAAAGTAAATTTTAAATAAAAATCGGGTAACTCAACAATATACCCATCGCGTAAATGGGTGGCTTCTTTTGCGAGTAATTTATTACCATTTAAAAATGAACCGCTTTCACTGCCTAAATCTTGAATAAAATACCGATCTTCTGTTTGCTTAAGAAGAGCAATATGAAACATGGAAATTCTCGCGCCTTCTAATTGAATATCAGCGGTGGGATGTCGTCCTAAAATGGTTTCCGCTTTAGCTTCATTTAAGTCTAATTCATAAACGACAATACCATTTTTTATGACTTGTAATTTATTTTGTGCGGTGTTTTGAATAGGTGTTTTACCCTCAAATAATTGGTCAATCCAAAACGCGCTACCCGAAGGCGTAATAGCCTTTTTTTTTGCAATTAAGTCATCTGCTAATGTTATTTTTGTTGGTGTTTTTTCGTCAAAAAGTTTCTCAGCCCAATTGCTGTTACTATTGCCGCTGTTATTTTTCTTCTTCCTCGACATATCAATTTCCTGATTTAATTAAAATGTAAAATTCTATCTAAGGCATAAATATCGAGTTGTTGTCACGCCTGCTAGATAAATTTCTTTTTGGCTGATTTTAACAATCTCCGATTGACCACAAATAAAAGCTCGCCACTCAGTCAGATCAGGAAACATTTTCAGAGCCACTTTATGGGCTTGTCCTTGATAAAACCCTTTATCAACAATAGGCTCATTTTCTATACAAGGCACATAATGAAAATTAGGGTGATATTCTGTTATTTCACGCAAATCGTCTGCCAAATAAAGTTGGCTTTTTTTGTGTACACTATGAAATAAATAAATAGGTGCAGTATGCCCGTTTTCTAGTGCATCCTGCATAATACCAATTAAAGGCGATAAACCTAAATCAAACCCTATTAATAATAAGGGCTGACTCATATCACTAGGTACATAAAAACTTTGCCCTATTGGACAAGAAATAGAAACAGTATCGCCTTCTTTTAATTCACTTTTTACCCACTCACTAAAATACCCGTCTTTTACCAGAGGAATATGCACTTCAATTAATCCACTTTCTTTTAAACTGGTGGGTGAAGTAATATAATAATTCTTTCCAATATTATCGTGATTCATTAACATAATACTCTGCCCAGCTGTGTAATTCACCTGACTTGCACATTGCAATAAAATGGCGATAATATCTTCATTCAAATAATCAATACTATTGACCTGCGCAGTTACTTGGATACTTAACGATTCTGGCAGGGCAAGTTCCATATCTCGCTCTGGAATACAGGCACAAGCGAGAAAATAATTCTTAGATTTTAATGACTCTCTTAAGGTTTTTTGCGCCTCAAGCGGTGGTGGCGCATTGAGTGAGCGCATAATGCAACTTTTGCAAATTTGTTGCCGACACGCATAAGGAACGGGTACTTTTTGGCGTAATAAAGCATCTAATACCGTTTCATTAGGTTCACAGCTATAAGATTTACCACTCACTGTTAATCTTTTTGCTTTAGAAGTCATAATCAAATTCCTTACTATCAGTTTTGCAATTTAACGGCACAATATATCATCACGCGTGGTTGCTAATAATTCAAGCACTTGATTAATTTCTTTTTCATGTATATTTAATTCTTGAAACGTCTCTTTTAATATCCCTACAATATGATCAAAATACTTATCTGATAATCCCATTTCTTTGACCAGTCGTTCATGTGTGGTACGCAAATCCTTCCCTGTATAATTATAAGGGCCACCAAACGCCATTGCTAAAAAGCCTTTTTGTTTTTGTCGTTGAGCATCCATATCAACATCTTCAAAAAATGGCGCGACAAATTCATCTTTTAATACTTTACGATAAAAATGATCGACCACAATTTCTATTGCTTTATCACCGCCCAGCCTATCGTATAACGGAATATCTTGTAGTTGAAAGTAATCGACTTTTTTCTCGACTTCACTGTCTGTTCCCCAATCAACACGCTTGTCGAGTTTTTTCAATAAAGGAATATGTTTAGAGCATTGCACATAGGCTTCTTCTACTTCCACGATAACCCAGCGTTCAGGTTTTTTATGACCCTCTTTAGTAATTTCTGCAATCACTGATGCTGGCATATTATCTTTGAATTGTAATAACGCTTCATTTTCGATAATTCTGGCTTTACCATTAACGTGCAAGCCAATAGTATCTTTATAAAAATCAATAATAAGCATGGCAATATGGGGGTTTTCGCTAATATTGCCCAAACTCGCATAAACCCCATTACCCCGATATTCGGGATACATTAAATGTTTTTCATTTAATACTCGAATAAACCCAGCTTCACCTAATTTAGAGGTGCAATCACATTCCCCTTTTGCATCAGAGGTAGAAACAAATAAAAACTCTTGTTTTTCGATAAATTTTTGCATTTCAGGGGCAAGAAAACTTAACACCTGTTTATTATAAAAATTCATTGCGCGGGGTTTAGCGGCAATTTTTTCTTGTAATTCGTGTTCGCCGTCTGAACCAGGTAGTATGCTCGGTGTTTTTTTAGGTGGGACGTAATTTAATGCGTCGTTAATGGTAGTAGCGGCAGGTTTGGTTTTTATCGAGGCAAAACGACCACTTTTTTTGATGGTTGATTGTTCTGTATGACTATTTTCTGGCGATGAGCTTTGTGTGGATGCAGGTGTTTCTACTAAAACTTCTTCAGAAACAACAGCGGTTGGCGGTTTATTTTTTTTCCAAAAGAAGAAAAAACTGGTGGTCTCAGTTTTAGTTTTTTGGGTGTTTTTCAACGGCTCTTTTGGTGGTGTTTTTTTAAATAATCCCATGATTAGTTTCCTCATTAACTAACATTTAAAGCGGTGCTTTTAATACTACGCTCTTTATTTTGTACAGGGAATTATTATTATGCAATTACTTCGTGTCGGGTGAAATAACATGAAACGCATCGGCATAAATATCCTTAATTGACGCGCCTTTTAAATACGCCAACCGTTTGCTGTGGTTGACCATATCGGGGTGTCCGCATAAATAAACACGCCAGCCTTTTAAATTTTCAATGGTGGATAACGCCACATCATGAGCGCGACCTTGCACAGTGTCAGCGATTACGTTGTCACCTGAAAGACAGGGGGTGTAATAAAAATTAGCGTGTTTTATTGCCAGTTCACGCATCTCATCAACTAGATATAAGCCTTCATGATGGCGGCTACCATGAAATAAATGAATGTCGCCAGAATGACTTTGTTCTAGTGCGTCAGAAATAATCCCACACAGTGGAGCTAATCCGCTGCCTGTACCGATTAATAGCAGAGGTTGTGCTTCACTGCCAGACAAATAATGACAACTGCCCTTAGGTTCTGAAAGGGTTAATGTGCTACCTACTACCAGCTCATCATGAACCCAATTGCTAAATTGACCATTAGGTAAACGGCGAATATGAAATTCTAATCGATTGTCCGCTTGTGGACGATTGGCGATTGAATAACTGCGTGTTAAGCCGTCATCGCGCAATAAATTGACAAATTGACCTGCGAAAAAAGTAAGATTGGTGTCGCATTCAACAATTACGCGCACAATATCGACAGTTAATAACTGCTTTTGAATCACGCGGGCAGTGATGAAAATAGTTTGCTCGGATTCGAGCAAGGCAAGCATCATGTCTTGCTCAGGATAACAAACGCAGGCGTGAAAATAGTTTTGTTTTTGTTGTGTCTGATTAAGACCGACTTGCGCAGAAACTGGTGGAGGTACGTCAACACTACGCATTAAACAGGATTGGCAAATGCCTTGGCGACAACCATTGGGTATTTGGATGTTTTCTCTCAATAGCGTATCCAATACCGTTTCATTAGGTTGACTGGTAAATGTCACTCCATTTAGGGTTAGTTTTGACATGATTTCCTCCACCGAGCCGTGTTTATTTGCCCAATATATCAGTGCGGGTGCTTTCAGCCAGTGCATCCACTTGAGCAATCAATGCAGGTGGTACACTGAGTTCTACTAAAGTCGCGATTAAATGCTCCATAACGGCATCAAAATGGCTGTCATTCAAACCCATTTTGACAAATTTGGCGTGTGCTTCACGCATATCTTTGCCTGTGTAATTATTCGGGCCACCAAATGCCATTGTTAAAAAGGCTTTTTGCTTAGCCGCTTGTGCCTCCATATCACTGTGATCAAAAAACCGATTGATACGGTAATCTTCTAATACTTTGCGATAAAAAATATCAACCGCTGCCTCGACAGCCGCCGCGCCGCCAAGTTGGTCAAATAAAGAAGCGGCTGCTGTTGTTTCTTGTACTTCACTCATAAGTTATCTCCAGTGTTATTATTATGTTTTTATAATTATCTTAAGCAAATCTGCTCGAAAACAAGTTTATAGTAAGCTAAAAGCTTATGCTATATAAATTTGTAAGGGATTTATTTTCAATAGACTATCGTGTATTTCAATAGGGTAGCTAGGGGTGCTTAACAATATATTTATATCGCTCAGATATTGCTCAGTTGAATAGCCAGTGTGCTTGATATAATGCCTATTTTAACTTAGACACTGATAGATTAATGACGACACATATTTATAAACTGCTAGCTGTTTTGGCAATGACATTCACTTTTTTAGGCTGTTCTCAATCGCCTGAAATACAAAAAATTAGCGGTGATGCGCAAGGCACAACCTATCATATAAGTTTTTGGTCGCCTCAAGCGGTTGATACTGCCAGTATTAAACAACTCGTTGAGACAGAATTTACTCGTCTCGATATGCAGCTATCCAATTACCGTAAAGATTCAGTCATTGAACAACTCAATGCCACAATCAGCAGTGAACCGCTTGCCCTGAGTGAAGAAATTATCGGTTTGATTGAGCAAGCGCGGGTAGTCAGTATTGCCAGCGAAGGTTGTTACGATTTAACCATCAAGCCCTTATTTGATTTATGGGGTTTTAACGGTGATAAATTAACCCCGCCCGATGCTGCAAGTCTACAAGCTGCGTTAAAACAAGTGGGTTTTGCGCAGATTAAAATAGTCGATGCTAACCATATTCAAAAACTCAATCCCCTGTTACGCATAGACCTATCGTCTATTGCGCAAGGTTATAGTGTTTCACGCATGGTCGCGTTGTTAGAACAACAAGGTATCGAAAATTATCTGGTCGAAATTGGCGGTGAATTACAAACGCGTGGCAAAAAGCCTGAAGGAACAGCGTGGCGGGTCGCGCTAGAAAAACCGTTATCCAACGAACGCACCATGCAGAAAATTGTGACCATTAATCGCAGTGAACCGCTGGCAGTGATGACTTCGGGAACGTATCGGCATTATTTTGATGTGAATGGCAAACGTTATAGTCACATCTTGGATGCAAAAACAGGTAGCCCAGTCGATCACAATATCGTGTCAGTCACGGTACTGCATGACAACCCCACTCAAGCCGATGCGTGGTCTACTGCCTTGTTATGTTTAGGTAAAACCAGAGGCATTGAAGCGGCAAATAAAGCGGGCATTGCCGCATTATTTATTGAGCAGGACGGTGAAGCGTTTAATGAACTTCGCACTGTGCCGTTTGATGCTCTAAAGCAAATTAGTATTGAATAAAAAATAGCCAAGGAGTCAAAAAACAGGTTTTTTGACTCCTTTCGATTTTTAATAATACCGCGCCAACAAACCATGCTCTGTTTGGGTAGCTGGTAGCGGTATTTTTACTTCATTCAGCGAATACCTAAAGGATACTGAACTGGGCAACATGAATACAGTCGATGAACTTCTTACCGTAGTTTTCCAATACAGCGTAAAACCGCTCCAACACAAAGTTTTGTAAGCGAAACCACAGTTTTCATATTAAAATCCCTAAAACCCAAATGGAGAAACCCAGTGAGCATTCAACTAATCCTTAAAAACGACCAACTAAACGATGATAAATTACAGGCATTAACCGAAGATTTATACCAAACCCTAAAACGAGAAACCGATGTAGACGTTCAGCTTGCAAAGGGTGACAGCGAACAAGGTAGCAAAAACAAAGGCGACCCGATTACCATAGGCGTGTTAGCACTGGTTTTTTTAAAAAGCGGTGCAGTGGTCGCTTTAATTGAAACACTAAAAAGCTATTTAACGTTCAATTCTTCTTTGCAAATCGAATTTAAAAACGGCGACAAAGTGGTTAAAATCAACGCACAAAACCTCAAATCCAACCAAATAGAACACATCCTAATTAGCCTAGAACAACTCATTGATTCTGAGCCTCATGACTGAACAGCGTTATGCCCTATTAATTGGCAATAATGAATTTCAGGAAAATTCTGGAATAGCTAAGTTGCGTTGTCCTCCAAAGGATGTGCAGGGGTTAGCTGCCGTATTAGCTGACTCTGAACGTGGGCAATTTCAGGTTATGCCGCCACTGATTAACAAAACTCGTCAAGAGATTGAAGTGGGGCTATTCAACATCTTAAAAAAAGCCACCAAAAATGATGTCGTCCTCATTTATTTTTCGGGGCATGGTATACCGACCAATTTGAAGAAGCAGCTTTATTTAAGCGCGAAAGATACCCAAGTCGATGCCCTACAAGTCACCGCTATTGCAGTTAGCCAAATTAAAGAGCTGATTGATGAATCTAATTGCAATCGAATTATTTTGATTTTGGATTGTTGTTTTAGCGGAGCTATTGACAAGGTTTTTTTGAAAAAAGGTGAATTGTCGAGTCAAGTTAATCAAACCTTGGCAGAACTGTCCAAAGACGAGGGCGGTGGTTTACACATCATGACCGCTTCTACCGCCAACCAAACGGCGGTAGAAAAAGAGGGCGACCGTTACAGTGTGTTCACCAAACATTTAATTAACGGTATTGCTACAGGTGATGCCGATAAACACACACAAGGGGTTATCAAATTAAGTGAATTGTTTGCCTATGTTAAAGAACAGGTAAAAACTGAAAGCACACAAACGCCACAGATTTTTACCTTGGGTGGTGGTGATTTATTAATTGCCCACAGTGGTAAAAGTCCGCGTAACGACCGCTTTAGCAAGATAAGAACCTTGTTGCTTGACCTACTGCATCATGGGCAACTAGATGATAAGGTCTATTTGGAGGCAATAAACATATTGAACTCACCTATCGAACAACTCAGTGAATTAGAAAAAAATCGTGATTCATTATTGACTGAGTTGTACACCCAAAAAATTGGCTCAGTTGAGTTTATAGGCAAATGGGCGGTTGCAGGGATTGTAGCAAAGCCAGACCAACCCATCAAAAAGCCACCGCCAGAGATTAAAAAACCAGAGCCAGTAAAACCTGTTGAAATGTTTGAAAAAACGGTCAAAGCCACGCCGAAGTTGGCAAATGTTCAGCCAGAAAAAGGCAGAGGAATAAAGAAACGCTCTTTTTACGATATTGGTAGCGCAACATTGTCGATGGTAAAAAATATCTTTGCCAGAAAGGTTAGATTCTTTGTAATAGCGTTGTTGATTTCAATAATCGTTAGTTATGCTATAACTAAAATAATGCAAGCTAATGAAAAATCCATTCCACCTAGTCCAGAACCTATACCCGTTGTTACGCCAAAACAAGTCGCAAAACCAACACCAGAGCAACAGCTTGAAAAAGCCAAAGCATGGTTAGAGGGTGATGATTTCAG
>JAPLRZ010000045.1 GCA_026398895.1 Methylococcales bacterium
CACTCAATAAAAAACTAATATACATAGGCAACGTACAACGTGCCGTTGGTGGGCGACTTGGTTTCCTTATCACAATCTTGCTATTTTCTTGGTTAGGGGATGTTCGTATTTTATAGCATCTGTCAATGCGTAACTTCTATATTATAGGAACATAATTATTTTTTTGAACAAAAAACTAAAATAGCTTATCCTCCAAGCTGAAGCCTCATTATATATGAGGTTAAAACCCCATCATTCTTTTAAGGGCGTGACAATGAAAAAATTTACCGATGCTGATTTTCAAGCCCAACTGGGCAATGTAATTGCTGAGCTTGAACAGGTTTCACAAATTGAAATTGTCGTGCTGATTAAACAACGCTCAGCCAATTATGATGATGTGCCGATGGGGTTAGCGGCTAATTTGAGCTTACTCACTTTCAGTATTTTATTTTTTATCGAGACGGGTATTGATGATGACATCATTTATTTCGCCACACTCGCCGCCTTTGGTTTAGGACTATTAATAGGTTTAGCCTTGCCTTTTGTGCAGCAATTATTAGTGGGGAAAAAACGTAAACTACGCAATGTAGAAATCATGGCGCGAGCATTATTTCAAAAAGGTGGCTTACACCATACCAGTACAAAAGTAGGCACATTAATTTATATTTCTTTACTGGAAAAAATGGCTTATATCGTTGCCGATAGAGGAGCGCAAATGGCTATTCCAGAACAACAATGGCAAATAATAACCAGTAATTTAAATAATATTTTTAAAACTAAAAATCCGCCAGAATCATTATTAAAAGAATTAACAAAATGCAAAGAAATTTTTAAACAGTATATTCCTGCTTTAGAAAATAATAGTAATGAATTACCCAATGATTTGAGAATAGACTTATGAAAAAAATACTGTCACTCTTTTCAGCAATACTTTTAATATTAGAGCTAACTGCTAATAAAATAATTACAAAACCGTTCGCACTGAGCTTGTCGAAGTGTGAATGTGATTCGACAAGCTCACCACGAACGGTATCATTTTATTGTGCGTTAGCTATAGGTTTAATAGTATTTTCTAGTCAAGATGTGCAAGCGCGTTTTAGCGGTGGTCATTCTTCTAGTTCTTCACATTCATCTAGCAGTCATTCATATTCAGGTAGCAGTCATTCATCTTCATGGAGTAGTCATTCTTCCAGCTATTCATCAAGCTCCTCATCTACGGGGAATATTAGTTTAGTAACACTCATTATATTAATAATAGTTGTATTATTTATTATCTGGATAATCTATAACAACCAACCTAAAACAATGATTATTCGGAATCCGAATAATCGCTTTGATGAATCACAATTAACGATTTTTAAACAACACGATGCTAATTTTTCGCGTATTGTATTTTTAGATTTTGTGCATTTACTGTACGTTAAATATTACAGCTATTATGGTAAAAAAGAGTTTAACTATTTAACGCCTTATTTAAGTGATTCGGTAAAAAAAGATAATATGCTAGATTTATTAATCGGCAAGCAAGTGATTATTATTGATGAAATTGTAATTAATTCAGTTAGATTATATTCAATGAGTCGTACAGATACTGAAGAGGTAATCGGCGTAGAAATTGAATCAAATTACAGTATTCATCCTGCTTTTTATACTCAAGATACAGGTAAACAACATAGCCGTTATGTAAGAACCGAACGCTGGTTTTTCCAGCGCAATAAAGGTTTATTATCACCCGCACCTGAAACTATGCAGGCTTTAAGCTGTCCTGCGTGTGGCGCGGCTGCCCATTTTACCGATACAGGGGAATGTGACAGTTGTCGAACGGTGATTATAAAAGGGCAACAACAATGGTATGTCAAAGACCGTTTTGTATTAGATCAAACACTATTAAATACTGGCGATTTAGTATCGTACTCCGAAGAACAAGGGACGAATTTACCTAGTTTAAAAAGTCCAACGTTAGTGCAGGAAATAGCAGGCTTTGAAAAACAACGCGCTATTGTATGGTCTGATTATTGGGTTACCTTTAAACAACAAATTGTCGAAAATTATTTTCTGGCATTAAATGCTGCGTGGACAAATCATGATTTAACTAAGGTTAGACATTTAGTGTCTGATAGATTGTATGAAGCGAATTCATTTTGGATGGAATTATATAGGCAGCATCAGTGGAATAATCGTTTGGATGATTTAAAAATACAGGAGGTTAGCTTAATTAAAATCGAGTTAGATACTTATTATGAAACTATTACTGTGCGCGTATTTGCGTCGTGTTTTGATTATACCCAAGATAAACAAAATAACATAATAGGTGGTTCAAATAAAAAACACCGTACTTATACTGAGTATTGGACATTTGCGCGACGAGCAGGTGTAGAGAAAACTGAAGCAACTTTTAATATAAACTCATGTCCGCAATGCGGTGCATCTGCTGACAAAATGGGACAAGCAGCAATCTGTGATTATTGCGGTTCTAAAATTAGTACGGGGAAATTTTCGTGGATATTATTTTTAATTACCCAAGATGAAAATTATCTAGGGTAATGGGTTAAACCTGATTATAGTGATATTAATGACTGCCAGTCCTTTAAAGGACTGGCAGTCATGCCCAACAGTAAAAACAACAGATTTAATCCACTGCCCTTAATTTTAAACCTTGCAGTACGACGGAATCCAACTACGTTCAACAATATGTTCATCTAAATGATTAAAATCAAAACTCTGACCGTCTTTAATCATTTGTTTCACATCAAATAATAAACCTATTTCAGGAATATCATCGAAAAACAGAGTATAAAAAGGCTTAACTAACCATTTAGACACTTTAATACCCAACGCGCCGACAAAGTTTCTACGTTGACCGACATGAGCCGCTTCATCAATGGTAATTTCATCCAATAAGGCTTTCAATCTTTCTCGTACTTCAGGCTCATCGGCTAACACATCATCAAATAATTTGTCTAAATGGCAGTAAAAAGTTACCCCCATTAATTCAGTGACAAAAGCAGGTGCGTCTAGTAAAAAGCTGGGGAGTTTAGGAAATATCTCGTAAACTTTTTCTTTCCAAGGTGACAACGGTACCCATTCGACTTTTTCCAAACCACAGGTTTTAAGCATTTCGTCAAATAAACGGACATGACAAAACTCTTCCGCTAAATGCACCCGTGAAATTTTATCTTGAAGATTGCGTGCATTTGCCATTTCAGGCGAGACATTCCACGCACCTTTAATGCCGACCCATTCATGCCTAGCGAATTTATAAATCCCCGTCAACATCAAGGTCAGGCGATCCAAAGACTTAGGATCATCCACCATCGTAATGTAGTTGCGATAAAAAGCGTCAGGATTGGTTAACGGCGTGCGTAATTTTACGGGATTATTCTGAAAGTATTCTAAGCGAGCGCGTTTTTTAAGTAAGTCCTTTTCTTCTTCTAGCAACTCACCGCCGTGTTGTTGCGTGAAAATCCAGTAATCGTCAAAATTTTCTTTGCGTTGTTGATCAGTAGCGACAGTAAAAATGGAGCGATATTTAATGGTACTCATAGATGACCTGAATAGTTGATTGGAAATTCCCCTTTCATTTTACATGAAACATGGAATAGCTCATGCACAGTTTATACATAGCTAAGTTCTTAGCAACAAGTAAGGATGTATTCATAACGTTGGAGGTCAGGCTTTGCCTGACTTGCAAGCAAAGCTTGCACTCCCGAATACACGCAAACTTATTGCTATGCACTTATCAGTTAATAGTTATTTCGTGTAGATGCGAACATTCGTACAGTGCCGATAAATCCGTTCCTACAAGCAACACCCTCGCCAAACAGATAACGTCTTTAAAAAATAGGTAGTGGTTAAAGTTCAAGTGATTGTGGGGTGCGGCAGGTTTGGAGTTGGCAACCAGTTTGGGGTATAAGTTAGGCAAAAAAGCTTAACTGAAATTACTCTAATGGATGCCACTGCAACTCCATGTTTGGAAGCCTTTGTAGCGGGTACGCTGGATGAGTTAGAGCAAGTCGAATATTTAGCACCAGCTACGAACTAACAATTTATCATGTGCGGTTAGCAAGCCGAGGATGTTGGTTCTGGTTAATGATATAGGGTGTGTTTAACTCAGATAAAATTTGGTTTCCCTTTTCATTCCAATCGCTATCTTTATAAGTTATAGCCCAAGAATGGAGATTGTAACTCATACAAGTCTGACAAAGATTGTGAGCGTACTTGATGCGCTGAAGCTCTTGTCTGGGGACTTGTAAAAATGATGGAGAAATAATATATTTCTCATCATAAACTGTACAACACAAAGACACGCTGCCATCATGATTAATAGCAGTTTGTTCGCTCCTCAATGGACAATCAGGCAAAGGGTTTCGTTTAGCAATCTCCAATCCATCTTGCGCAGAAATCAGTAGACGCTCTTCGATTCTTAGCATATCTTCCTTTGCATTTCCACTAATATAATCCAGCATACCTTCTAAGGGCATTAATATAGCCCACCTTGGAGTAAAACAATAACCAAGTTCTCCGCATAACCTATATATCATGGCAATGTCATCATTAACATTGTCTTTGTAAACATGGTAACAAACCTCAACTCTACTCAAAAATTCAGTACCATGTTGTTTAACAATAATGTGATGCAATTTGTATAAGTTGGATTTCACTAGACTTATATGTCCATTATGGTGTCCCTTGGAATAGATATCTTGATAAAATCCAGATAAGGAAATTCTCAATAAATTAGGTATATGCTTTGCTACTGTACGCATATCTATATTTTCGTGACTCAGGTTAGTAGAAACGCCACAATACCAGCCTCTGTCCATAACCAATTTGACTATTTCGGCGTACTTTGGATGAAGGAGCGGTTCTCCCCAATTGTACAAATGAATTTCTGGTTCAGAATCCTCAAGAGCAATTTTCGTCAAAATATCTTCAAACATCTGAATATCCATAAATCCGCTTTTTCGCTTCAAACCATAGCCTTGCTGATCGTGATTTCCTACAGGGCATGAAGGGCATCGGAGATTACAGGTTCCAACAATATCAATGTTATAGATCATAATAGTTTGTAATGCTCAGAAAGAATGGCAATAATTGAAAGGCGAGAAAACTCACTTAAAATCAACGGCGGCGGCGTTGATTAGTTATAATGCTTTCATATATTAGCACGTTTATTAAGGCGGAAAGAGTCATGGCTGAAAAACATCAAGTAGTAATTGTTGGGGGCGGGGCGGCAGGTTTAGAGTTGGCAACCAGTTTGGGGTACAAGTTAGGTAAAAAAGGACTGGCGGATATTACCTTGATTGATGCCACATCAACCCATATTTGGAAGCCGTTGTTGCATGAAGTGGCAGCGGGGACGCTGGATGAATCGGAGCAAGTTGAGTATTTATCACAGGCGTATCGCAGTGATTTTCGCTTTCGCTTAGGCAAAATGGAAGGCTTGGACAGAGCTAAAAAAGAAGTTTACGTTAGTCCTACCTTTAATGATGACGGTGAAGAACTGATTCCTAGCCGTACGTTTAGTTATGACACGCTAGTGATGGCAGTCGGTAGTGTCAGTAATACTTTTAATATCAAAGGTGTGGCTGAAAACTGTCTGTTTTTAGATACCACAGTGCAGGCATTTAAATTTCAAAAAAACTTATTTGAATCGTATATCAAAAAGTATATTGGCAAAGACAGTGTTAAGCCTTTGTCGATTGCTATTGTTGGCGCGGGGGCAACAGGTGTTGAGTTAGCTGCACAACTACACGAAGTGACCAATGTATTAGCTATGTACGGTTTGCAAGAAACTAGCAATGTTAAATTAACCATTGTCGAAGCGGCAACGCAATTATTACCCGCGCTACCAATTAAATTAGCCACTGCTACCCAACAGCAATTAGTCAGTTTAGGGGTTGATTTGCGCATGGGACGACGAGTGACGGAAATCACCCGCGAGGGCATTACCACCCACGATGGCGAATTTATTGAAGCCGATATTAAAGTCTGGGCGGCAGGAATTAAAGCACCAGATTGGCTGAAAAACTTGGACGGTTTGGAAACCAATCACATTAATCAACTGATGGTTGATAACACCTTAAAAACCAGTGATGATGCCATTTTTGCGATGGGTGATTGTGCCGCTTGTGTGTGGGAAGGTCATGGTGGTAACGTACCGCCCAGAGCGCAGTCAGCACATCAACAAGCGTCCGCTGTCGCTAAATCCATTGTTAATCGCTTAAAAGGCGGTTCGTTAGTCAAGTTTACTTATCATGATTACGGTTCGCTAGTATCGTTGGGTAAATACACCACCGTTGGCAATCTGATGGGAAGTTTGATGGGGACGGTTAGTATCGGTGGTTTTATTGCTAAGATTGTTTACTTGTCTTTGTATAAAATGCACCAGATAGCAATACACGGTTATTTCAGAACCGCTATGCTGACATTATCTAATGCGTTTCGACGCAGTGTTTATCAAAAAATTAAAATGCACTAAGCCATTCTTGTTCCCACGCGCGGCGTGGGAATACATTAGGGTGCGCCGCGCCATGTTTTTCACACAGACCGCCAGCGCGGTCTTAACGGCATTCCCACGCGGCGCGTGGGAACGAGAGAAGCTATCATGTTTGAAATTGAATACGAATTCCAAGAAGAAGATTTAATCCATTTCAATGAAATACAGTTCATGCGAAATGAAGACATCCAAGCCAATATTAGAAAAAACCGCTGGATAGTTCCAGGTATCATGGGTTTGATAGGGTCTTTTTATTATTTTTATTACGGTGATATGAAATCATCGGCTTATATCCTCGTGATTGCTTTTTTGTGGGCGGTGTTTTCACCTAAAATTATGATGTTGGATTTACGTCGGCAAATTCTTAATAACTACACCAACAAAGAAAAAATCAATATGTTTGGCACTTACACGCTAACCATTGATCCTGAAAATCCAAAATTCCTACACGAAAAATCCCCTAGCGGTAAAAATAAAATGGCGTGGGAAGAGCTGGTGCGAGTGGAATACGGTAAGCGTTATGTCTATATTTACATTAGTTTGAATACCGCGCTGGTTATTCCTGTCGATAAAGTAAAAAAAGGCAATTTGGAACAATTTGCCGAGCAAGCGGGCAAAATGATTGATCGTTTTGCGTAATCCCAAGGGAGTCCAATAGCGTTAGCTATTGGACATAAAACAGCTAAAGCTGTTTTACTCCTATCACTAAAACATCACCGAGACTTTTCCATGACTGACTGGACTGACGGCTGTGCAGCCGACATTGACGATACTTTTAGCTATGACTCTAAACTCAATCCACTGCGATTACGTTTGGCTTTTTTAAATACAGGACTGCATTTTCCAAAAGTAGGTGCTGCGTGCGAACTGGGTTTTGCTCAGGGTGTAAATGTCAATCTACACGCTACCGCTTCGGTAACACAATGGTTTGGTACGGAGGTTAATCCAGCCCATACCCAATTCGCCCAACAAGTGGCACAAGTTTCAGGCGCGGATGCGCAGCTTTTCGATCAGTCATTTGCTGAATTTTGCAGTCGTACTGATTTACCTGATTTTGATTACATCGCGCTACACGGCGTGTGGAACTGGGTTAACGAGGAAAATCACGCGCTTATTGTCGATTTTTTACAGCGTAAATTGAAAGTAGGCGGTGTTGTTTATGTCAGCTACCACACCCATGCGGGTTGGGCGGCGATGATACCCGTGCGTGATTTGCTTGCCGAATACGCTGATGTGATGGGATCGCACGGGGAAGGCGGTTTATCTCGTTTTGATTCAGCCGTGTATTTTGCACAAACGCTATTAGCAACTAACCCCAGTTATGTACGCGCTAATCCGAGCATTGTCGAACAGTTCAAAAAATTAAACCCTGATAACCATAACGAATACCTTAATCAAAACTGGCAACCGTTGTCGTTTTCGCAAACTGCGCATTTGTTATCGTCTGCTAAATTGACCTTTGCTTGTTCTGCACATTATCTTGACCACGTTGACACGCTGAATCTCACCGATGAACAGCAAGATTTTTTAAATGAAATTCCCGATGACTTATTGCGTGAAACGTCGCGTGATATTTGTGTCAATCAGCCCTTTCGCCGTGATTATTGGATCAAAGGAGCAGTTAGATTAAATCTACTGGAACAGACCGAAGCGATACGCGCTCAACGGGTGGTACTGGGTCAAGCACGCGCCGATGTGTCATTCAAAGTGTCTGGAAATTTGGGTGAGTCTGTTTTACATCCATCAATTTATGCCCCAATTCTGGACACATTAAGCGATTATCAGCCAAAAACCCTAGGACAACTTGAACAAACGGTCGCTGTGTTTGGGATTAATTTCGGTCAACTGATACAAGCGGTGATGATTCTAATTGGCACGGGTGTGTTATTTCCTGCACAAGATGATGCTGTGATTGCTGAGGCAAAACAACAAACCGACCCACTCAATGCCTATTTATGCGATAAAGCACGCGGCAGTAGTGAATTCGCTTATCTTGCCAGCCCAGTCATTGGCGGTGGTATTGCTGTACCACGATTCTCACAACTATTTCTACTCGCCAAAGCACAGGGTAACACGCAACCTGAACAATGGGCTGTGTTTGCGTGGTCGATATTAGCCGCGCAAAATCAATGTCTGATAAAAGACGGTGTGAGTCTTGAAACCGAGAGTGAAAATCTGGCTGAGTTGGTTGTGCAAGCCCATGAGTTTGCCGATAAACAACTGCCTGTTTTAACGGCGTTGGGAATTTGTGATTAAAAAGCTGGAGAAGTAAAAATAGTAAGGATGTTTTACGTTATCAACTCGACTAAATACGCGATGACGATGGAGTTCAAAACAAGTTTTGGACTCCATGCCAAAAAAGACAGTGCGGTAGGATGTGCTGAGGTACGAAGCGCATCCTATGGTTCGCCCGTCTTATCGCGTTTTTACGAAAATCGGCAATGCTTTTATAGCAAGGACGACTGCCTTCAAGCAACCAGATGACTTCCAGATTACGGCGAGTCTCGCTTTCTAACGTGCGACTGCTGCGAATGCCTTGCAGATAGCCGTATAAATACAGTTTCAGCATCGCTTATGGATTATAAGGGGCTGCTCCGAGCTGATGACCCTCTGTGCCTATTTAAATCCCAATGTACCTAAATCCCAGTGTATTGGCATAGGCATCAATCGCTCGAACGTTATTATTTTCGCTTACAAAGTCTTCAACACGAACAGGCAGTAGCATATCTTGCTGGCGATTAAGTGTCGGTTGATAACGGCTTGTATTCATTGTCTTTATTGTGTTGTTTGTGTGCCAATAACGATATTATAGAGGCTTGGCGAGGTGAATACTTTCACAGTCTCTATCGCCTAACCCAACCTACAGATCGTTACAATAACGCCTATAATACCCGCATTCACTTTTTTCCAGAACGTAACTTATGATGATTCCAGAATTTATGCAGGCAATTGAAATCGAAGCGGACAGATTGCAATTGACCGCCCGATTGATGCCTAAGCCTGCTAGTCATCAAGTATTAATTAAAGTGGTTGCCGCTGGGGTTAATCGCCCTGATATTGCACAACGTAAAGGTTTATATCCACCGCCTGCGGGTGCATCTGACATATTGGGATTAGAAGTTGCGGGGTCGATTGTTTCGGTGGGTGCGGCAGTAAGTCATTTAAAAGTTGGCGATACAGTGTGCGCTTTAGTCACAGGCGGTGGTTATGCGGGTTATTGTTTAGCGTCTGCGTTATTGTGTTTACCGATACCTGAAGGTTTATCGTTTATCGAAGCGGCTGCTTTGCCTGAAACTTTTTTTACCGTGTGGAGTAATGTATTTGATCGCGCCCACTTATCAGCCAAAGAAACCTTATTAGTACATGGCGGCAGTAGTGGTATTGGAGTTACAGCTATTCAACTGGCTAAAGCGTTTGGTGCTAAGGTTATTGTTACCGCTGGTTCGGCGGCTAAATGTAAAGCTTGTTTAGAACTAGGTGCAGATGCTGCCATTAATTATCATGAACGCGATTTTGTTGAAGTCATAAACCAGCTTACTCAAAACAAAGGCGTGGATGTCATTCTTGATATTATTGGCGGCGATTATTTTCCGCGTAATTTAAAATGTTTGGCGTATGACGGGCGATTGGTACAAATCGCATTACAAAGCGGCATAAAATCAGAGATTAATTTATTACCCATTATGGTAAAACGATTAACCATTACAGGCTCAACTTTACGCGCCAGAGATGATGCGTTTAAAGCGGATATAGCCAATAAACTACACAAAAATGTTTGGCCATTATTAGCAACGGGCAAAATTTCGCCTGTTATTTATACCACTTTTGCTTTAGATGAAGCCGAACTTGCCCATGAACTCATGGAAAGTAGTCGGCACATCGGCAAAATTATTTTGGAGATATAACCATGAGCTACTGCACCCTGATTTCTGCCGCTGAATTACAACAGCATATTAATGATCCAAATTGGGTGATTATTGATTGTCGCTTTTCTTTGGCTAATAGTGAAGCAGGTAGCACTGCTTATCGGCACGGACATTTGCCGAATGCCCGTTATGCGCATTTGAATAATGATTTATCCTCTGCAATTACCGATAGCACAGGTCGTCATCCGTTGCCAGATTTTAGAACATTGGTAAAAAAATTGGGTGCGTGGGGCGTGAGTAATCACAGTCAGGTTGTGGCGTATGATGATGCAGGCGGTGCGTTTGCAGGACGCTTGTGGTGGTTATTGCGTGCGTTAGGACATGACAAGGTAGCCGTATTAAATGGCGGTATCAAACAGTGGCAACAACAAGGTTACGCGCTTACCACCACTTTACCGCGCATTAAACCAGCCGATTTTAGAGCCTATTTAAACACTCATCTTTGGCTTACCGCTAACCAAGTTGAAAACAGCATCGCCAGAAAATCCATTAAACTCATCGATGCCAGAACCGCAGAACGCTATCGTGGCGAACAAGAACCGATTGATCCGATTGCTGGACATATTCCTTATGCCTTAAATCGTCCTTTGCCATTAAATCTGAATGCACAGGGATTATTTTTATCGTCCGAACAATTACGTTCTCAATTTAGACAGCTTATTGGTTCAACAGACCCTGAAAAAGTCGTGCATTATTGCGGCTCTGGTGTGACCGCTTGTCATAATTTGTTAGCAATGGAACACGCTGGATTAACTGGCTCTAAACTGTACGCAGGTTCATGGAGTGAATGGATACGCAACAAAAATAGGGCAGTGGCTTGAATTTATGGTCTAAGAAAACATGGCGTTAGACCACCACACTTTCAATCATAACGGACTCTGAGCATGACAAACGCACAACTACCCGTCACCATAGACAACGATACTGGCACTCTTTTTCATGAAGATAGTCAGGAAAAAATTATTGAAGAACTATTCAACACCGAAGACAATGCCGAAAAAACCAGCAGTGTGATTGCTGATTTTGTCGCCTCTTACTCCCAGCATAAAAACGCCCAGCCACTTGAAGAGTGGCTTAATCAACAATTTTCCAACTACCCAGAGCTATGGAGTGATGACAAAGAACGCAAAGAAACCGCGCAACAAATCATTACCAGCGTTCAACAAGCCAACGAAACCAAAGCCGATTTAGTCGCACACCTAGATAAAGGCAAAAGCCGTGAATCGTGGTTAGCGAGAAAAATTGAACAAGGCGCGAGTAGTGCGGGTGTGGTTAATGTCGGTGAATATGCGCGAAGCATTGATAACGCATTAGAAACTGCAACTGAAACCATGAAAACCATGATTTTCAACAAAACAAAAAATGCAGAAAATATTTTAGCTGAGATTAGTAACGCCCCACAATTACATGGCTTTATTGCTGAAGCCGATTTAGCTAATCAATTCAATATCAATGCGGCTACTTCAGGTTCAACACTTAAAGCCGAAGTGCCAAGTGTTACCACGCTGGACTCACCCGACATTGTTATTAAAAATGCAACGGGCGATGTAATAGAAAAAATTCAAGTCAAACTCTATGACCCAGAAAATGGTTTAGCCAATCTCAAGCAAAACATTAGAATCCACGATTATAGTGATACAACGCTAGTCGTCAACAAGGAACACGTTGCCGCATTGCGTGAAGAATTTCCCGATTTAAAAATTACCAGCGAATACCAGCGTGATGGCGTAAAAATGGAAATGGGCGAATACGCAGATTACAAAAAACAACAAGAACAAGCTCAACAAGAAGCAGAAATCAAACAATACGACTGGAACGATGCCAACCGCATGAACATTGCCAAAGAAATTGGCAAAAAAGCCTTAATCGGTGCGGCGTTCAGTGCAGGTTTTCAAGGTGCGAGAATTTTAGGACGGCGCGTCTGGAATAAGCTGACAGGCAAAGAAAACCAAACCGCTAACGAAGACCTAAAAGAATTTTTTGAGTCGTCGATAAAAAGTTCGGCGTGTGTCGGTGTACAAGTTGCGGTGTCTGGTGCGTTAGTGGTAGCCGTCAAAAGTGGCTGGATAAAAGTTTTGCAAAATACACCCGCAGGACAACTGGCTAATATTGCTTATATCGGCTTGGAAAATGCTAAATGTTTATTCAAATTTGCTAAAGGTGAATTGACTGCCGATGAAACACTGGATGCAATGGGTAACACCACTTGCTGGGCTGTCGGTGGTATCTATGGCGCGATTGAAGGCGCGGCATTGGGTGCAAAAATCGGTGCATTAACGGTAAACCCTGTTGGTATCGCTATTGGTAGTTTTATCGGCGCAGTCGTTGGCGGTATCGCGGGCAGTGCTATTGCTGAACCGCTTTATGAAGGTAGCAAAGCCATTGTTAAAACTGCCGCAAAAGTCATAGAATCTGCATGGCAAGGCACAAAATCACTGGCAAAAACTGCGTTAAATAAGCTAACATTCGGCTTGTTCGCCTAATTCAAAAAACAGGAGTAAAACAGCTTTAGCTGTTTTCGTGCAATAGCTAAAGCTATTGCACTCCTGCTATGGTTACAAAACAAAAAAACCTGATTATTAATCAATAGAGAAGTATCGCCATGTCATCCGAAGCCATCGCCACCGTTGTTAAAATGCTGGGAACATTACCCGATGCAACCCAAAATCAGGTTGCCGAACATTTACAAGCTTATATTGCTGACTTACAAGATGAACTGCGTTGGGATGCGGCTTTTGCAAACACGCAAAATAACTTAATCCAGCAAGCGCGATTAGCGAAACAACAAATCGCCGAAGGTAAAGCACAAGCTTTGAACATTGACGATTTATGAAATCATTGACCTTGCCCAGTTTTTGGCAGAGTTATCGTGGTTTAAATGAATCAATGCGCCGCAAGCCCCGCAAAACATATATAATCTGGTCACAAAACCCATTTCATCCGTCATTGCATTTTAAGCCGTGTAGGTCGGGTTAGCGTAGCGTAACCCGACATTTCCATTCAACTCAACCCACGCGGTAAAATGTACACTTTTGTCGGGTTACGCTATCGCTAACCCGACCTACGAAAATATGTGAGGAAACCACTATGCAAATGACTATTGATGTCCCTGATACCTTACCGCAAGAGCGTTTAAAACAACGCATAAAAGAATTAGAGCAAAGTTTGCTGATGGAAGCTCAATTTTTCGCCGTTTTTTCTAAACAACAAACCACTGTAGATGACCCTTGGACAAATCCTACTATCGCCTTACCTACGGTTGATACAGGGATTGAAGATTTTGCGATGAATCACGACCACTATCTTTATGGTCTTGATAAACAATGAACAGCATTTTTGTTGATACCGCCGCACTGATTGCATTAGGCAATAAAAAAGATGCTTTCCACCCTTTAGCTAAGCAAAAACAACAGGAATTGGTTAAAAATCAAACGCGGTTTATCAGCAGTGATTTTGTGATTGCTGAATTTTGTAATGCCTTTAGTCGGGTTAAGTTTAGAGCGACTGCGGTACAAATGGTAAACGGTATTTATCAATCAAAGGCGTGGACGGTTATTGCAATCAATGAAGAGTTGATGACAAAAAGCCTTGCCTTATTTACCCAGATGCAAGACAAAGAATGGGGGCTGGTTGATTGCAGTAGCATCATTCTCGCTAGAGAAAACCGACTTGATAGCATTTTTACGGCAGATAAGCACTTTGAACAAGCGGGTTTTGAAATTTTATTAAAATAACAGTGAGCAAACCATGTCCAACACCGAAACCCTGTACAGCAACATCCGCGCTCATATCGAATCGAATTATCCACTGTTGTATCTGGTCACGTTTGAAGAACAACAAGCCGATGCACTGATTACCCGACTGGCTGCCGAAGATAAACGTAAAATATTTGAATGGAATTTAGCGCGGGGTGTGGTGAGTTTTGAGCATAAACAACCGTTAATCGACTATCAAGAGTTAGCCAAAACGCTGGAAAACTGGTTAAACGATGAGCTAACACACCATTTTTTGATTATCAAAGATGCTCACTTAGCTATGCGTGATAATCCGCTGGTGATTGCGCGGTTAAAAGCCTTAGCCAATAAATTACTGCACGATGGTGAAACTAATGCCACGGTGATTTTGGTGTCTTCGCAAGCCTGTATTCCGCCTGAGTTGGAAAAGTTTATTACCCTGTTTGATTTGCCGTTGCCTGACGAAGACAAAATTCAAGAACTGATTAAGGATTTTGTTGCCAAGCTAGAGGAAACCATTGATAAACAAGCCTTAGCTGATTTAACGCTGGCATTTCGCGGTTTAAGCGAGCATGAAATTACCCAATTACTGTATCGTGGCTACCAACAAGATGGTCATGTCGGTAGCGAAGACGTTGAATTGGTATTACGAGAAAAAGAACAAATTATCAAAAAATCGGGCATACTCGATATGGTGGCAACCGTTGAACAATTGGATAATGTCGGCGGTTTAACGCAGTTAAAAAAATGGCTGAAACAAAAAGCCCACGTTTTGCATAATCTAAATGATGCCTTAGCGTTTGGTGTGGAAGCCCCCAAAGGCGTGATGATTGTTGGAATGCCTGGGTGTGGTAAATCCTTGACTGCGAAAGCCACCGCATCTTTATTTAATTTGCCGTTGTTGCGCTTGGATGTTGGCTCATTAATGGGTAAATATGTCGGTGAAAGTGAAGCCAATATGCGCCGCGCCTTACAACTTGCCGAAGCGGTTAGTCCTTGTGTGTTATGGGTCGATGAATTGGAAAAAGCTTTTGTTGGTATTGGCAGTGGTGGTGCGGGTTCAGAAGTTGCCACGCGGCTGTTTGGTTATTTTTTAACGTGGATGCAGGATAAAACAGGCGCGGTGTTTGTGTTAGCTACCGCGAATGATATTTCTGCTTTACCGCCTGAGTTGTTACGCAAAGGACGCTTTGACGAGATTTTTTATGTGGATTTTCCTAAATTAGATGAACGGGAAAATATTTTTACCATTCATCTAAAAAAACGCTTAGAAAAACAAGGCAAGTCTATCAATCAAATTAATATCAAACAACTGGCTGAAAAAACCGATGGCTTTTCAGGTGCAGATATTGAAGCGGTGGTAAAAGAAGCGATTGAAGTGGCATTTGTGGCTAATCGTGCAGATTTGACGACAGCGGGGTTGATTCAGGTTATCAATAATACGCATCCTTTGAAAGTAGTGATGAAAGATAAGGTGCAGGAATATCAGGATAAGTTTAAGAATTTGAAGATTAAGGCGGCTTCTTAAGCATTGAAAATACCACAGGAGTGCAGGCTTTGCTTGCACTACTTAGTTTTTACATTAGAATCCACTCTGCACTTGTTATTTGTAGCATTGCCATTACATTCAGTGACAGGTCAATTTTTAATCATCTTTTTTAAGGAAGTTATACCATGAGCGTTAATACAGCAATTACCCAGACAGCGTCCAGTACGCTGGCAACCAATAAAGTGTTGCGCAACACTTACTTGTTATTATCCATGACACTATTTTTCAGTGCGATGACCGCAGGTGTTTCTATGGTCATGAATCTGCCACCTTTTGGCATGATTATCACCTTGGTTGGGTTTTATGGTCTATTTTTTCTGACCTCAAAATACAGCGACCGTGCCTTAGGACTGGTTTTTACCTTTGCATTAACAGGTTTTATGGGTTTAACCCTAGGCCCGATTTTAAATATGTACATTCATAACTTCAGTAATGGACATGAATTAATCATTATGGCGTTAAGTGGCACAGGTGTTATTTTCTTAGGTTTATCAGGCTACGCGCTAACCACTCGTAAAGATTTCAGCTTTATGGGCGGATTTTTACTGACAGGTGTGTTAGTTGCCTTTTTGGCAGGTATTGGCGCGATTATTTTTGCCATTCCTGCGCTATCACTCGCCGTTTCAGCAATGTTTATTTTGCTAATGTCAGGCATGATTTTATACCAAACCAGTGAAATCATTCACGGCGGCGAAACCAACTATATCCGTGCAACCGTGTCTTTATATGTTTCACTGTACAATTTATTCTTAAGTTTGTTACAGATATTAGGCATATTTGGCGGCGAAAGGTAAAACGTATTAATGACTACCAGTCTTTTAATGGACTGGCAGTCATGGTCAAACCAAAAAGCCCGACGATAAGTTGGGCTTTTTTTTCAGTGTTTTTCAATAAATCCCTTTATGATAAGTGTTAAAAATTGACATTAATGTCTTCAAAAGTAGAATGAGTGGTTTATTTACGTTCAGCATCGCTGGATTATTACTGAGCAACACAAAGGAAAAGAGTCAATGAGTCACACCCTATATACCGCACCCGTACAGAGAGTCCAACGCTGTGAATTAGCTGTTCCTGGTACTAGCCCAGAATTTTTTGAAAAAGCCATGAAAAGTGGAGCGGATTTTATCTTTCTGGATTTGGAAGATGCAGTTGCTCCCGATGACAAATTACAAGCGCGTAAAAATATCATCGAAGCCATCAATGATTTGGATTGGAAAGGTCATGGCGTAACGGTTTCCGTGCGTATCAACGGCTTAGATACTCAGTATATGGTGCGTGATGTCGTGGATTTAGTCGAGCAAGCGGGCGATAAAATAGACACCATTTTAATTCCTAAAGTCGGCGTTTATTCAGATGTGTACATGGTTGAAGCCATGCTCAACCAATTAGAAATGCAGCAAGGTCTGAAAAATCGCATTGGTATTGAAGCCTTGATTGAAACCGCCTTAGGCATGGCAAACGTTGAAGACATTGCCAAACAAGGTGCGTTAGGCGGACGTTTAGAAGCCCTGCATTTTGGTGTTGCAGATTATGCGGCAAGTAATCGCGCCAGAACCACCAATATCGGTGGTTTAAATCCTGATTACCCAGCGGATCAATGGCACTACGCGATTAGCCGCATGACGGTTGCTTGTCGCGCTTACGGTTTACGCCCAATTGATGGTCCTTTCGGTGATTTTAAAGACCCAGACGGTTTTAAACTGGCAGCAAAACGTGCGGCGGCATTAGGTTGTGAAGGTAAATGGGCAATTCATCCGTCACAAGTTGCCTTAGCCAATGAAGTCTTCACCCCACCTGCGGCAGAAGTCGAAAAAGCAAAACGTATTTTAGTGGCATTACAACAAGCCGCCGCACAAGGCAAAGGCGCGGCAGCCTTAGATGGTCGTTTGATTGACGCGGCTTCTGAGAAAATGGCGAATAATGTGGTAAGAGCGGCTGAGGCGATTGCGGCGAAGACTCGTTGATTATTACGGCGTATATGACTATATCCTATTGCGCCTTACCTCGCTGTAACATCAGTTAATAATTAAACTAAGAGTGAAAGTTGACGATGTTGTTTGAATTTTTGATAGAACGAAGACCTCTTTCGCTACAAACGAAAAGTAGAGAGAATTTACAACAATGGAAATCTTTTGTTGCCAGTGAAGTCGCTAAAAATTGGCACTTGCCCTTAATAGCTGAAAAATATTTACATATATCTATCGTTTATCTATGTGATGATGCCCCACCTGATGTTGATAATATCGTTAAACCTATACTTGATGCCTTAGTTGGTTTGATATACAAGGATGACGAACAGGTTGCAGATGTTGAAAGTCATCGCCGATATTTATCAGATGGTATTGATGCAACGAATTTACCCTCCCTACTTCAATATGGCGTACTGAAAGGTGAAGAGTGCGTTTATGTCAAAATTGAAGATTCGCTATCACTGGAGACTTACCTATTATGAACACTACGCTTTCTGAATATGAACTGCTTCAATCATTAGCTGAAAAATATCGGGCGGCTGGTTATACCGTTGAAATAGAGCCAGATTTGAGTTACGTTCCATTTGATTTAAATGGTTATCGTCCTGATATGATTGCCATTAAAGAGGATACAAAACTTATTATTGAAGTGAAATTAAAAATCCAAAGAGTCTCCATCGAACATTTACAAGCAATTGCACAATTAATTTCAGAGCATCAAGGTTGGCGTTTTGTTGTTGTCACAGCAGATGACGTAGAAAATGGTTATTTTCTGAATACTCAGGAAAATTATCCAACGTGGTCGGAACTATCAAAAAAAGTCACACAAATACCGTTGATTATTGATTCTATAGGTAATGCAGCATCGTTGGTTTATATTTGGGGTTTAGTGGAAGCCGTCTTACGCAGATATGCAGTTGATTCATCAATTCCCGTAGAAAACTTTCCCTTTACGCGCATGGCAAAGCATTTATATTCTATTGGTGAATTATCGATAGATGAATTGAATTTATTGCTAACTATTTACACAAGCAGAAACAAAGTTGCACACGGCTATAATACTGAAATCACTCGTGATACCTTGAATCAACTCGTCAACTTTATCAACAAAGTGTTATCAAGTTGGGGAACAGACAAGTGCCATAGCTCGTAGATACCTCTTAATAGACAAGCGTGTAAGTTGGCTATATTGTCAACCATAACAATCAGTTAAGCATGAATATTGGGATTCGTACCTCACCCCAATCACCGTTTAACTTTTTATCATTCCCACGATTATAACGTGGCAACAATATACCCCCATAAGGTACACATCATGAAAGAAAAACAAGAACAACTCTCGCAACTGGTTGCAGCATTAGCCAAACATTCACAAAAAGCCACTTATACCGCTGTTGCAGGGGTTGTGGGTTTACCTGCTCGGACAGCAATGCAATCGCTGCTTAAAGACCCGCAAAGCGAGTGGGTGGTTGCTAAGCCAAGTCATCAACCGACGGGCTATTCCACTAACCAATTGCGTCCGCCGCTTAAATCTAATTCATCGGTTATCGTCTCTGCTACCGCATTAGCCACTTGGTGGGCAAAACACCCTTTATGATTGAATAATTACTTAAATATCTGGAATGATAATTCCCTTAACTGGCAATTGAATTAATAGAAGTTTTTGAAACGTGGTCAAAAGAATAATGACTACACACTTAAAATAATAGGAGTTGTTATGAAATTATGTGGCTTTGAAGTGGGTTTAAATCAGCCGTTATTTTTAATCGCTGGACCTTGTGTGATTGAAAGCGAACAACTCGCTTTAGATACAGCAGGGTTTTTAAAAGAATTAACCACGGAATTAAACATACCGTTTATTTATAAATCATCGTTTGATAAAGCCAATCGTTCTTCCCATGAAACCTTTCGTGGTTTGGGCGTGGAGCGCGGTTTAGAAATTCTAGCGAAAGTAAAACAACAAATTGGCGTGCCTGTATTGACCGATGTGCATGAAGATACCCCATTAGCGGAAGTCGCTAGCGTGGTGGATGTGATGCAAACCCCCGCATTTTTATGTCGGCAAACTAATTTTATACAAGCCGTTGCCGCGCAAGGCATACCCGTGAATATCAAAAAAGGGCAGTTTCTCGCACCGTGGGACATGGTAAATGTCGCCAACAAAGCCAAAGCCACGGGCAATCAACAGATTATGGTGTGTGAGCGCGGCGTGTCGTTTGGGTATAATAATCTGGTGTCAGATATGCGCTCGTTAGCAGTCATGCGTGATACCGATTGCCCTGTCGTCTTTGATGCAACCCATTCAGTACAATTACCAGGTGGACAAGGTTCATGTTCAGGCGGACAACGTGAATTTGTGCCTGTGTTAGCGCGTGCGGCGGTGGCAGTAGGTGTTGCGGGCATTTTTATGGAAACCCATCCAAATCCAGCGGAAGCGAAAAGTGATGGTCCGAATTCTTGGCCATTGCATAGAATGCGTGAATTATTAGAAACTTTGTTAATTTTGGATAACGCGGTTAAAAGCCGACCTTTCATTGAAACCACTTTATAATTACAGCCTTAATTTTATTTTTTAACCTTCGGAGCAGTACAGCACTATGAGTAAAATCGTTGATATTAAAGCAAGAGAAATTTTAGATTCACGCGGTAATCCAACTTTAGAAGCGGATGTCACGTTAGAATCTGGCGTAGTCGGCAGTGCAATGGTGCCATCTGGTGCGTCAACAGGTGAGCGTGAAGCGATTGAATTGCGTGATGGTGATAAAGCCCGTTACTTGGGTAAAGGCGTTTTGAATGCAATCAACAACGTCAACACTGAAATCCGTGCGGCGATTGTGGGCATGGATGCGAACGACCAAGCGGCGATTGATAACGCTATGATTGCCTTAGATGGCACAGACAACAAAGCCCGTTTAGGCGCGAATGCTATTTTATCCGTGTCTATGGCAGTGGCTCATGCGGCGGCGAAAGAAGCAGGCGTACCGTTGTACCGTCATTTGAACAAATCAGGTAAATTCATCATGCCTGTGCCTATGATGAACATCATCAACGGCGGTTCACACGCAGATAACAGCGTTGATTTACAAGAGTTTATGATTTTGCCTGTTGGCGCACCGACATTCCGTGAAGCGATTCGTTACGGCGCGGAAGTGTTCCACAACTTGGCAAAAGTATTAAAAGCCAAAGGCTTAGCAACCACTGTCGGTGATGAAGGCGGTTTTGCCCCTAACTTATCTTCTAACGAAGAAGCCATTGAAGTTATCTTAGAAGCCATCGAAAAAGCAGGCTACAAAGCAGGCGTTGACATCTTCTTAGGTATGGACGCGGCGGCTTCTGAATATTATGAAGACGGTCGTTATGTGCTATTAGCGGAAGGCAGAAGTTTTGACTCAGTGGAAATGAATGACTTTTTGGCTGAGTGGGTCGAAAAATACCCCATCATCTCAATCGAAGACGGCTTAGACCAAAACGACTGGGCAGGTTGGAAAGATCAAACTGAAAAATTGGGCGGCAAAATCCAATTGGTCGGTGATGATTTATTCGTAACCAACCCAAAAATCTTGAAAGAAGGCATTGAAAAAGGCATCGCCAACTCAATCCTGATTAAAGTAAACCAAATTGGCACATTGACTGAAACCTTAGCGGCTATCGACATGGCACACGCAGCAGGTTACACCGCTGTTATGTCACACCGTTCAGGCGAAACCGAAGACACCACCATCGCTGATTTAGCCGTTGCCACTGGCACAGGTCAAATCAAAACAGGCTCACTAAGCCGTTCTGACCGCGTTGCTAAATACAACCGCTTGATGAAAATCGAAGAAGAATTAGGCGAAGCGGCAGTTTATGCAGGTCGTAGCGCGTTTAATAAAATTTAAAACTTAACGGTTTTATTTTCCTGTAGGGTACGCATTGCGTACCCTACACCTGCAATATGATGATAAGCCCATACACATTTAAATAAATAATTAGGAAAAACATCATGCAACAAACAATTACAATTGATGATGAATTATTAAATAATGCAACACATTGTTTAGCAATGGATGATATTAATGAAATTGTAAATATTGCGTTGCGTGAATTAATAAAAAATCATCCTATTATCGATAAAAAACAAAAGTCATTTAATCCAAAACAGTTTTTTGCTGTTAGCCATTTAAAAGATATTGATAAACAGCTTGAGGAAATGCGCAACGAATGGGAACGTTAAAAAATGAATCGTTATTTATTGGATACCAATATTCTGATTTATTATTTTAATGGTGAAATGGAAAGTTCCGTGGAAAATAAAGTTTCAATATTAATAACTGAGAGCTTTACTAAGATAAAAATATGACAACACTATATTCAATCGGACATGGTAATAAAAAAATTGAAGATTTTATTCAAGAGCTAAAGTTTTTTAACATTCAGTATCTTCTCGATATAAGGTCTAAACCATTTTCAAAATGGAATCCATTATTTAATCAACCATCACTAAAGTTAGAGCTTAAAAGATATAAAATAACTTATGTTTTTTTGGGTGACACTCTTGGTGGTCTTCCAGAAGATAGAAGCTGTTATGATTATGATGGCAAGGTTGTTTATGACTTAATAAAAGAAAAGGATTTTTTCAAGGAAGGCTTAAAGCGATTAATAACCGCTAATGAAAAAAAAATCAATATTGCCATAATGTGTAGCGAATCCAAGCCTGAGGAATGCCACAGAAGTAAATTAATTGGTCAAGAATTATTAAAAAATAATATTGAACTTAATCATATAATTTCTGAGAAAGAGATAAAATCTCAAAAAACAGTGATAAATGAGCTAACAAAAGGAAAAGGAAGTATTGATATTTTTGGAAACGAAATAGACTTTTTTTCTAGGAAATCATACTAAATGAAATTTCATACAATTGGTGTTTATAACTCAACAGAACAAGAGTTTTTTAATAAACTTATTAAAAATAACATAGATACGTTTTATGATATTCGTCAACGTAGAGGAGTAAGAGGGTCTAAGTATGCGTTCGTAAATAGCAATCGACTTCAAATTAGTTTAAATGAACTTAAAATAAGTTATAAACATATTAAAGACCTTGCTCCAACAAAAGAGATAAGGGAGCTGCAAAAAAGCATTGACATACAGCAAGGGAATAAGAAGAGAGATAGAAATAAATTAGGAAATATTTTTACTATTGCGTACAAAGAGAACGTATTAAGTAAATTTGATTTTGATATATTTATTGATGAAATCGATAAATGTGGGGCAAATCAAGTTGTTTTTTTCTGTGTTGAAGAAAATGCTGAGGCTTGTCACAGGTCTGTTGTAACAGATTTACTTGAAAAAATTGGGTATGAAATCACACATTTATAATTGAAATATGTGAACATAAGAAGCATAACAAATTCTGTTAAGGCATTGTAATGGATGTGATTATTGTAGCAAAAACTCATATGTCAAACTCCGCTTGTGTGGGTGGGATTTTAGTGAGTGGTCGATTCGTAAGGTTGCTTGACTCAAATGGACATAATCAGAGTTTAGATACAGAACTCAATATTGGAGATGTTTGCAGTATTACATTCACTGAAAGACCAAAAAAGAAACCCCCTCATATTGAAGATATTTTAGTTTCTACAATAGTTTTTAAATATAGTGTTCCATCTATTGACAAAATGATTGAATTTTTAAAGAAAAATATAAAAATTACAATTTGGAGCGGAAATACAGATGTTCTTTTTGATGGCAAACTTCAGTGGACTAATAGTGGTAGTGGCTATATTTCTGAAAGTGGTGAAATGCCTGATAGCAGTGTTGGTTTTTGGATACCTGATAAAGATTTAACTCAAAGAGATTATCAAGGAAAAGTTAAGTATAGCTATCCTATTAGGTGGCGCAATATACCTTTTGTTGGTTTTCAATCTCCAGTTGACATAATTCCAGCAGGTACTTTAGTGAGGGTTTCATTGGCAAGATGGTGGTCGCCAAATGAAGATGAAAAAAGGTGTTATTTACAACTTTCAGGTTGGTATGGGCTACATCTTTAATCAAGAAATTAATAAAGGTTATATATTATGTTTACAATAAAAGTATTAAAACCACCCATTGAAGATTTTACGGCAAACTTACTAAGTATGCGTCACGGAGAATGTGGCGACGGTAGAATTAATATTTTGTTTGAAAATAAACAAGACAGGCATTCACCTAATTGGACACTAATTTGCTCTCGGTGTCATATAAAAGCCAATGTAGAAATATCCACATTAGGGACAGCCGCTATTTCTATGACAGCATTAGATGGTAAAAAAAGAACAGTACAAAGTTCTAATATTTGTGGCGATAAAATAACAGTTGAACAATTTATCAAATATGAAAATGATTTGCCAATCATAAAAATTTTGTAACCTGTAAGCCCAGTAGGTTGTGCATTGCACACCTTTATTCTCAGGGAAAAAACACCATGATAACGAAAGAAGATTTAAAAAACGAAATTGAACAATTAGACGACAGTTATTTAGATTTAGTATTTCGTTTATTACAACAATTTCCACATCAGAAAAATAAACCTGACCTTTTGGCGTGTTCGCGTCCTATTTATTACCCATACGATGAAATCAGTGATGGCACGGCATTTACTGACATTGAAAATGCTGCTGACTATGGCAAACAGTTAAGAACAACGGCGTGGCAAAGAAATCATGGCTGATTATTTACTTTGCGATACTTGCGTGATTATTGACTTTATTAATGCGCGTAGTACGGTACTAAATGATTTACTTGCCAAGGATACGCATTTATTTGTTAATTCGATAATTGAAATGGAGTTATTGCAAGGGGCGCGAGATAAAAGAGAACTGCAAGTCATTAAGAAAAAATTACTTTCTTTTCGCTTGCTTGATTTGCAACAAGTTATTTTTGATTCAGCAACCGAATTGATGCGCGATTATCGTTTGTCACACGGTCTCGCGTTACCCGATGCCGTAATTGGCTCAACGGCTATTTATTATCAGATTCCACTTTATACTTACAATCAAAAAGATTTTAGGTTTTTACCCGAAATTAATTTAACTCAGTTTGATAAAACGCTAGGTTAATATAGTGATATATCATAAAAGATTCATGATGATTAATATGATGTTAAACGCCGTTATTGAAAAAGATGAATTTGGTTATGTTGCACAAATTCCCGAATTAAAAGGCTGTGTAACACAAGGTAAAACATACCAAGAAGCCATTTTTAATATTAAAGAAGCGGCTGAACTTTATTTAGAAAGTCTGCAAAACGAATATTTCCAATATTAATATGAAAATCCTCATTGTTATCCTCATTGCTCTTATCGCCCATTTACAATATCGTTTATGGTTTGGCGATGGCAGTATTACTGAAATTAGAGCGTATCAACAGCGGCTCGATGATTTAAAAGCGCAAGTCGAAGAAAAAAAACTGCGTAATGAAGCTCTTTATGCGGAAGTGCTAGATTTAAGAAAAGGACAGGAAGCCTTGGAAGAGCGGGCGCGGGATGAATTAGGGATGATTAAAGAGAACGAGACATTTTTTCAAGTGATTGAATAAGTGGGTGTCCACGAAAGACACGAAAAGCACGAAAAAAGAGCAGCAATTTTTCGTGGCTTTCGTGCTTTTCGTGGACAATCTATTTAAGGACACAATAACAGCATGAAATTTGATTTACTCAATACGGACGGTCACGCACGGCGCGGGCGGTTGACCTTTGCACGCGGCGTGATTGAAACGCCTATTTTTATGCCTGTCGGTACTTATGGCACGGTGAAATCATTAACACCCGATGAGTTACACAGCATAGGCGCACAGATTATTCTCGGCAATACCTTTCATTTGATGTTACGCCCGACGACCGCTGTGATTAAAGCCCACGGTGATTTGCATGATTTTATGCACTGGGATAAACCGATTCTGACGGATTCGGGTGGTTTTCAAGTATTCAGTTTAGGGGCGTTGCGTAAAATTACGGAACAAGGCGTGACCTTTAAATCGCCAATCAACGGCAGTAAAATTTTTATGGGGCCAGAAGAATCGATGCAGGTGCAGCGTGATTTAGGTTCGGACATTGTGATGATTTTTGATGAATGCACGCCGTATCCTGCGACGGTTCAGGAAGCGGCGGATTCGATGCGTTTGTCATTACGTTGGGCGATGCGTAGCAAAATTGCTCACGGCGATAATCCGTCGGCGTTGTTTGGCATTGTGCAAGGTGGGATGTATGAACACTTGCGGCAAGAATCCATTGATGGCTTGGTGGATATTGGCTTTGATGGTTATGCGATTGGCGGTTTGTCAGTTGGTGAACCGAAAGAAGAAATGATGGCAACCTTGGATGGTATTCATCAAAAAATGCCTAGCGATAAACCGCGTTACTTAATGGGTGTGGGTACGCCTGAAGATTTAGTGGAAGCGGTGTGTCGTGGTATTGATATGTTTGATTGTGTGATGCCGACGCGCAATGCGCGTAATGGGCATTTGTTCACCACCTTTGGGGTGGTGAAAATTCGTAATGCTCAGTATGAATTTGATACCCGTCCGCTGGATGACAATTGCGGTTGTTATACCTGTCAAAATTATTCCCGCGCTTATTTACGTCATTTGGATAAATGCAAAGAGATGTTAGGTTCGCGGCTGAATACCATTCATAATTTGTATTATTACTTGAATTTGATGCAGGGTTTACGAGATGCAATTGCCGAACAGCGGTTAGAGAGCTTTGTTAAGCAGTTTTATCAACAACGCAGTGTTGAGCGGATTAAATAATAGCGTGGTTGTTTTGCACCCAGAAAAAAGGTTTATTTCAACCGTTTAAAGCACATTTTTTGTGGCGATAAGTCTAATGTATTGAATTATTTATATTTATTTTTAGGCGTATTTTTTGCTTGTGAAATATTTTTCTGTTAACAGTTATTCAAAACACAGAGAGGTATCACTCAGTGGCTCTTTTGATATTCTTCAGTAGAAATTCATTCTATTAATTCAAACAAGTAACTATGAAAACCGCACGTTTTATTTTAAGAGCATCTGTGCTGGAAGATTTCCATCAGGATGAGAGGAATTTATTTATTTTCTTTGCTGTTTATTTAGCAGCATGGACATTGCTCATGGCATGGCTACCGTCATCTATGAATTTAGACGATATTGAGCAGGTCATTTGGTCACGGACGTGGCAATGGGGGTATTACAAACATCCACCGTTGCCGTCTTTGCTAATGTATCTACTAAGTCACTTATTCGGCGGCCCTTCTAAAGGACTCATGGCATTTTCCGCACAAGGCTGTAATGTGGTGGCGTTAATTTATGTTTGGCTATTGGCAAAGCAAATATTACCGCGTCAGTTAGCCATTGCCGCTGTGTTAATTACCTCGTTGATTGGTTATTACAGTTTCAGAGCGGTGATTTTCAATCATAATACGGTATCTTTTCCATTCACTGCCGCGCTGTTATATTATTTTTACTGCGCAATTCGCCGTCCCGAACGGTGGTCAATGTGGATATTATTAGGGCTTGCGGGTGGTTTGGCAATGCTCACCAAGTACAGCGCGATTTTAGTATTGGCTAGTTTTTTTATTTATGTCATCTGGCAACAGCATTGGAAAAACCCGTTGGTCATTCGTGGCTTATGTCTCAGTGTTGCAGTGTTCTTCGTGGTGTTTTCCCCTAATATTATTTGGTTAGTGGAACATAATTGGCTACCGTTTCGGTATTTAGATCATCAATTAACTGCATCAGAGGGACGATTAAAACTGTTCGGTGATTTTCTCGCTAATTTAATTATTCGGTGGTGGTACACATTGCTGGCGGTTTGGTTGTTAGCGAAACTAAGTCCTCGTTCTGTTGTTACAACGGTTGTCGAACCTACCACACAAATTGAACATGACCGCCGTTTTTTGTTAGCCATGTTGTTTTTCCCACTTGCTTTAGCGACCTTGCCGATGTTTTTTAATGGTAATGCGTTGAACAGTAACTGGGTTGCCGCATTTTTCTTGCCTGCGGGTATTTTGCTAATCCACTGTTTTTTTCGTCACCATGATGAAGCGCGACTATTAAAAAACACCAGTCATATAGTCTGGGGAGTACAGATTGTGATTTTGCTGGTATTTTTTATTGGCGGAGTCATTGTACCCGCGCAACTTGGACGCTCTGCGCGAACTAATTATCCAAGCCAACAACTGGCAGATACCGTGTCGGTAATATGGCATGAACATCAGCAACAGCCGTTGACTATTGTGATTGCTGATAATTGGCTGGGTGGTAATGTGTTGCTGCACACACGCCCTGAACCGATGGTGTTAATTGATAATGAGGACATTAGCTCACCTTGGCTTAATCGTGACGATGTGGCGGCGTGTGGCGCGTTGGTATTGACCTCTATTGCTGATAAAACCACGCCTACTTATGCCGATTTATTTAAACAAGCCAGTGCAACTGGGGCATTTACCTTGAATTGGGGCTATGCACCACACGGCAAAATAATGGATTATGCGTGGGCAATTTTATCACCTGAACCTAACTCAGCACCTTGCCGATTGACTACTCATGCTGATTAAATTTATCGTATTCGCCTCGGTGGGTGTGGTTGGCACAGCGGCACATTATTTGGTGCTGTATCAGTTGGTTGAAAGCTATCACCTTGATCCTGTGACTGCGTCGGCTTGTGGCGCGATTGCGGGGATGTGTGTTAATTATTTACTGAATTATATGTTGACTTTTAGAAGTCAGCAGTCACATCTGAAAGCCTTCCCAAAATTTGCCGTTATTGCGGGCATTGGTTTTAGTTTGAATTTTGGCTTAATGACAGTATTAACACCGCATTTTTATTATCTGTACGCACAGATTATGACCACTTTGATTGTGCTAGTGTGGAATTTTTTAGGCAATAGCCTGTGGACGTTTAGAGTGAAAATAGCATGACGATTCAACTGATTGTAAATGCCGATGATTACGGCTACTTTCCTTGTGTCAGCCGTGGCATCGTAGACGCAGCAAAAGCGAACACATTGACCGCCACGGGCATTTTGGCAAATCATCCAGCGTTAAACGAGCAGCTAGCTTGGCTGAATGCAGTTCCAGATTTGGATTTAGGCGTGCATTTGAATTTAACCTTTAATCAACCGTTGACTACTGTAATGGCTGAAAAGTTGGCACGTTGGAATGGTGTGTTTCCAAACGCTTATTTGATGAGTTTGATGATTGTGACAGGCAAGCTACCTATTAAAACAGTGCGTGCAGAATGGTGCGCTCAGATTGAAGCCTGTCAGTCTAAAAAATTGGTGTTTTTAAATTCCCACGAACATATCCACGCACTACCTGTGTTGTTTCCATTGGTATTGGAATTAGCTAAAGCCTATAACATTCCTCATGTGCGGCTACCGCAAGCCGATTGGCTTAAACCGTTCACAGGTGCGGGCTTGATTCGTAATACGTTAATGCAAGCGATGCAAACACTTAATCAACGCCGAATTAAAACGCCAACACCACTATTTTTAGGATTAAGTCGTAGTGGAAAACTGGATTACGCCACCTTAAGCCAGATTTTTGCCACGCTTAAAGCGGGCAATAATTATGAGCTAATGTGTCATGTTGGACGATTTGATCCCAGTGAAATTACTGATCCTAAATTGATTACTTACCACGATTGGGAAGGCGAGTTAGCCTTATTACAAAGCCAACAATTACAAGAACTCTATCAACGATTCAATATTCAATTGAGTCATTATCATCATTTAGCCTGTTAAGAACATGAATCCAGTTAATAAATCGAATCTTGTCATCAGTGCAGTGATTCCAGCACACAACGAAAGTCAAGGCATAGAAGTTGCCGTTAAAAAAATCGCGGAAATTTTAACCGATTGCGTGAATAGCGCGTGGGAAATTATAGTAGTCGATGACGGTAGTTCCGATCAAACGTATGCAAAAATACTCGCGCTTTCCCAAAATGATGCACGAATCAAAGGTATCGCATTCAGTCGTAATTTTGGTAAAGAAAACGCCTTGCTGGCAGGGCTGGACTACGCCACAGGTCAAGCAGTTATTACCATCGATGCCGATCTTCAACATCCGCCCAGTTTTATTCCCGAAATGATCGCCAAATGGCGAGCGGGTGCGAAAATTGTTCATGCCGTTAAACGTAGCCGTAAACACGATTCGATAGCAAAAAAATCCGCCGCTTATCTTATTAATCAGCTTATCTCAGGATTAGGCGGTATTAATGTGAAAAACTCGTCCGATTTTAAATTATTGGACAGGGAAATCGTTGACATCATTACCCATCAATTATCTGAAAAACAGCGGTTTTTTCGTGGCTTAACCAGTTGGATAGGATTCGATGAAGACTATGTTTATTTTGATGTCGCTAACCGTGAAGGTGATGAAAGTAAATGGTCTTTTTGGGCGTTATTGGAATTGTCGATTACCGCTTTAACCTCTTTCACTGGCTTTCCATTGCACATTATCACATTTTTAGGTTTTCTGACCTTGATATTGGGCTTTTCCGTCGCTAGCGAAGCTATTTGGTCGTTGATCAATCATCAAACCGTTTCAGGTTATACCACTATTATTATCTGCCTGTTGTTAATTGGTAGTTTTGTGATGATTAGCCTAGGCATCATCGGTGAATATATTGCTAAAATTTACGATGAAGTGAAAGGTAGACCGCATTATCTTATCAAAAGCAGTGTAGGCATTCATGATGATTAAAAACGCTGCTTATCCAAACGCAGATTACTAAACGGTGGGTAAAGCCGTGTTGACTGTGGCATAATGGCGCGATTTTTGATAACTATAACAAAACACTGAGGATTACTATGAGTTTCTTTATCTCTGACGCAGTAGCCGCTGCTGCACCTGCCGCTCAAACCCCTGGATTAGAAGGGATGTTGTTTCCAGTAGGCGTACTGGCGTTTTTCTACTTTTTATTTTTACGTCCACAATCTAAACGCGCTAAAGAAAAAAAGGACATGATTTCCGCTATCGTTAAAGGCGCGGAAGTCGTTACTTCGGGCGGAATTTTGGGGAAAGTCATTGATATGGATGATAATTTTGTCAAAATTGAAATTTGTGATAATACCTTTATTCAAGTTCAACGCCAAAGCATCGAAACCATGATGCCAAAAGGAACTTATAAAGCGATTACTAAAAAAGTAGCCGTTAATAAAGTTTAATGTGATAACGCCATGTTACTGTAAAGGCGTGATTTAATTCTTGGAATAACATAATGCAAAATCATTTCCCACTTTGGAAAAATATTCTAGTTCTGACTATTTTTCTAATCTCCCTTATTTATGCGTTGCCGAATTTATACGGCGATGATCCTTCGGTACAAGTCTCATCGGCGAATGCGACTGCGAAATTAACCGATGACCAAGCCAAGCAAATTGAAGCGGCTATCAAAACCGCAGGTGTTACCCCAAAAGCGTTTGAGTTTAACAATAGCCAAGTGTTAGCGCGGTTTACTAATACCGATGAACAAATGAAAGTTGCTGATTCGCTTAGAGAAAACCTAGGCGATAATTACACTGTGGCATTAAATCTTGCGCCCACTACGCCTAGTTGGTTACGCGCTTTAGGCGCAGATGCCATGTATCTAGGTTTGGACTTACGCGGTGGTGTGCATTTTTTGCTTGAAGTGGACATGGATGCGGCTGTTAAACAAGCGGAAGAACGTTATGTGGATGATGTACGCTTGGCATTAAGAGCTGAAAAAGTACATTATCAATCAGTCGCTAAAGACAATGGCTATATTAAAGTCATTATGAAAACTGCTGAAGAAAAAGCGGACGTTTTGAAAGTAGTAAAGAAAGATTTTCGGGTCTTGGATATTACCGAGCCACCAGCGAGCGAACAAATCTGGTTGAAAATATCGGATTTGGAAGTCAAAGAAATTAAAAAATTTGCTGTCGCGCAAAACATGACAACTCTGCGTAACCGTGTCAACGAATTAGGGGTTGCTGAACCTGTGATTCAACAACAAGGCGAAAATCGCATTGTGATTCAATTGCCAGGTGTGCAAGATACTACCCGCGCTAAAGAAATTTTAGGGACAACCGCAACCTTGGAATATCGTTTAGTCGATATGGAACATGATGTACAGCAAGCTATTGAAGGTCATGTTCCTGTCGGTAGTCGTTTGTATTATGAAAAAAATGGCACGCCTCATCTACTCGATAGACGAGTGATTGTGACTGGCGATCAAATTGTCGATGCGGCTTCTAATGTTGATGACAACGGTAGACCCGCAGTTAGCGTGACTCTAAATGGTATTGGCGCAACTAAAATGGGTAATTTGACTAAAGTCAGCGTCGGTAAGCCTATGGCGGTGGTATTCATTGAATATAAAAATGAAACCAAAGTTGTTAATGGTGAAAAAGTCCGTCACAAAGAGAAAGTTGAAAAAATTATCAACGTCGCGACTATTCAAGGTGTATTCAGTAAACGCTTTCAAACCACAGGTTTAGATAGCCCACAAGAAGCGCGTAATCTTGCCCTGTTATTAAGAGCTGGCGCGTTAGCTGCCCCTGTGGATATGGTTGAAGAACGTACCGTTGGACCTAGTTTGGGTCAAGACAATATCAACAAAGGTATTTTATCGTTCGTGGTTGGTTTCGCGCTGGTTGTGTTGTTCATGGCAGTGTATTACCGCTTGTTTGGTATTATTGCTAATTTAGCATTGGCATTTAACGTGGTCATTGTAGTAGCGATTTTATCCATGCTACAAGCAACGCTCACCTTACCTGGTATTGCGGGGATTATTTTAACCGTGGGTATGTCGGTGGATGCTAACGTACTTATTTTTGAACGTGTTAAAGAAGAACTCAGAAATGGTAACGCCGCACAATCGGCTATTTTCATTGGCTATGACAAAGCCTTCGGGACAATTCTTGATTCGCATTTTACTAACTTTGTAGTTGCTGTGGTGTTATTTGCCTTTGGTACGGGGTCGGTAAAAGGTTTTGCGGTCACTTTAATCATCGGTATTTTATCCTCCATGTTTACCGCGATTACAGGCACACGGATGGTGATTAACTGGGTTTATGGTAATCGGCGCGTTGACAAGCTGTCCATTTAATTCTTGCAAACGGTGTATACCATGAGTGACTATCAAAAAGATTTTTACGCTTGGACACAAGAACAAGCCGCCCTGCTAAAAGCAGGGCGATTGCATGAATTGGATTTAATCAATTTGCTTGAAGAAATAGAAACGATGGGTCGAAGTGAAAAACGCGAATTAGATAGTCGGCTGACTGTATTATTAGTGCATTTATTAAAATGGCATTATCAATCGGGACGACGGAGCAAAAGTTGGCAGTTAACCATTGAAGGGCAACGGGATAATTGTTTCGATGTTTTAGATGATAATCCCAGCCTAAAACCGCAGCTTAACGAGTTGATTAATCGAGCTTACAGCAAAGCGCGAACCTTGGCGGCAAAAGAAACAGGTTTAGATAAAAGCATTTTTCCTATTACTTGTTCGTGGACACTAGCACAAATTCTGGATAACGAATTTTACCCTGATTAGACTTTCATAGACATAATTACAAAACATGAAAACAACCAACATAAATTTTATAGGCAACCGCAATATTGCAATTGTATTTTCGAGCATTTTAATGATTATCTCGATAGCATCATTGGCAATACGCGGTTTGGATATGGGTATCGATTTCACGGGCGGCACACTCATCGAAGTCGGCTATCAACAAGCGGCTGATTTGACCGTATTGCGTCAGACCTTAACTGAAACAGGTTTTAATGATGCAACCGTGCAGAACTTCGGCACAACTAAAGATGTGTTAATTCGTTTAAAACCCCACGATGACATGAAAAACACTGACATCAGTGCCAAAGTTATCGAAGCCATTAACAAAACCACCAAAGAACCTGCCAGTGTGCGCCGTATTGAATTTGTCGGGCCACAAGTCGGCGATGATTTAGCACAAGATGGCTTTTTAGCCTTACTGTATTCCACCGTCGGTATTTTGATTTATATCGCTTGGCGGTTTGAATGGAAATTTTCTGTCGGTGCGATTATTGCGACCTTTCATGACGTTATCGTCACCTTAGGTGTATTTTCGGTATTTCAGTTAGAATTTGATTTAACCGTATTAGCAGCAGTTCTCGCACTGATTGGTTACTCGCTCAATGATACCATCGTGGTTTATGACCGTATTCGGGAAAATTTCCGCGAATTACGCAAAACCTCCACCGAAGAAATCATGAATATCTCCGTCAATGTCACTTTAAGCCGTACCATCATGACCTCATTAACCGTAGTCTTGGTATTAGTGTCATTATTCTTTTTAGGCGGCTCAGTCATCCATAACTTTGCCACAGCCATGTTATTCGGCGTAGTATTCGGTACATACTCCTCGATCTTTATCGCCAGTCCAGCGGCATTAATATTAGGCATTAGCCCAGCCGATTTAATGATCCCCGTCAAAGAAGGCGCGGATTTGGATCATTTACCTTAGGCTTTGGTAGTCATAAAAAGTGAGTGATAGGAGTTCAAACCTTGGTTTGTATCCCACTATATCAAAACATAAAAATCACTCACTATTTATCACTACTAAAAAACTATGAGTTTCGCTATGTTGTGGGATTAGAATTAAAGCAAGTTTAATCTATAGCGAATTATCCTAGATTCCGCTACGCTCCATCTAGGCTACTTACTATTTGCTTAATAAATTGAAGGAATATTTATGTCGATTGAAAATTTGTTACAACAAATAAAAGAAGCTAAAGTTTCTCAAAAACAAACCAATATAAAAGTTGCCCACTTAATTAGTGATTTTAACGCAAGGCATATTGTTATTCCTGAATATCAGCGGCAATTTGTTTGGGATAACTCTATTCAAAGTAGATTTGTTGAGTCTATTTTCATGGCAATTCCTATTCCAGCAATATTTCTGCTAGAAACAATTGATGACCAAACTGGAATTACCAAAAATGAAGTGATTGATGGTGTACAGCGTTTATCAACGCTTGTAGCTTTTACCGATAATAAACTACGGTTAAGTAAAGGATTGAAACTGTCTGGTTTAGAAGGGCAAAAATTTCAAACTCTGCCACATCCTATCACGCAGCAATTCTTAAATAGAGATATTAGTATTATAACTATTGAAAAGAACACTCACTCAACTATTCAATTTGAAATTTTTGAACGATTGAATAGGGGTTCTGTGTCATTGACACATCAAGAACTTAGAAATTGTATGTTTCATGGTGAATTTAATAGTTTTCTAAATAGAATCAGTACAACAAATAAAAACTATAAAGAATTATTATCTATTTTTCCTACTTTTAAAATAGTTGAAGAAGGAAAACCAGATAAAAGCAGAATGCAAGATGTTGAAATGGTTTTGCGATTTCTTTATCTACTAGAATCATATTCTGAGACTTCATTAAATCGTTTGATTTATCCAAAAAAAGAACAACTCAATTTTTACATGAAGGTAAAAAAGGAACAAGAAAAAGGAAATCAGGATTTTCTTGATAGTTATACAAAATCACATCAAGAGTTAGAAGAAATTTTTGATAAGGTTTGTCAAATGGTCAAATTGACTTTTAAAGGAAAACATTTTAGAAAGTTTGGTATAACTAATGACACAGCAAAATTTGCTTCTGGTTTTAATAAAGCCTTTTTTGATATACAAATGTTAGGGTTTGTAGATTATGAAATTGAAAACATAGCGGGAATCACTGATGTTATCTATAATGAATTTATTGAGTTGTGCTGCTTTAACTCTGTTATGACAGATAATACGAACGATAAAATTACAGAGCGAGTAAATACATGGAAAGAATTACTTTTAAAAATAGTAACTGGCGATACTAATTATTATGTAACTAAGTTAGATAAAAAAATAGATCATTTTAATTTAAGTCCGATTTGTCATTCTTGCAATGAAAAAATAGAAACCTTAGATGAAGGTTATTGTGATTTAGAAAATAATGCTTTCTATCATATTTCATGCTACATAAATTCATATAAAACTCCGAACAAGAATAAAGACAATGGCGATAGATTATTCAGTAACAGAGAAATACAAGAAAAAATATCACGGGTAGCAATGACGATTCCAGAGGAGGAATTAGAACAATTATGCAACAAAAAGGAAAGCAAAGAGATATTTAATATTGGTAAAGCCTTGTTCATTAAGTGTCCTAAAAATATATCTGATAAATTAAAACGTGATGCTGTTAAAGATGCCAACGGTATAAATCGATGGACTTGGGAATTTGAATTTGAGAGGAACAATTTTTTGTATGCCATTACGACTCAATGGTTTCAATATAATGATATTAAAGTAAATGAATGGCTTCTCAATCATGAATAAGGACATAGCAAGTAGCTATACGGGAAATCGTGGTGAATAATTAGGTGGTAACAATGTCACAAATAACCTTGGAATTAAAAAATAACGAAGATGAACAGCTTGTATTGACATTATTACAACGCTTGGGTATCAGTTATTCAACATTAAATGAAACAACCAATAAAAACCTTGATTACCATCGCCATATTATTGAGCAGGGTGTTGATATAGAAGATTTTGATAGTTTTTTGCAAGCGTTTAATGATAACCGTCAGGATAGAAACTTACCGTTTAATAATCTATGAAATAAAAATAGAACAAACAAACCAGAGGCAACGCGCATGAATCAAAAATATATCATTGAATTAGAGCAGGAAATAGATGGTCGCTGGATAGCCGAGATAGAATCGTTATCAGGTGCAATGGTGTATGGTGATACCCGTGAGCAAGCGATTATGAATATAGAAATTCTGGCATTGCGCATTCTTGCTGACCGTCTGGAACATGGTGAAACATCCGAAGAACTGAATTTATTGTTTGCTGCATGAATTCGTTTCCAAGTACCAAAGCTAAACAGGTTTTGGCGGCATTAATTAGAATTGGCTGGTCAGTAAAAAGACAAACTGGTTCACATAAAGTATTGCAACGCGATGGCTATGAGGATTTTGTTTTTGCTTTTCATCAAGGTGAAGAGATAGGTAGTCGTATGTTGCAACGTATAGCCAAAAAGACTGGCTTAATGCCTGATGATCTATAGAATCATCGAGTACATGATTTATCCGTTTGTTCCTCTCGCTATAACCTCCCGCATAAATCGGTTATAATCCCCGCTTATTTTTAATCAACTTTTAAGAGTCTTACAACACAATGGCAATAGAACGCACTTTCTCAATTATTAAACCTGACGCAGTGGCAAAAAATGTTATCGGTCAAATTTACAGCCGTTTTGAAGCCAATGGCTTGCAAATCGTGGCGGCAAAAATGTTGCATTTGACTAAAGAACAAGCCGAAGGTTTTTATGCAGAACACAGTGAACGCGGCTTTTTTAACGATTTAGTGGCTTTTATGATTTCAGGCCCTGTGATTATGCAAGTGTTAGAAGGCGAAAACGCAGTGTTAGCACATCGTGAAATTATGGGCGCGACTAATCCTAAAGACGCAGCGGCGGGTACGATTCGTGCGGATTTCGCAAGTAGCATTGATGAAAATGCGGTACACGGTTCTGATGCTGTAGAAACCGCTGTCAGAGAAATCGCTTATTTTTTCTCAGCCGATGAACTTTGTGCAAGAACCCGTTAATCCATCCTTCGACAAGCTCAGGACGAACGGGCGAGTTAATTTGCTGGATTTTGACAGAAAAGGCTTAGCTGCCTTTTTTGTCGGTTTAGGCGAAAAGCCGTTTCGTGCGACGCAATTGCTAAAATGGATTTATCAAGAAGATATTCAAGACTTCGACTTGATGACTAATATTAGCAAGTCTTTACGCGCTTATCTGACTGAAAACTGTTGTATTGAAACGCCTGAAATTGTCGTCGAGCAAATCGCTAGCGATGAAACCCGCAAATGGGTGATGCAAACGCATTGCGGTAATCGCATTGAAACGGTATTTATTCCCGAAGAAGGACGCGGCACACTCTGTGTTTCTTCGCAAATTGGTTGTGCGTTGGCGTGTACGTTTTGCTCTACTGCGCAACAAGGTTTTAATCGCAATTTAACCACGTCTGAAATTATCGGTCAGGTTTTTGTGGCGCAAAAGCGGCTAGGAACGACCGCTAAAATTACCAATGTCGTAATGATGGGCATGGGCGAACCGCTACTTAACTTTGATAATGTAGTGGCGGCAATGAATTTGATGATGGACGACTTTACTTATGGGCTATCCAAACGCCGTGTTACCATCAGTACCTCAGGTGTTGTGCCTGCGATGTATCGCTTAACGGAAGTTTGCGATGTTAGTTTAGCTGTATCATTACACGCAGTGCGTGATGAATTACGCGATGAATTAGTACCTATCAATAAAAAGTATCCGTTAAAGGAGTTAATGGAAGCCTGTCGTGCGAATGCCAAACTTGCACCACGCCGTACCGTCACTTTTGAATATGTGATGTTAGCAGGCGTGAACGATTCGTTAGCCGATGCTTACGGTTTGATAAAACTATTAAAAACCGTTCCAGCAAAAATTAACTTAATACCTTTTAATCCGTTTCCTCAGTCGGTTTATCGTTGCTCTAGCAAAGACACCATGAATCAGTTTAAAACGCTATTAAATGATGCTGGGATAGTCACTACTATTAGAAAAACGCGCGGCGAAGACATCGATGCAGCTTGTGGTCAGTTAGTCGGACAAGTGCAAGATAAAAGCCGTAGACACCTTAAATTGGCTAATGTGAGTTCAGATCGTGTGGCTTAAAAAACTTAATCAAATTGTACGTTGTCTGTTGCCTATCGCTTTGGTTGCTTGTTCCACTGCGGCTGAAAGAGAAACAGCTGATGGAGCGGATGTCTATTTACAGTTAGGTGTACGTTACTTGAATCTGAACAATCTACCAGCGGCGAAAGAAAATTTAGAGTTAGCCTTAAAAAGCGATTCTGATAGTGTTCCCGCTCATATCGCGCTAGCTTTTTTATATGAAAAGCTCAATAAATATGACGACGCTCGAAGTCAATATGAGCTTTCTTTAAACCTAGATCCCGAAAATTTGAGTTTACTGAATAATTTTGGACGATTTCTTTGCGATAGACGCGAGTTTGACAGAGGGATGACATTATTAGTCAAAGCCAGTACCGATATGTTAAATGAAACACCGTGGATGGCATTTACTAATGCAGGACGCTGCCAAATAGCGATGGGTGACAAGAAAAACGCTCAAAGTTATTTTGAAAAAGCCTTACAAGTTAATCCAAATTACGCGCCTGTATTACAGGAAATGCAAAAATTAAGTTATCAAAATAGCGACTTCAAAGCAGCACAAGAGTATTTACAACGCTATTTATCGGTTGCCACACACACACCCGAATCATTATGGTTAGCAATCCAAACAGAAACTGCGTTAAAAAATGATATGCTAGTGAAGGAATACACCAATCTATTATTAGAAAATTTTCCTTATTCAAACGAAGCAAAACAAATTAAATCGACGCAACGACCACAATAAAGTCGTCACACATTATGGCAAACAATATACAAGCAATACGCGGAATGCACGATGTGCTACCCGATCAAACCCCACTTTGGCAATACGCAGAAAAAATCATCCGCGAGGTATTGAGTGGTTACGGCTATTCAGAAATACGTCTGCCCATTGTGGAAAAAACCGAGTTATTCAAACGCTCTATCGGTGAAGTCACCGATATAGTTGAAAAAGAAATGTACACCTTTGATGACCGTAATGGTGATTCTTTAACCTTGCGTCCCGAAGGTACGGCGGGCTGTTTACGCGCCTGTTTAGAACATGGCTTGTTACATAATCAAGTGCATCGTTTATGGTATTACGGAGCTATGTATCGCCATGAGCGTCCACAAAAAGGACGTTATCGGCAATTTATACAATTAGGCGTTGAAACCTATGGTATGTCTGCGCCTGATATTGATGCTGAACTTATTTTACTGATGGATAGGCTGTGGAAACGCTTAGGCATTCGTGACAAAGTGCGTTTACAATTGAATTCATTGGGATCGATTGCTGAGCGTCTGGTGTATCGTGACAGTTTAGTGAGCTATTTTCAGCAACACTTAGATCAGCTTGATGAAGACAGCTTACGGCGACTTAATACCAACCCGCTACGCATTTTGGATACTAAAAATCCAGCGATGAAAGACGTGGTGGCTAACGCGCCTGAGTTAATGGCGACCTTAGGTGAAGAAAGTCTGACGCATTTTAAAGCGATTACCACTTTGTTAGATAATGTCGGTATAGGCTATGAAATTAATACTCGCTTAGTGCGCGGCTTAGATTATTACAGTAAAACCGTATTTGAATGGGTAACTACTGAGCTAGGTTCACAAGGCACAGTGTGTGCAGGTGGACGCTATGATGGTCTAATCGAACAACTAGGCGGTAAACCCAATCATGCTGTCGGTTTTGCAATGGGCATGGAACGCTTATTGGCGTTAATGGAAACGTTAGAGTTGCCTGTAGAGCCAGTTGTTGATGTGTATTTGATTCGTGTCGGCGAGCAAGCCACACAACAAGGATTTTATCTTGCTGAAGCCATCAGAAATCAAATCGCAGGCTTAAAATTACAAGTGGATTGTGTTGGCGGTAGTTTCAAAAGCCAATTCAAAAAAGCCGATAAAAGTGGTGCAAGCTACGCGCTAATTTTAGGTGATGATGAAGCCAGTCGCGGTGAAGTCAGTATTAAATCCTTGCGTGACCAACAAGAACAGCAAGTATTATCACAGACAGCAGCGATTGAATTTTTACAAATCACGTTTTTAAATTGATAACCATAGAGAATAGCAGTGGAAATTTTAGACACAACAGAAGAAGAACGCCTTGAATCGGCACAAAGATGGTGGAAAGAAAATGGACAATCTACCATCATTGGCATAATCGTCGGTATTATTGCAATTTTAGGTGTGCAGTATTGGCAAGATTACAAGCATAGCCAAGCAGAGAAAGCCTCGACAATTTATGCAGAGCTTCTAAAAGCTGTTGATAGCAATGCCAAAGACAACATAGAAAAATTAGCTATACAGCTTCAAACTGATTACCCTAAAACAGATTACGCCCTTTACAGCGGCTTATATCAAGCACAGTTAAAAGTTCAGCAAAATGACACTGCAAGCGCGAAACAAATACTGACAAAAATTGGTGAAAGCTCAAATAAAGAATTGAGTAATATCGCTAAAATCAGATTAGTTCGCTTAATGCTGGCACACAAGGAATATGAGCAAGGCTTAGAGTTGATTAACAAAATTGACCCCGCGAGTTCAGCCAGTTATTCCAGTAACTACGATGAATTAGTGGGTGATTTATACGTTGCCCTAAACCGTTTAGATCAAGCGCGTACTTCTTACCAAACCGCGTTGCGCAATGGTTCTAAATCACCGCTATTGCAATTAAAAATTGATGATTTGACCGCGCCTGAGCGGGTGGAAAGTAAAAAATAATGCGTAAAATTACCCTGTTACTACTGCTTTGTTTAGCGTTGGTAGGCTGTGCTACAGTCAAAGAATCCATGTCTGGTATTTTCGACTATTTTAGTGGTGGTCAAGATAATGCCGAACCACCTACGCCATTGGTCGAATATACTCCAGAGCTGGATGTTAAAGTATTTTGGAAAGAAAGTGTCGGTGTCGGTGCTGATGGGCAGACGCTAAAATTAATACCAGCAATTGGTACAGGGAAAATTATTGCCGCTGATAGAAAAGGTGTGGTAGAAGCAAGGGATGCAAAAACTGGCAACTTGCTTTGGGAAGTGGAAACCGAAATACCTTTCTCAGCAGGGCCTAGTTTAGCTGCGGGTCGAATTATTTTGGGGTCTAGTAAAGCTAAAGTCGTTGCCCTCAATAGTGAAAATGGCGAACAGCTTTGGGAAAATACGGTTTCGAGTGAAATACTCGCTATGCCTGTGATAGCCAAAGGAATTGTCATTGTGCGCACCACAGCGGGCGAAATTGTTGCTCTTGATGAGAGAACAGGTAGACGATTATGGAGTTATGAACACAGTGTGCCTGCCTTAAGCATACGCGGCACAGGAGCTCCGCTGATTGTTGGTGACAAGGTAATTGTTGGTTATGACAATGGTAAATTAGTTGCTTTGCATCTAAACAACGGTAAATATATCTGGGAAGCCACCATCGCTATGCCTAAAGGGCGTTCTGAAATTGAACGCTTAGTCGATTTGGATGTTGATCCCATAGAAACAGGTGACACCATTTATGTCGCTGCTTATAACGGTGGAGTCAGTGCTATTTCTGTAAGCGATGGCGAAGTGTTATGGCGCAACGACAAAATTTCCTCGCATACAGGTTTAAGTTACGACAATCGTCATTTGTATTTGTCTGATTCATCTGGACAGGTTTTACAAATAGAACAACGAGGTGGTGCGGGACTGTGGAAACAAAAAGAACTCAGTTATCGCAGTTTGACTGCCCCCGTGTTGTATCAAGATTATGTGGTAGTGGCTGATTATAATGGCTATGTACATTGGCTTAGTACGCGTGATGGCAGACAATTGGGACGTGTGCAAATCAGCGATAGCGGCATCGATACTAAACCCATCGTTGTTGATGGTATTGTTTATGTTTATGCAAAAGACGGCACACTCGCCGCATTAACAGTGAATTAATATGTTACCTGTAATAGCCCTAGTCGGGCGACCCAATGTGGGAAAATCCACTTTATTCAATTACTTAACCAAAAGCCGCGAAGCTCTGGTTGCTGATTTTGCAGGTCTTACCCGTGACCGTCAATATGGACGCATTAAACATGGCAATCGTTCCTGCTTAGTCGTTGACACAGGCGGTATCGCCGATAATGCACAAGGTATTGATAGCATCTCTCGAAAACAAGTACAAATCGCTTTGGAAGAAGCTGATTTAGTATTTTTCATGGTGGATGCGCGTGAAGGTTTAAGCGCGTCAGATAGAGTTATTGCAGACTCTTTAAGAAAGCTTAACAAGCCCATTGTTCTAGTCACTAATAAAGTGGATGGCATTGATAGCACCATTGCCGCAGCTGATTTTTACGCCTTAGCCCTCGGTGAACCTGTGCGCATTGCTGCGTCACATGGCAGAGGCATATCTGAATTACTTGAATACGCCTACGAGTTATTACCGCCTGAAAGCAAAGAAGAAGCGGAAGAAGACGCGAAAAAAGGCATTGCCATTGCCGTCGTTGGTCGTCCGAATGTCGGCAAATCCACACTGGTAAATCGCTTATTAGGCGAAGAACGTGTCATCGTATTTGATGAACCTGGCACAACCCGCGACAGTATTTGCATTCCGTTTGAACGCAACGGCAAACAATTTACCCTCATTGATACCGCTGGAATGCGCCGCCGTTCTAAAATCGCTGAAACCATTGAAAAATTCAGCGTTATTAAATCATTACAAGCGATTGAAAAAGCCAATGTGGTGATTTATTTAATCGATGCTACCGAAGGTATTACCGATCAAGACGCGCATTTATTAGGCTTAGTGTTAGAAGCGGGTAGACCATTAATTATCGGTTTGAATAAATGGGATGGTTTGACTCAAACGCAAAAAGGCACGATAGAACGGCATCTGGAATTTAAACTCGCGTTTTTAGATTTTGCTGAAAAACACCCGATTTCCGCACTGCATGGCAGTGGCGTAGGCAAATTATTTGATATGGTGCATCAGCTGTATGCGTCCACCATGATCGATATGTCCACGCCTGTGTTAACGCGGATACTAAAAGAAGCCACCACTGCCCACCAACCACCCATAGTAAACACGCGGCGCATTAAACTTAAATATGCTCATCAAGGTGGACGTAATCCACCGATTATCATTATTCACGGTGTCCAAACTGACGTATTGCCGCTGTCTTATAAACGTTATTTAGTCAACTATTACCGTGATAAATTAGGGCTAGCGGGTACACCGATACGCATAGAGTTTAAATCGCCTGTTAATCCGTTTCACGGGCTGAAAGTCAAACCAGTGAGCAAAGAGATGGACAAGAAAAAACGTTTGCAGGCGCGGAATAAAACCGCTAAAAAATAATGAGCGTTGAAGCAGAATTGGAGTTTAAAAATGAAAGAAACAAAATCATTTGAAAGGCAAGGTAATCATTTTTCTACACACTTTGTAGAAAAAGCTGGAATCCTCCTTATGGAAAAGAATATCAATAGTCTAAAAAGTAGAAAATTTACTGAAATGACCACTGTTGACAAATCAAACATAGAAATTGAACAAGCTTTTAGGTTGGCATTTGAGAAAATCGATAGAGTGTAAATAATGACCATAAAAGGAGAGTACAACTTCATTTATACAACGCTTGTCAAAGACGAGCGTGACATTATTGGTATAATTGCTTATGGACTCTATAAGAGACAAAAAATTGAGTTCATTAGGAATTTTGAAGTTAAGTATGGAAAAGCACCTACTGACGATGAGTTAAAGAATTTTCATGACATATCAAATAGCCAATCACAATTAGAAAGCTATAGGTTGAGGGCTTTAGAGCTTGCCAAAGAATTTTTAGAAACATCGCTTGCCGCAAAAGCTAATGAATTGGAAGACTATTACGATAAAAAGGCAAGCGATGAAATCAAATCTGCTAAACCAAAATTTTGGTTTGGTGTTGCCCAAGGTTTTGTAGCTTCTTTTCTCTTCGTCTTATTTATCGGCAGTATGGTTTTTTTTCTCCAAGCGGCAAATTTGGGTATCAAAAATGCTATTGAAGCGGCTTTTAATGTTCAGATAAATTCTATAAGCAAATAGACACTCCTTATCCAAAGCTATTCGATTTTTTCGTGGACAATTTGTTAATACATTATCATTCAGCGAGTTATTTATGACCATCATCACTTTCCAAGGCAAACCCCTAGAAACCAATGGCGCACTTCCTCTAGTGGGAACTAAAGCCCCCGACTTCACCCTAGTTGATGGAAAATTAAAGGATGTTACGCTAGGTACTTACAGCGGAAAACGCAAAATCCTCAACATTGTCCCCAGTGTTGACACGCCAACCTGTGCGGCTTCAACGCTTAAATTCAATGAAAAAGCCACCCATTTACACAACACCGTTGTATTAGTGATTTCCGCCGACCTGCCATTTGCCCAATGCCGCTTTTGTAGCAATGAAAGCTTGCACCACGTCATACCGTTATCGACTTTTCGTTCTAGTTTTGCCGAGGATTATGGTGTGAAGTTAGTCGATTCGATATTGGCAGGACTCACCGCCCGCGCTGTGATAGTGATTGATGAAAAAGACAGAGTTATTTACACCGAATTGGTCAGTGAATTATCGAATGAACCAGACTATAAAAGCGCGTTAGCTGCATTGACCGATTTACAGGGAAATTAGAGTACGCTGTGTATCACTGCCTACAGTTAAGTTCGTACTGAGTCTGTAGAAGTTGAAGGGCTTAACATTAAGCCAAACAAATGAGGAATCAGCGATGCAAGCTATTTTGATTCATGGCATGGGGCGCACCCCCGCTTCCATGCTGATATTGGCGATGCGACTGCGGTCAGCAGGTATTCGACCACATTTTTTCGCGTATTCAGCCGCCTTTGAACGCTGGGACGCGTGTGTTAATCGACTGGAAAGCTATATTCACCAACATACCCGCAACGATGAATTCATCATCATCGGACATTCACTCGGCACGGTATTAACACGCGGCGTATTACCCAAACTGACACACAAACCCGTAGCGTGTTTTTTCCTAGCCCCACCCACCAAAGCCTGTTTTGCCGCCCGAAAGCTCGCGCCCTTGCGGCTTTATAAACTACTCACAGGTGAAATGGGGCAGTTATTAGCCAATCCAATTTTTATGGATTCACTACACCTACCCGATATGCCAACAAAAATATACGCGGGTAATGCTGGATTACGCGGGCGATATTCCCCTTTTGGTGAACAAGCCAATGATGGCGTATTAGCCGTTGAAGAAACTTTATTACCCGCTGTTCCTTACGAAACGATTGCCGCTGTGCATACGTTTATTATGAATAAAAAAGTAATTGCTGAGGATATTATCAAACTAATAAACTCCATACAGTAATAGAATAATGCTTTATACAATCAACATTAAACAACATCATATTTTTACGAGATAAAAATGGAAACATTCTCTAAACGGCATGGTTATGCTGTATCCGAAGAAGCCGAAATTACTGTTAGAGAAGACGCGCCTGATGGACTAAGAAACTTTGTTATTGATGTAGCAGAAGACGAATATGGTTGTGATATGAGACCTTCTACGTTAAGACCAATAATTTGTCGAATTTTGAAAGAAAGTTCTGATTCAAATAATTGGTCAGAATATCCCAACATAGATGATGAAGTTAGATGGTTAGTAAGAAAATGTATGTGGTATAAAGTATATGATTTTATTGAGAAAGTATATGCTTTTTTATATGAGAAAGAAAAATATCAGCACGAAATCGACATTAGAAAAGTAGATGTCTTTCAAAATGAAATTAACGAATATTTTTTAGAAAAAGGAATTGGCTGGAAATTGGTCAATGGTCAGATTGAAATGCGTGGAACAGAACCATTTGAAAAAATCATGAAATCTGCATATGACCAACTTGAATCAACTGAGCAATATGCAACAGCTAGTAAAGAACTTCACGAAGCGATTATAGATTTATCTCGTCGTCCTTCAGCAGATACGACAGGCGCAATTCAACACGCAATGGCTTCATTAGAATGTGTGGCGCGTGAAATTACAGGTGAGCGTACATTAACTTTAGGTAAAATCATGGAACGTAATAAAACTATGATTCCCTGACCACTTGATACTGCCATAGAAAAAGCATGGGGCTATGCATCAGAACATGGTCGTCATCTTCAAGAGGGACGAAATCCAGAATTTGAAGATGCTGAATTAATAGTTGGTATTTGTGCATCTGTTGGTAACTATCTGGTCAAAAAAAGTAAAATCACATTGGATTAATACAGTTTAATTTATTAAAAACATACAAAACTAGGCAAAAAATGAACGCAGCATATTTAGAAAAAATAGAACAAGAGGTTAAACAAATGCCGCCTGAATATTTGCCAGCTTTGTTTAATATCATTCACACGTTTAGAAAAAGTGTGCAATTAAATACTGCAAAACAAAGCTTTCAACAAGGTTTGCAAGAAGCATTATCAGGAGAAACTCAGGCGATTGAAACCTTATGGGATAACATGGAAACATGAGTATTACCATCACTTATACGGGTGAATTCAAACGTAACTTACGGCAATTACTAAAAAAGTATGTGCGTATTCGTGAGGATATAGAGCCTATTATTCAAGTCTTACAACAAGGTGAATTATTAGGCGATAGGATTCAACAGGGTGCTTATATTGTTTATAAGGTGAGAGTAAAAAACAGTAATGTACAAAAAGGTAAAAGTGGTGGTTATCGAATTATTTACTATTTGAAAACTCAAACTGATATTGTGTTATTGACTATTTACTCAAAATCAGAACAATCCGACATTACCGCCAACGAGATTAAACGCATAATAAAACAATTAACAAACTGATTTTTAAACTACCTTTTAGGAAACTACCATGTTAGAAACTTACCGCAAACACGTTGCTGAACGCGCCGCTGAGGGCGTAGTGCCGAAACCCTTGGATGCTGAACAAACAGCGGCATTGATTGAACTCATTAAACAACCACCTGCGGGTGAAGAAGCATTCATTTTAGACTTGCTGGAAAATCGTATTCCAGCGGGTGTCGATGAAGCAGCTTATATTAAAGCGGGCTTTTTAGCGGCGATTGCTAAAGGCGAAACATCTTCACCGATTTTAACCGCTGAACGTGCCACGGAATTATTAGGCACGATGTTAGGCGGTTATAACATCGCCCCGCTGATTGATTTGCTGGATAACGCAAACCTTGCTCCGATTGCGGTTAAGGCGTTATCGCATACGCTGTTAGTATTTGATGCGTTTCATGATGTGCAGGAAAAAGCCGAGGCAGGCAATGCGTATGCTCAACAAGTATTGCAATCGTGGGCAGATGCTGAATGGTTTACCAGCAAAGCTGTGATGCCAGAAAAATTAACGGTGACCGTGTTTAAAGTCACGGGCGAAACCAATACCGATGATTTATCACCCGCACCTGATGCGTGGTCACGCCCTGATATTCCTCTGCACGCTAAAGCCATGTTAAAAATGCCGCGTGAGGGTATTACCAATGCGGAATTGCAAATTGAAGTGTTAAAAGAAAAAGGCTTTCCTGTCGCATACATTGGTGATGTGGTCGGTACAGGTTCATCACGCAAATCGGCGACTAATTCGGTGCTGTGGTTTACAGGGCGTGATATTCCGTTTATTCCGAATAAGCGCGAAGGTGGCGTGTGTATCGGTGGCAAAATCGCACCAATTTTCTTTAACACGATGGAAGATTCGGGCGCGTTGCCGTTTGAGTGTGATGTGAGCAACATGGCTATGGGTGATGTTATCGACATTTATCCCTATCAAGGCGTGGTGAAACGTCATGACAGCGCGGAAGTCATTTGCCAGTTTGAATTAAAAACCGATGTGTTATTGGATGAAGTGCGAGCAGGTGGACGCATTCCGCTGATTATCGGACGTGGTTTAACCGATAGAGCGCGTAAAACTTTAGGTTTGGGTGCGTCTGAAATTTTTGTTCGTTCAGTAGATAAAGCAGATAGTGGTAAAGGTTACACGTTGGCGCAAAAAATGGTCGGTAAAGCCTGTGGTGTTGCGGGTGTGCGTCCGAATACTTATTGCGAACCGAAGATGACTACCGTGGGTTCGCAAGATACCACAGGCCCAATGACCCGCGATGAATTAAAAGATTTAGCGTGTTTGGGTTTTTCAGCAGATTTAGTCATGCAGTCGTTTTGCCATACGGCGGCGTATCCAAAACCGATTGATGTCACCATGCACCACACCTTACCCGATTTTATTATGAATCGTGGCGGGGTGGCGTTGCGTCCTGCCGATGGCATTATTCATTCATGGCTCAATCGTATGCTATTGCCTGATACCGTCGGCACAGGCGGTGATTCACATACCCGTTTTCCTATTGGTATTTCCTTTCCAGCGGGGTCGGGTTTGGTGGCGTTTGCGGCGGCAACAGGTGTGATGCCGTTGGATATGCCTGAGTCGGTGTTAGTACGCTTTACGGGCGAGATGCAGGCGGGAATTACCCTGCGTGATTTAGTCAATGCGATTCCATACATTGCTTTACAACGTGGTTTATTGACGCTGGATAAAAAAGGCAAGAAAAATGTGTTTTCTGGTCGCATTTTAGAAATTGAAGGCTTGCCTGATTTAAAAGTAGAACAAGCGTTTGAATTATCCGATGCCTCGGCAGAACGCTCAGCGGGTGGCTGTACCGTGCGTTTGAATGAAGCACCGATACGCGAGTATTTGAATTCCAATATCACGCTGTTGCAGTGGATGATAGCCCAAGGGTATGGCGATGTGCGTACCATTGAACGCCGCATTAAAGCCATGCAAGACTGGCTAGATAATCCTATGTTGCTGGAGGCCGATGCGGATGCCGAATATTTTGAAGTCATTGAAATCAATATGAGCGACATTAAAGAGCCGCTACTGGCTTGTCCGAATGATCCCGATGATATTAAGCCGTTATCGGAAGTCGCAGGCACAAAAATTGACGAGGTGTTTTTGGGTTCGTGTATGACCAATATCGGGCATTTTCGCGCCGCTGGTAAATTACTGAAACAACAAAAAGGCGAATTACCCAGTAAATTATGGATTGCACCACCGACTAAAATGGATGAAAGCCAGCTAACCAAAGAAGGCTATTACGATACCTTTAAGCAAGCAGGTGCGCGGACAGAAATGCCAGGGTGTTCATTATGTATGGGTAATCAGGCACGAGTGGCTGCCAATGCCACGGTGGTTTCAACCTCTACGCGTAACTTCCCCAATCGTTTAGGTGATGGTGCGCAGGTGTATTTATCATCAGCAGAATTGGCGGCAGTGTGTTCAATTTTGGGTAAAATCCCTACGGTAGAGGAGTATATGGGTTATGCTGGACAGATTAATGCAACGGCTGAAGAGTCTTATCGGTATTTGAATTTTAATCTTATGGATAGTTATCAAAGCTAAATTAAGTAGGGGCAATCCCTTGTGGTTGCCCTTTTTAAATGCGGGGGAAACTGTCCCTACAGGTGGATTAATGACTTCTAAAAAAATCACTTCTAAAACACCCTTGTCCTATCAAAACCAAACAATGGCGTATTTTCACGGTCAAATTGGACAACAAAAACGGCTGTTACAGGCTATTCAAAAGCTGTTGCCATTCGATTTAGCGAACCATGTTCACTGTTGTTTAATAAAAGATAAAAAGCTGTTGCTGTATACTGATTCGGCAGCGTGGGCATCACAATTGCGTTTTTATAATGGCGTTATTCTTGCCGCCAATGAGCTATTAGTCGATGTAGTGCAGATTAAGGTGATGACTCAGGAAGCGGGATTTGTTACCCAGTCTGAATGCAAAGCACGATTGCCTAGCTCAGAAAAAATAGCAGAGTTACAAAAAGATAGTCTTAATATTGCCGATGAGCCGTTAAAAGCCGCGCTACTCAAGTTAAGCGCGACGCTCGCACGGCTATCTAATAAGAATTAATTATTCAGGGGGTCTAGGCGTTTGTGCAGAACGCATAAACGAAATCGGTGCTTCTTCATCGTTATCAAACGTGACCATTTCCCACGCGTCTGTATTCTCCAATAAAGTACGCAGTAATTTATTATTTAAACCATGCCCTGATTTATAGCCGACAAACTCGCCAATTAAGCTGTAGCCTAATAGATATAAATCACCAATCGCATCGAGAATTTTGTGTTTCACAAATTCATCGGCACAACGCAGTCCATCTTCATTAAGAATTTTATTGTCATCCACCACAATCGCATTATCAAGACTACCACCGAGTGCGAGGTTGTTGTCTCTGAGCATTTGAATGTCTTTCATGAAACCAAACGTTCTGGCTCGACTGACTTCTTTTACAAAAGTGGTTGAAGAAAAATCCATCGTTGCCGTTTTAACGTGTTCTTCAAAAGCAGGATGTTCAAAATCAATGGTAAAAGTGACTTTAAAGCCTTCAAATGGATTAAATTCAGCCCATTTATCGCCGTCTTCGACACGAAGACTGCGTTTAATACGAATATATTGTTTAGGGCAATCCTGCTCTTCGACACCTGCTGATTGCAGCAAAAATACAAACGGCCCTGCACTGCCATCCATAATTGGCACTTCAGCGGCACTGACATCAATAATAGCGTTATCGATACCTAAACCTGCAAAGGCGGATAATAAATGTTCGATGGTGGAAATTTTGACATCACCTGCTACCAGTGTGGTTGATAGAACAGTTTCACCGACATTGCTAGGTGTGGCTTGAATAGTCACGGGTTCATCTAAATCTACGCGGCGAAAGCGAATGCCCGTATTGGGCTCGGAAGGTCGCAAGGTTAAATAGATTTTTTCGCCCGTGTGTAGACCTACGCCTGTGGCTCTGATGGTATTTTTTAAAGTTCTTTGTTTAATCATAAATAACGTCAAAATAAAGGTGGAGCAAAGGGATGAGATTTTATCATAAAAACACAGATTGAATTTTTTATCAGACAAAAATACTCAGTGGGGTTAAACTAACTTTATATTACAACGTGGTTTGCTAAATCAATGTTTTCACAGCTATCGCTTACATCATGCTAAAAAAGTTTTTTCAACCTGTACTATCGAATACTGTCACGCAACCTCCTAAAGTATCTAGGACACTGGAGCAGCGATATTTACAGCAAGTCGAGCAACACGCGCTTAAATACGATGAAATACAATTCAACGCTATTCGCCATTTACAAGCCTTATTGGATAAGCTACTGCTAACGGATACCCAGAGTCATAAACCGTTAGCGCGTAAACTAGGATTATCCACGCAACAAAAATGTCAAAGTTTGTATATTTTTGGTGATGTCGGGCGCGGCAAATCCATGTTAATGGATTTATTTTATGAAGTTTGCCCGTTAAAACAAAAAAGGCGGGTTTATTTTCATACCTTTATGCTGGAAGTCCACGCCTTTATTCATCACGCACAACAACAAAACCAGCCAGATGCGATTCCTGCACTGGCGAAAAAAATCAAAGACTCTACCCTGCTACTTTGTTTTGACGAGTTTCATGTCACTGATATAGCCGATGCTATGATTTTACAGCGGCTGTTTAGTCGTTTATTTGAGCTGGGTGTGGTGATGGTGATTACCTCTAATCGCCACCCTAATAACTTATATCAAGGTGGCTTGCAAAAAGAGCAGTCCTTAGCATTTACCCAGCTATTGCAAAGCGAAGCCAGCATTATCGAATTGGCTGTAAAAATCGATTATCGACTTAGTTACTCACCTGCATTAAACAACACCTACTATTTTCCACTCGATGCCAAGGCGAATGACTTTGTGCAGCAAACTTATAACGGTTTAACACACTGTGCCGCTAAGAAATCAGGGGTTTTACAGCTATTGGGCAGGCAAGTATTTTTGTCGGCAGTCTATAAAAATATCGCGCTGTTGTCTTTTGCTGAACTGTGCGTACAGCCCTTAGGTTCGGCTGATTATTTAACACTCGCTAATCAATTTAGTACGCTGATAGTGACCGACATTCCAAAATTAACCGCAGATAAGCGTAATGAAGCCAAACGATTTGTGACACTGATTGACGCACTCTACGAGCATAAAGTGCAATTGATTTGCACCGCAGAAGTCCCAGCTCACGCGCTCTACACGGAAGGCGATGGCGTGTTTGAATTCAAACGTACAGTGTCTAGGCTCATCGAAATGCAGTCAGAAAGCTATTTACAGCGCACTTCTGTTTGGACTGGATAAGGTTATTCTGGTTATTAACCGCATTATTCGCGTAAAATGCGCGGTTTCGTATTAAAGATACAATACTTTTCTAACGGTATGACTTAATGAAGATAGTTATTCTTGGGGCGGGTGTTACGGGTTCATCAGTTGCTGGTGCATTGGCAAGTGAAGAAAACGATATTGTAGTGATTGATTTTAATCCCTTACTGCTGGATGCTTTAAAAGAGCGTTTTGATATTGCCACGGTTGCGGGCAATGCTGCGCATCCGAGCATATTAGAGCAAGCAGGGGTTAGTCATGCTGATATAGTGATTGCCGTCACTGACAGTGATGAAACCAATATGTTGGCGTGTGTGATTATTAACGCTCTGTATAGTCGTCCAAAGACTATCGCACGAGTACGCGCAATTGATTACATGAAAAACCCTAATTTATTCAGCCCATTGGGTATTCCTGTCGATCATGTGATTAGCCCTGAACAAATTGTCATGGAGTCGATACGCAATTTAATTGATTTTCCAGGTGTGTTGCATATTTCCGATTTTGCTGATGGTTTAGTGCGTTTGTTTTCAGTGCGCGTGACCGAAGATGGCGTTTTAACAGGTAAACAAATTAATTCCCTGAAAGAGCGTTTTACCACAGGTAAAATTCGTATTGTTGCTATTTTTCGACAAGGTAAGCCGTTACCAATCAACGGTGAATCGATTATCGAAACAGACGATGAGGTGTTTTTTGTTGCACCGCGTAAAGAAGTTCGTCGTGTACTTAAAGAATTGAATAAGCTAGAAGAGCCGTTAAAGCGCATCATTATTGCAGGCGGTGGACACGTTGGTAAACGTTTAGCGTTAGCCTTAGAAAACGATCACCACGTCAAAATTATTGAAAAAAATCCTAACCGCGCTCAAAAAATTGCCAATGATTTGAATAATACCGTGGTGTTGTTAGGTGATTGTGCCGATGAATCGTTATTGATTGATGAATCCATTGAAAGTACCGATTTATTTTGTGCCATTACTGAAAACGATGGTGTCAATATTATCTCCGCCGCGTTAGCAAAAAGCCTAGGGGCGCGTAAAACTATTTGTCTGCTCAATCATATTTCATACACTAAGCTACTGGCTGGAACAGGTATTGATGTTGCCGTGTTACCGAATCAAGAAACTTTAGGTAGTATTCTCAAGCACGTTCGCCGTGGTGACGTGGCACAAGTTACTTCGCTATGCGGTGGTACAGCCGAAGCCATTGAAGCCATTGCCCATCGCGGTAACGGGAGTAATTCAGTCGTTGGTGTGCCTGTCAGCAAAGTCAATTTTCCAGCAGGTATCGTATTAGGCGCGTTGATTCGTAATCAGCAAGTGGTATCCATTCATCACGACACCGTTTTTGAAGAAAACGATCATGTTATTATGTTTGCTATTGACAAAAAACTGGTGGCTAACATAGAAGCAACCTTTCAACCCATTCTGTAAAAACAGATTCAAATCACAAGGTTTAGAGTAGTGTACTGTTTCTCGAATCTTGATCTTTTAACCTTGTAGCAAATCCTATGAATGTTATCCTGACTATCATCCATATTTTCGGCCTAGTAACTATGGGCTTTAGCGGTCTGATGACGACTTGCTTACTGACTTCTCTGATTGCTGATGATGGTGCTAGCACCGCTTTTTTTGACGGCACATTGATCACCTTTCTATTTGGGTTATTGATGTTTTTGCCTACGCTACGCATACCCAAAAAAGTCTCGCGACAAGCAGGATTTTTATTGGTCGCTATGACGTGGTCATTAAGCCCTGTGTTCTGTACCCTGCCGCTATTATTGAATTTTCCCGAATTGAGCTTTGTCGATGCCTATTTTGAGACTACCTCAGGACTGACCACCACGGGAGCGACTATTTTGAGTGGCATCGATGCGTTACCGATGTCGATTAATTTATGGCGACATGAATTAAATTGGATAGCGGGTATGGGGATTATTATTTTTGCGGTAGCGATTTTGCCAATTTTAGGCATCGGCGGTATGCAGTTGTACAAAGCAGAAACCCCTGGTTCGGTAAAAGAATCCGATTTACCACCGCGTATTGCTCAAACCGCCAAAGCCTTGTGGATGGTTTATGCAGGTTTTTCAGTAGCGTGCATTATTGCGTTACGCTTTGCGGGAATGGATTGGTTTGATGCTATCTGTCATGCCTTTTCCGCTATGAGTTTAGGGGGCTTTTCGACCCATGACAACAGTGTGGGTTTTTTTAATTCGGTGTCGATAGAAGTGGTGCTGAGTATTTTTCAATTACTTGCCGCCATTAATTTTGCAACCCACTTTGTCGCCTTGCGCAAACGTTCATTGAACCCTTACTTGGATGATGTCGAAGCGAAAAGTTTTTTGTTATTAGTCATTAGTAGTTGCGTAGTTGCCGCTATGGTGTTGCAACACGCGGGAACATATCCTGATTTTTTAACCGCCTTACGCCATGCCTCTTTTAATTTAATCACCATTGCCACCGATTGCGGCTTTGCCAGTCAAGATTTTAATACTTGGCCGATTTTTGTCCCGATGTGGATGTTGTTTTTAAGTTGTTTATCCGCCTCATCGGGGTCTACGGGTGGCGGTATTCGTATGATTAGAACCATTATTTTAATGAAACAAGCCCGTTTGGAAATGTTTAAATTCATTCATCCCTTTGCGGTGCGCCCGTTAAAAATTGGCGACACCGTGGTTAAAAATGACATTGTTACCTCAGTGATGGGGTTTATTTTCCTTTACTTTATGTGTATTGTGATTTTAGTGTTTACCTTGCTATTCAGCGGCATGGATTTTATCAGCGCGTTTAGTGCGATCATTGCTTGTTTTAATAACGCAGGACCGGGTCTTAATCAAGTAGGGCCCGCCACTAATTATGCTAGTTTGACTGACTTTCAAACCTGCGTCTGCGCATTTGCCATGTTACTAGGTCGGGTACAAATTTTCTCGATTGTGATTTTATTTATTCCTGAATTTTGGCGTAAGTAGCAGGTCGCGTTAGAGACTGTGAAAGTATTCTTGTCCATTGTTGCTAATCCATAAGCTGATTATTCCGTCTTACAAGTTTTTTTGATGATATAGTCATGGCACACACTATGGATAACAAAGCACAATATTTATTACGGAACGCGCTTCATGAGCATGGGATTGCCATTATTTATGAACCTTTGCGACTTCAGGCTATTCTTAAGGGCTACGCAAAAGGTCAATTCAACGCAGAAATTTTTTTATGGGTTTTATCAGCGACAGAAGGTATTGCTGATAAGCTGCTAAAAAATAATTCAGTTCCACTCAAAGTATTAGCCGCCACCTTAAGCTTACAATTGTATGAAAATTTTCGCATTGATAAATCTTCTGCTATCTGGACAGTTAATAGCTGGATGTTTGCTCTTAATCTCAAAGTTGATCTAAACCTTACCCCTACAGTCAATACTCATTTTAGCGACCGTGATACGGAATATTTTTTCACCCCAGAACAAACCACAAGAAAACTTGCGGTACTGTTTGCAGATATTTGTGGTAGCACGTCACTTTACGATGACATCGGTGATGATTTGGCGCGTCATTTTACCGCAAACTGCATCAAGACTATGGTTAGTCAGATTTCACCTCATAAAGGTACACTGATTAAAACCATCGGTGATGAAATTATGTGTACTTTCCCTAATGCCAAACTCGCGCTAAACGCAGCCTGCGCCATGCAATATGCAGTAAAAAACAGCGCGGCAGATTCAAAACAACCGTTGTCTATTCGCATAGGCTTTCATTATGGCGTGGTTATTTGTGAAGCTAACGATGTTTTTGGTGACACTGTCAATGTGGCAGCGCGAGTTGCAGGGATTGCCAAAGCTGACCAAATCATGACAACTGCCGCTGTCTATGCTGAACTCCCCGTGACCTTGCAAAATCAAACTCGGCAGTTTAAACGTGCCGATTTAAAGGGCAAGCAAGAGCAATGTGAAATTTATTGGGTATTATGGAAAGAGGATAATGAAGCTCAGCCTTTGCCTATTGCCCCACATTCCGTTACTAGCCTTTATACGAAAGTAATTTTGAAATATATACCTCAAAGTACGACCTATAGACAAATTTTACAGTTTGTAGAGCCCGCTCTAAAAGGCGGCATATTTAGTAAATCGGGAACAATCGAACGTATTTCAGTGTTAGCACAAAAGAATAAGGACTCTGATACATTGGAGTTTCATGCCATTTTGTCTATTCAGCCAGACGAGGCTGCCAAAAGAATTATTAAAAAACGCCATAGGAAACAATTAAACGGTCGCATCATCGCTGTTAATGAATATATTGAACGCTCTGTTAATAATGGCAGAGGCATTATACATACCAAAGATAGGTTTCCAGACGGTCAGCGCATCGCTGATCGCCGTGATATAAAGAAACCCTTTAGGCTAATAACAATAGAACAGCTAAAAGATTTTATCTGGACTTGAAAATGCCTATACCTCAACAGCGTGTAGATTAAAGCCCTCTCGCACTTAACTCCAAAGTATTCATGAGCATTATAAAAAAATTAGCCTCGCAAACTGCGATTTATGGTCTTAGCAGTATTTTTGGACGATTCCTTAATTATCTATTAGTTCCACTATATACCTATTATTTTACCGCCGCTGAATATGGCGTGGTGTCTGAGTTTTACGCTTACGCTGGTTTTTTGTCGGTGTTTTTATTATTGGGTTTTGAAACGGGTTATTTTCGCTTTCGTGATAAAACAGGGCAGGGCAGAGATACGACTTATTCAACTGCGTTAATTTTCGTATTATTAATTAATATTGGTTTTTTCTTACTCATTTTAGCGAGTAATAACTGGTTATCAGCGGCATTGAATTATGCGGATCATTCAGAATATGTATTATGTTTTACTCTGATTTTAACCCTAGATGCTATTGCGGCGATTCCATTCGCTAAGCTGCGTGCAGAAAACAAAGCATGGCGGTTTGCGGGGATTAAGATTTTAGAGATTCTCACCACCGTGGGATTTAGTTTATTTTTTATTGTTTACTGCCCTAAGGTATACACAGAAAACCCGCAGTCTTGGGTAACAGTTATTTATGATCCAACGCTAGGGATTGCTTATATTTTTATTGCTAACTTAATTGCCAGTTGCTGTAAGTTTTTATTACTAATGCCTGAGTTAAAAGGCTTAGCATGGGGCTTTGATAAGCAATTATTTATTCGCCTACTGCGTTATTCATTACCGATAGTCGTGATTGGTTTTGCAGGTATTATTAATGAAATGCTAGATCGTGCCTTATTAAAATATTTATTGCCTTATGATCTAAATACTAATCTAAAAATGCTGGGAATTTATGGCGCGTGTTATAAATTATCGATACTCATGTCATTATTTATTCAGGCGTTTCGTTATGCCGCTGAACCGTTTTTCTTTGCCTACGCAGATAAAAGCGATGCGCGGAAAGTTTACGCGGACGTGCTTAACTTTTTTGTCATTTTTTGCATGGCGATTTTTTTGTTGGTGACTTTATTTTTGGATTTTTTCCAATATTTTGTCGGTGCAGAATTTCGTGTAGGGCTTGAAGTTGTACCGATTTTATTGATGGCAAATTTATGTTTAGGCATTTATGTCAATTTATCGATTTGGTACAAGCTGACAGATAGAACATTGCTGGGGGCGACCGTATCGTTAGCGGGGGCAGTATTAACGATAGCATTGAATGTGTGGTGGATTCCTGAGTTTGGTTATGTGGGTTCTGCGTGGGCAACATTGGCGTGTTATGCCAGTATGGCGTTCATCTCCTATTCATTAGGACGGTATTATTATCCTGTCGCCTACGACATTAAGCGGCTGTTAGCGTATATTGTTTTAGGATTAGGTTTGTATTTTGCAAAACAACCTTTGCTCACTTATGTTGATTGGCAATCGTGGTTATTGTCGAGCGCGTTAATGTCGCTTTACTTATTGACGGTCGCGTTGTTTGAAAGACGAAACAGTAAATAATGCTAAGATACCGACCGTCTAACTAAATTTCGTCTTTGAATTTCAAAGGCATCATGTAGGCTTCATTATGAAGCCTTTTAAAACTAGCCAGAGGCTGTCTATTTATGAAAAAAAAATTATTAATGTTGACTATAAGTTCAATTCTGTTAACTGCCTGTGTTACTGATCCTAACACGGGACAATCTAGCATCAGTAAAGCCGCCATTGGTGGCTTGGGTGGCGCGGCTGTTGGTGCGGGTGCGGGTACATTATTTGGTGGTAACGATCTTAAAAATGCGGGTTTTGGCGCGTTAGCAGGCGCGGCAGTGGGCGCGGGTATTGGGTATTATATGGATAGCCAAGAAAAAGAAATGCAACAATCCTTGCAAGGCACAGGCGTACAAGTACAAAGAACGGCTGAAAATACCATTAACCTAACAATGCCTGACAGCATTACCTTTGCAACGGGTAAATCCACTTTAACACCCCAAGCGCAAACCGCATTGAACACCGTTAAGACGATATTAAATCAATATCCAGACTCAACGATTATGGTCACTGGACACACTGATGATGTCGGTTCAGACAGTAATAATCAAATTTTGTCACAAAATCGTGCTACTAGCGTAGCCAATTATTTAGCGCAACAAGGTGTTAATCCATCGCGTCTTCACAAACAAGGCATGGGCGAAAGTCAGCCTAAAGTGCCGAATACCAGTGATATGAATCGGGCGCAAAATCGTCGTGTAGAATTGGCGATTGTGGCGAATAAGAATGCAGGAGCGCAACAAGGCGCAGCACCTCAACAGCAACAACAGAGTTATCCTCAGCAACAACCACAAAGTTACCCACAACAACAGAGTTATCCTCAGCAGCAACCACAAAGCTATCCACAACAACAGAGTTATCCTCAGCAGCAACCACAAGGCTATCCACAACAACAGGGTTATCCTCAGCAACAACCACAAGGCTATCCACAACAACAGGGTTATCCTCAGCAACAACCACAAGGCTATCCACAACAACAGGGTTATCCTCAATAATTTGTGGGTCATGGAGTGCAGGCGAAGCCTGCACTCCATGCCTAGCTACCCAAACAATAATTTAAAGGTATTCAGGGTTTCTTCCTGCGTAAATTCGGCAAACTTTAACGCAAAATGACTACGAATATCGGTTTTGTGGTTATCGAGGTTTTCAATCAAGCTGTCAATAGCTAACAGGGTATCGGTAGGTGTTTCCATCGCCCGCATTTCGGCACTGAATTGTTTTAAATGTTCTTCTTGAACCGAACAATCTTGAAAATCCCCCAATACTTCTTGCAAGTTTTTTAAGGCATTAAGCAACTGTTTTATTTTATTTTTCGGGTAAAGACTTTGAAAAAAATCCATTAAATAGCGCAGTTTTTTACACGATTTTCTTAACTCATGTAAATCTTCCGCAGGTGATTGATCGGTAATATCCTTGCCTTCTTTCCATACCCGTTGAAAATTTTTCCGTAGCCTTTTATCGGCTAATTCCTTGATGCTAAGTTCTGATGCTATGGGTGCTGGCTGTTCAAGATAGTGTTCCCATGCAGACAAGCTTGATAAATAATGATTGGAGCGTAATTCATTTGCCAATGCTTGTTGAGCTTGTTGCTGTTTTTGGTACAAAAAATCTTGAAATGGATTGAGATGTTCACGCATAGCCAGCGGTAAATCATTTTTATATTGCTCAAAGTTTAATAAATAAACATCGAGGTCGCGTGTTTCACTGGTAATACTCCCCAACCAAGAAAAAAACTGAGCATAATGGGCATTAATATCATTGGGTAATATTTTTTTCAATTGACTGAGAGCCGAGCGAGTTTTACGCACTGCTACTCTAAAATCATGTAAAAACTCGCTGTCAGTATTATTAATAGTTCCTTGTTCATTGTCTTTAATAGTTATTAATAATTGGCTATAAATAATTTTAATAGCACTATCAGCAGGCATTTCAGGCGTTAAACAAATAACTTTTTTTACTAAATAAATACTTCTATTTTCTTGTTTTAACGCCTCAAGTAATACCGATTTTCTAGTCGCTATTAAACCTAATTGTGAAATAAGCAGATTACTTATATTCTCCGCCTCTTGCTCATAACCTTTTATTGGTTGCAATAAAACCCGATGCCTAATGTGTACATATTCTTCGATAATCAGCCTTAGCGTGGTTTTTTTATCGGCATTAATAATATTAAATTGTTGATATTGAACCGCCACTGTACAAATTGGCAATAATGCCCGCATTTCCAACATCGATTCAAGTTGATTGCGAACCTCACCCTGTTCAAATTGCTGGTAAAACTTAGGGAATTCATTTAATTCTGTGCTGTCAATAATCAAACCATTTTCAAATGATTTTAAAATAAATGTGGAATCAATAAACTCAGCAATAATTTTATTAGAATAAAGCCGCCAGTCAAAACTATCGTAATAAGTTTTTAAATAATAGTGTGAGAAAATAAGCTGATTATCTACTAACTTACTGAGTTGAGTGATAAACTGTCGCACCGTTAAGTTAACGGGAAATTTAAATTGTAATGATATAGTCATAGCGCGGTAAGATAATGGATTGGTTGACTTAACAATACCGTATTCACATTAAATAACAATGAAAATTGTTGTAAAACCCTATAGGTAGCAATATGAGTAGAGAATTATGGTTACTTCGACATGCAAAAGCCAAGCGCGGCGAGCAGTGTGAAGATTTTGATCGTGCCTTAAAAAAAAGCGGCAAGCAAGACGCTCTAAAGTTAGGCGAATGGCTAAAACAACAGTTATTAATACCTGATTTAATCATCAGTTCTCCTGCAAAAAGAGCGATTTCAACAGCGAACAAGGTGCTTAAAGCAATCGAAACCGACTTAACCATTACCGAGGATGCCCGTTTATATGCCCAAGGTTTTGAACGCTTAAAAACTGTGTTAGCCGAATGTCCCGCAGACGCTCAGCGGGTTTTATTAGTCGGGCATAATCCAGAGTTAGAAGATTTGTTAATTCACTTAGTCGGTTTAGCCGCTGTCGCCGATAGAAATACATTGTTATCTACTTGCGCGTTAGCCAGACTAGAACTGCCTGATGATTGGACGCAACTTAGCGCAGATTCCGCGCATTTAATTTCGATTACTGACGTGCGGTCTTTAGAGGAATAGAGCTAAATGATACCGTTCGTGGTGAGCTGTGAGCTTGTCGAACAGTCGAACCACGTTCACACTTCGACAAGCTCAGTGCGAACGGTTTTATAATCACAAATACTGTTTTAGCTCTAACCTTATCATGTGTCCAATAGACACAAAACAGTTAAAGCGTGTTACCCCAGAGCTATTGGCTATTAAGCTTTTTTGCATAAATACTTCCCAGCCTGTTTTTTGCCTCGACATCACCTTGACTAGCTGCTTTTTGTAGCCATTCAATAGCCGTGCTGGTATTAAGCGGCACACCAATTCCCAACTCATACATAATGCCCAGATCAGTTTGTGCTTTAACATCGCCTTGCAACGCTGCTTGCTGCAACCACGCGGCGGCTTGTGCCTCATTTTTTGCCACAACACGCCCGTTTTTATACAAAATCCCTAAATTATATTGCGCCTTAGGATAGCCCTGATTCGCTGATTTTTGTAGCAAATCCAACGCTTTCCTTTCGTCTTTCGCTACCCCTAAAGCCTTTAAATACATGACGCTCAAGCCATTTTGCGCGGGGGCGTTTCCTTGATTAGCTGACTTTTGTAACCACGCCAATGCGTTGACATAATCTTGTTTTGACGCATAAATTGCGCCCAGTTTATATTGAGCATCCGCTTTTCCCGCTTGTGCATCTTGCTCCCATTGCGCAAATTTTTCGTTTTCAGGGTTTGTGTTGGTGGCACAAGCAGCAACTGACAACACGATAGTTATCATCAAAATAACACACAAAAAATGGAGACTGTTACGCAAAATTTTCATCATTTTCCTTAGTTTTACGGTAATGGGTTAAGCTGGTTATGGAGTCCAATAGCTTTAGCTATTGCTGATTTGTAAAAAGCTGAAGCTTTTTGACTCCTATTCCCTTCTAATAGCTGTAAACAAAAAATGTTTTAATCACAACACATTGATTTATTTTGTTTATTTTTATGGAGCTAACTAGCACCAAAGGTTAATACATTACCAGTTTTACCATGTGCTGGCATATTACACTCTTTTAGCGCGACTTCTTACAACACCGTAATAATCAACGCAAACACAAATACAAAAATCACGAACAGTGTAAACCATGCGCGTGTAGATAATCCTGCTGCAAATTGTTTTAATTCTGCCAACAAAGCTTGCTTTCTATCGGGTGCGTCCAAAATTTTTTGATAATGTCCGCGAAAAGAATGTGCCGCTTCGTAAGCCTCCTCTTCGGCAATCAATTCAGCAATCGTTGGATAAAAACCGCCGCATTCAAGGCATCTTAGCTCCGATGTACTACGCTCATGACCACAAACTCGACAGTTATTCATGTTATGCTCCTACGCAAAAATTAGTAATGTGATTAATATACAAGCTTAGACAAAGGTAATAAAGCCCATACCCTATTTGACCTGCGTTTGATTAAATCCGCGCTCCCCGCTATCATGTACTTTGTACAATGTAGGTGGAAAATATGTCACTATTAACGTTTGAAATCCAATCACAGCGATTGAAATTTTTAAAATTACTGAGTGTGTCGGCACTTTATGTGTTTGCGTATCGCTTTGTTGGTGATTATTTAGCCCCTCAAGGAAGTACAAGCCTATTTTTTATCGCCACAGGTATCGCTTTAGCCGCACTGCTTTTAGGCGGTAGAGTTTACGCACCAAGTATTTTTTTCGGCAGTCTGATTGCCAATCTGTTGAGTGGAATTGACCTTTGGATAGCCATTAACATTGCCACGGGCTGTACGCTGAGTGCGGTTTTAGGCGCGACTTTCGTCACTTACAAAAACAACATTGATTTATCACTCCGTTCTTTGCCTGACTATCTGCGCCTGATTGTTTTTGGCGGTCTTTTGGGGTGCAGTATCGGTGCGTTGATAGGAACAACCACCTTGCAACTGGCGAATATAATTAAGCCAGATCATTATTTTACTGAACTATTACGCTGGCTAATTGACGATGTCTTGGGCGTTGTTTTAATTACGCCGTTAATTTTAGTATGGCAAAAAATGCCAGCTCACTTACTAATCGCAAAAAATGGACTAAAAATAGCTCTTATCGTAGCGGGAACGTGGTTAGTCGGACAAATTATTTTCCTCGGTTGGTTTCTTGAAATTTTAGGTATGACTGCTAAAGGTTACTGGTTATTTGCCATTGTCACCTTAGTAGCAACTCAATTAGGCAGACACGGTACGTTGGTTATTTTATTGATGATAGTCGTGCAAGCCATGCTGGGAGCGACACACGGTGTTGGCTTTTTCGCCGATGATTTGGAAAAAGCACATCTGATTAATTTTTATTTTTACAGCATTAGTTTATCGTTGGTGGGTATTGCACTGGCTATACATATTGATAAGCGCGATTTAATAGAACAGGAGCTACGCGAAAGCAAAAATACGCTGCAACGTCTGTTTGAAGATTCCAATGATGCCATACTACTGATTAAAAATAATGTGTTTATCAATTGCAATACCGCTGCCTTAAAGCTACTGGGCTATGCTAACAAAGCGCAGTTAATTAATCGTAGCCCTAGTGAGCTATCGCCGCCTTACCAAGCAGACGGGTGCGATTCTGAACAAAAAGCCGCTGAAATAATCGCCATGGTGCTGAATGTGGGGCATCATCGTTTTGACTGGTGTCATCTACGCGCCGATGGTTCTGCTCTTGTTGTTGAAGTCACTCTCAGTAAAATCACACTACAGGGTGAGATTATTATTCATGTGGCTTGGCGAGATATTAGTGAACGCAAACGAATGGAGTCGGCACTACGCGACAGTGAAGAACGCTTCAAAAGTATTTTTAATCAAGCTCCATTAGGTATTGCACTGGTTGATTCATTAACGGGGCGAATTCTGGAAGCAAATTTGATGTTTGCAAAAATTGCTGGCAGAACGGTGGAAGAAGTTATTTCTATCGATCGGCTTAGCATCACCCATCCTGAGGATGAGCAGAAAGATTTGGCGAATATGGCATTAATGCTTGCAGGAAAAATCAACGGTTTTACTATGGAAAAACGTTTGGTTCGTCCTGATGGCAGTATTGTCTGGGTTAATTTAACGGTCGCACCGATGCAGGTTGAAAATCAAAACTACCCGCATCATCACTGTATCATCGAAGATATTAGCGAACGCAAACAACTGGACGCTGCGCAATTGTTTCTGTTTGAATGCGGTTATCAGCAATCGGGTGAGGATTTTTTTGCCGCTCTGGCGCGTTATCTTGCCGAAACATTAGAGATGGATTATGTCTGTATTGATAGATTGAAACCAGAGGGCTTAGTCGCAGAAACTGTGGCAATTTATAGTGATGGTCATTTTGAAGATAATGTCTCTTATAGCCTGTATGACACGCCTTGTGGTGACGTAGTCGGTAATATTATTTGTTGCTTTGCTGACAATGTGTGCCATTTATTTCCCAATGATAGTGTGCTGCAAGAAATGAGAGCAGAAAGTTATATTGGCACGACATTATGGGATTTTAATGGTCAACCCAATGGATTAATCGCGCTCATTAGTCGCAAGCCTTTAAAAAATAGGCAGTTAGCAGAAATGTTACTCAAATTGGTAGCGATACGCGCCGCAGGTGAATTAGAACGCCAACGGGCAGACTCCGAATTACGCATTGCAGCAACTATTTTTGAATCCCAAGAAGGGATGTTTATCACCAATGCCGAGAAAATTATCGTCAAAGTTAATCACGCGTTTACTGAAATTACTGGTTATTCGCCTGTTGAAGCAATCGGACACCCCCCCCATTTGTTACATTCTGGACGGCACGATGACGCGTTTTACAAAATGTTATGGCAAAGCATTGAGAGTACCAGTATGTGGCAAGGTGAAATTTGGAATCAGCGTAAAAACGGTGAAATCTATCCACAATGGCTGACTATCACCGCAGTAAAAGCCAGTCATAATGGAATAGTGACCCATTATGTGGCAACACTGACTGATATTAGTGAACGCAAGACTGCCGAGGAAAACATAAAACAGCTTGCTTTCTATGATGTATTGACCAATCTGCCCAATCGTCGCGCCTTGTCCGAGCGTATGAAATATAGCATCAGTTTAGCGCGAAGAGATAATAAGCAGATGGCGGTGTTAATGCTGGATTTAGATAAATTTAAACCCGTCAACGATAACTTCGGACACGCCGCAGGGGATCAGTTATTGAAACAAGTGGCGCAACGTATTAAAGCCCGTTTGCGTGATGCTGATATGGTGGCGCGTTTAGGAGGCGATGAATTTATAATATTGTTGGATGAAATTAGCCTCCATGCAAATGTTGAACGCGTCGCTAAAGACATTATTGAAACCTTAGCCCACCCATTCATAGTAACTAAGAATGACACGGTACAAATTGGTGTGAGTATTGGGATTAGCTTATATCCGCAACATGGCGATAATCCTGAAACACTGATTGATAATGCTGATGCCGCGTTGTATCTGGCTAAAAAACAAGGACGTGGTTGCTTTGCTTATTTTTCTGAACAATTAACCCTGATTGCACAACAACGTATTGCTATGGAAGCAAGGCTACGGCGGGCAATTGAACATCAGGAATTCCGTGTGTACTATCAGCCACAAATCGATATTACCAGCAACCACATCATCGGCGCGGAAGCGTTAGTTCGTTGGCAAGACCCCACTGTAGGGCTGATTTTCCCCGATGACTTTATGCCGATTGCCGAAACCACCGATTTATTTTCTATTATTGATGCGTGGATATTAACAGAAACCTGCAAGCAAGGAAGTCTATGGCTGAAGGCAGGGTTGCCCCCGCTGACGTTAACGGTTAATCTGTCGCCGCAACAATTTCGTCATCGAGGTATTAGCGGTGAAATCGCTACGGTATTGGCAGAAACTAATTTCCCTGCGAAGCAACTGGAATTGGAAATAAGCGAAGCGGGTTTAATGGCAAATCAAGATCAAGCACTGGCTATTCTCACTGCTCTAAACAACCAAGGTATTCAGTTAGCCATTGATGATTTTGGTACAGGCTATTCATCATTCTCGGCACTTAAACACTTTCCACTGAGCATTATAAAAATCGATAAAAGCTTTATCAAAGATATTCCCTTGTTACCCAATGATATGATTATTGCCAGCACCATAATTAATATGGGGCATAATTTAGGCTTTAAAGTATTAGCAAAAGGCGTGGAAACAGCGGAACAACTGGCATTTTTACAAAGACACGGTTGTGATAGTTACCAAGGTTTTTTCTACAGTCCAGCAATTACAGCAGAGGCCTTTGTTGAGTTATTACACAAAGCTATGGTATAAAAATTGCTTGATTTTACCTTGACTATCGCAGACTTAAATAACTAATGTTACGCACAAAAACATTTTTGTCCACGAAAGACACGAAAAGCACGAAAAAGACTAAAAAATAATAATGTGTCTTACAAGTTATGGCCCGCAAAGTCAGGTAAAGCCTGACCTCTAGGGGATAAAAACTTATGCTTTATTACTTAACGCGTGGACAGGACACATTAACTTTGATTTTTTTCGTGCCTTTCGTGGACTATTGCTTTTTCATGCGTAACATCAGTTAAATAACTGATAATTTTAAGTCGTTATAGTTTAGACTTACTCAAAAAACCTCACTATAAAAATCAACCACTGGATAATATTATGCCTACTCACAGTAACAGACCAATTTCCCCGCATTTACAAGCTTACCGATTGCCACTGACTGGCATTATTTCTATTACTCATCGCATGACGGGTGTGTTTTTATCCGTTGGCTTAGTTGCCGTTATTTATATTTTGTTGGAAATTGCAGGCGGCGCGGCTGATTATACTTCTATGCAACAATTGCTTAATGTTTGGTTGATAAAACTGGCCTATTGGGGGTTTATTTACGCGCTGTTTTTTCATTTATGTCACGGTGTGCGACATTTAATCTGGGATACAGGACGTAGCTTTGAGCCAGAAACGCTAGAACGCTATGCCTTGATTGAATTGGCTGCTTCAGTCGTCTTAACTTTTATTGCTCTTGTGTGAGGATTTTATGCCCTATAGAACACCATTAAGCCGCGCTCGTGGCTTAGGCTCAGCGCAAGCGGGTAGCCACCATTGGTGGATGCAGCGCGTCACTGCTGTTGCCTTAATTCCTTTGTCATTCGCTGCTATTCGCTTGCTCAATTTAAGTATTGGCGCACCTTTCGCAGAAACGCTGGCGTGGTTAGCCGCGCCATTACACAGTACGCTGATTATCGCTTGGCTATTGGCGGTTTTTTACCATGCTGCTTTAGGTTTACAAATCGTTATTGAAGATTATGTTGCGGTCGAAGGCATGAAAATAACAGCCATTTGGACGGTAAATATAATTTTCTTTTTGTTAGCATTGGCGGGTGTGCTTGCCGTGTTGCGCGTTATTTCAGTAGGCTAAGCATGAGTTATAAAATTATAGAACACGAATACGATGTGATTGTTGTCGGTGCAGGTGGTGCGGGTTTACGCGCTACCTTAGGCATGGCAGAAAAAGGCTTAAAAACCGCCTGTATCTCTAAAGTTTTCCCCACTCGCAGTCACACGGTTGCTGCACAAGGTGGTATTAGTGCCGCGCTCGGTAATATGGGTGAAGACGATTGGCGATTTCATTTTTATGACACAGTCAAAGGTTCGGATTGGTTAGGCGATCAAGACGCGATTGAATATATGTGTCGCGAAGCCATGAACGCAGTCATTGAATTAGAGCATTACGGTGTACCGTTTTCGCGTACTGAAGACGGCAAAATTTATCAACGGGCTTTTGGGGGTATGACCACCCATTATGGCAAAGGCACAGCACAACGCACTTGCGCCGCTGCTGATAAAACAGGTCATGCTATTTTGCATACTCTGTATCAACAAGCGATCAAAAATAACGCTGAATTTTTTGTTGAATACATTGTGCTGGATTTAATCATGCAGGACGGCGAATGTCGGGGCGTATTAGCGTGGTGTTTAGATGATGGTTCATTGCATTTATTTAAAGCACACGTCACCGTATTAGCCACAGGCGGTTATGGACGCACATTCTTTTCCTGCACCTCTGCACATACCGTTACGGGTGATGGCAATGCGATGGTATTACGCGCTGGTTTACCGTTACAAGACATGGAATTTATTCAATTTCATCCCACAGGCATTTATGGTTCTGGCTGTTTAATTACCGAAGGCGTAAGAGGGGAGGGTGGTTATTTAACCAACTCCGAAGGCGAACGCTTTATGGAACGCTACGCACCGTCTGCCAAAGATTTAGCTTCGCGTGATGTGGTTAGTCGCGCAATGACCATCGAAATTCATGAAGGACGCGGCGTAGGGAAAAATAAAGATCACATCTATCTGCATTTAGAACACTTAGACCCCGCGTTGATACATGAGCGTTTACCTGGAATTGCTGAAACTTCACGAATTTTTGCGGGTGTTGATGTCACTAAAGAACCGATTCCTGTCTTGCCGACTGTGCATTACAACATGGGCGGCATACCCACTAACTACAAAGCCGAAGTCGTTACCTTAGAGGGAGATAATCCCGATAAAGTGGTGATAGGTTTAATGGCAATTGGTGAAGCGGCGTGTGTCTCGGTACACGGTGCAAATCGTTTAGGATCAAACTCATTGCTGGATTTGGTGGTCTTTGGACGCTCTGCCGCTATTCGTTGCGCCGAACTAATTCAACTAGGAACTCCACATAAACCACTCGCCGCCACTGCTTGCGATGCAGCACTGGCGCGTTTTGACGGCATTCGCAATGCCAACGGTGTCCGCAATGTGGCGGAGATTCGTTTAGCGATGCAAAAAACCATGCAAAGCAAAGCAGCGGTGTTTAGAACCCAAATCACACTGGATGAAGGTATCGCGGCAATGGCGGACATAAGCAAAACATTTGCCGAAGTGGGCGTTAAAGATAAGTCGCTAATCTGGAATACTGATTTAGTTGAAACCTTAGAATTGGATAATTTACTGGCACAAGCCAAGGTCGCTATTAACGCCGCTGGTAATCGCCATGAAAGCCGAGGCGGACACGCCAGAGAAGATTATCCCAACCGTGATGATGCTAACTGGATGAAACATACGCTGACGTGGCTGATTGATGAGCAAGTCAAAATCGCTTATCGTCCTGTGCATTTATACACACTGACCGATGACGTGGAGATGATTCCACCGAAAGAACGGGTTTATTAAGCACTTAGACAGAGGAGTCCAATAGCTTCAGCTATTGGACTCCAAGCTCTCTCAGGTCTTTTCATTTATTTTATAGGTAAAGTGTCCTGTTTAGTGTAACCACATCACAAATGAGAGTAGTGCCTTTAATGGACGCTAATTTATTCCACCTCACCCAAACTATTCTTAAACACCTGTTTAACAATTTGCCCCTCAGCATTCACTAATTCCACTTCCAGCGGCATTTTACCTAAGGCATGAGTGGCACAGGATAAACAGGGATCATAAGCACGAATCGCGACTTCTAAATGATTTAACAGTGGTTCAGTAATTTCTAAACCGTCTAAATAAGTCGCGGCAACTTGGCGCACTGATTCATTCATGGCTTGATTGTTGCTGGTGGTGGAGACAATTAAATTAGCTTTGGTGACTATGTCGTTTTCATCAATTTGATAATGATGGAACAGCGTACCGCGTGGAGCTTCAATGACACCGATACCCTCAAAGCGTTTTGTGCCCGTAGCGACTAAGTCATCACCCATAATATCGGCATCGTGTAACAGTTCTTTAATAGCTTCTGCACAATATAAGATTTCAATTAATCGCGCCCAGTGATAACCGAGGGTGCTGTGGATCATGGCATCTTCACTGATGTTCATGAACACTTTGCGGGCGGCTTCGGCTTTCGGTGTGCGTATATAATCACAAACGTTCATTCGTGCTAAGGGACCAACGCGATACCAGCCGTCTTGTTTACCTTGGGCGATAAAATACGGGAATTTCATGTACGACCACGAACGCACTTCCTCATGAATGTAGTCGTTGTATTCACAATAATCGACTTGATCAAAAATGGTGTTGCCATCGATATTTTTAGCGCGTAAGCCGCCATGATACAGTTCTAATGCACCGTCTTTAGTCACCATGCCCATGTAGCTGGATTTAATGGTGGCAAATTCATCATGAAAGGCTTTATTTGAAAAATGGACTTTTTCAATTAATGCCACTGAAAATTCAGCCCATTCAATCATAAGATCGACATCTGCCAGCAAATAATCGCGTTCTTCTTTGTTCAGGGATTTATTTACTCCGCCTGCAACTGCGCTACTGCCATGAATACGTTTGCCAGATACCATACGGATAACTTCTTGCCCAAACTTACGCAGTTTTACGCCTTGCAAACCGATGTCCGTATGCTCTTGTAATACTGCCACGATATTGCGCTTTGAAATATCACTATCAAAACCAAACAATAAATCAGGACTGGCTAGATGAAAAAAATGCAGTGCGTGAGATTGTAAAACTTGTCCAAAATGTAATAAACGCCGACATTTATCAGCAGTGGGCGGTAGGTTTTCAGGGTCGATACCGACTAATTGATCGATAGCTTTAGCGGCAGCAAGATGATGACTGACAGGGCAGATACCGCATAAGCGTTGTACTAAAACAGGGAGTTCCCAATACGGGCGACCTTGAATAAAACGTTCAAAACCACGGAATTCAACGATATGTAGCCGTGCTTGTTGAACATGGTTATCTTCATCCAAAAGTAAAGTCACTTTTCCGTGTCCTTCAACTCGTGAAACAGGGTCTATAACAATACGTTTTAAGTTTTCGGGAGATGCAGCCGTTTCTAAATGTTCGTACATGATAATTCTCGCAGAAGTGGATTAATTAGCTGTTTGCTATTTTACATGGAAATCACATAAAGTTGCCTAAAATAAGCCATTCTATTAGGCTGATGAACAGCCCTATTTTGGAGTATCACTATGGAAACCAAACCGCCTTTCACACTAAAAACTGCTACACAAAAAGTTCGTATGGCAGACGATGCGTGGAATAGCCGCGATCCTAATCGCGTTATACAAGTTTATACCGAAGACACCCGTTGGCGTAACCGCGCCGAATTTCCCATAGGACGCGCTGAAGTACACGCCTTTTTACAACGAAAATGGGCAAAAGAACTGGACTACCGTTTAACTGGGCAACGTCTGGCAATCGCATCGCTGTGCGTTTTGCCTACGAATGGCATGATGCAAGCAATCAATGGTTTCGTAGTTACGGCAATGAAAATTGGGAGTTTAACGAGTTTGGTCTGATGCAACAGCGATTTGCCAGTATTAACGACTTGCCGATTACAGCAGAACAACGATATGAGAAACAATCCTTGTGCAACGGCGACAACGTGTTGTTAGGATGCGAATAGGTTGGATATTGTGTGTGTCGGTATATTTGTTCAGTGATGGGGCAAGACGCATTGTGGATGAACAAGATTTTCAGATAGAGCTAACTGCTAATAAAATGATTACAAAACCGTTCGCACTGAGTCTGTCGAAGTGTGAATGTGGTTCGACAAGCTCACCACGAACGTTATCATTTTATTGTGCGTTAGCTATATTACGCAGTGCGTAGTAGCTTTCTGCCATAACGCAAAATTGCCCACGCGCTAATTTTTTATCCGTGAACCAACAAACTCGGTGTAGCATGGTAAGCAGTCGCTTTATGAGCTTGAGGAGCTTTTCATTACTAAACGAACTGGGTTTGCGAAAGCTGCGTTAATTGTGTTGGGTGTTTTGGTTTGTCCGCGTGTGCAGGCGGTTGATGCGCTGTCGCTTAGTGTAGGCAGTATCACGGCTAAGGCGTGGCACTTGCAGGGCGTGTCTGTTGCCTTGTCTGAACTCAATAAAACGCCGCAGCAATGGGTGTTGACGATTGATAAATTGCAGTTACCCGTGCCACAAACTGAGCTTAGTGTGTTGGATATTCGCTGTACAACGTTTACCTTACAGACGGGTGATGTGCGTTGTCAGCACGGGCAGGCAAGTTTGCATTCACCACAGTGGCAGACGCGTACCGCGCAGTTTTCGTTTGTAATACAACAACAGCACAGCACGTTTAGCTTAACTGATTTGCATTTCTTGGGCGGTGTTGTGCGTCTTGATGGCGAAGCACAGGGCGATAATTGGTCGCTTAATGTGAAGATGAAGGCGGCGGATGGTAAGGAATTATTGGCTTTATTTTCCTATCAACTATTCAAAATTAGTGCTGGGAATGTCGATGTTGATTTACAGGTTTCAGGGAATGGTACGGGAATTAAAACCGCGCAGTTAACCACCGATATAAAGCAGTTGACGGGGCAGACGGACACAGGGCATTTTGCGACTGAAAACCTGAGTTTAACTACGCAGTTAAACGCACAAAACAGGGGTGGCATCTGGCAATGGCAAAGCTATTCACAATTGAACACGGGGGCGTTGTATGCTGAACCATTATTTTTAAAAGCCGATGGGCAGGCGATTAGTTTGTCTACGCAAGGGCTTTTAAATACCGCGACCCGTGACATCGCCATAGAAACGCTTAATTTTCAACATTTGCCCACAGGCACGGTCAACGGCACAGCGCGGTTAAATTATAAAAAAGAGCTGAGTTTAGAGCAGGCACAATTCACCTTGCGCAGTCATGATTTACAATCCTTAGCCAGCGTTTATTTGAAGCCGTTTTTTACGGAAACTTTTTTGGATAGCCTTGATTTTACGGGGCATTTAAACGCTGAGTTTACCCTGTCAGGGCTGTCATTAACGGCGTTAGCCGCGCATTTTAATCAATTGGCAATCACTGACAGTGCGGCGAGGCTCACGCTTAAACAGGGTTTGGGCGATATTTATTGGTCGGCGAATAAAACCATTAAACAGCCGTCCAGTTTTTCTTGGCAACAATTACAACTTTACGGACTGCCGATTGGGGCGACTCAGCTTACCTTTTTAAGCAATGCAGCGAATATTGAATTATTGACAGTAGCGCATCTGCCTTTTTTGGGCGGCAATATTCACATTAAACAATTCAAGCTTGACGACAATAAAGTGACTTTTCAAGGCGATATGAATCAAGTTTCTCTGCAACAATTATCGCAGGCGTTAAAATGGCAACCACTCACTGGCACATTGAGCGGACATATTTCGCAAGTGAATTACGCAAATAAAAAGCTGACACTTGAGGGTGAGTTGCTGATTAAAGTATTCGGGGGCATGGTGAAAATTGCTAAATTAGCCGTCGCTAATTTATTTGCTGTGCTGCCCACATTTTACAGTGATATAGAGATTGAGCGATTAGATTTAGAGCAACTAACCAGCAAATATAAATTTGGTAATATCACGGGCAAGTTATCAGGTTTTGTTAAACAACTACAGATTGAAAATGGGCAGCCGATTGGCTTTTTAGCGTGGCTAGGGTCGCCTGATAATGATGATACACCGCACCGTATTAGTCAGAAGGCAGTTAATAATATTGCGCAAATCGGCGGCAGTGGCGCGAGTGATTTGGTGTCGCGCAGTTTTTTAAAACTGTTTGATACCTTTGGCTATGACAAAATAGGTGTAGGCTGTTATTTGCATGAGGGTGTGTGCCAATTGTCAGGGGTAACGGCTAGTGATGCTGGTTATACCATTGTGCTGGGTGGCGGTGTGCCGCGTATTGATGTTATTGGTTACAATACGCGTGTAGACTGGGCAGTATTAATGAATCGCTTGGCGCGACTTTCAACATCAGATAACGTCATTGTTCAATAAGTTTTAGTAACAAGTCGTTATAGTGTTGGAAGTCAGGCTTTGCCTGACTTGCAAGCAAAGCTTGCACTCCTGAATACACACAAATTTATTGCCACACTTAACTAGAGATTCTCATGAAAAAGCTATCCATATTCAGCGCGTTATTATTAACGGCGTGTGTCACTATCAATATTTATTTTCCTGCGGCGGCAGCTGAAAAAGCGGCGGATACCATTATTAAAGATATTCAATCAGTCACTCCCGTGCCTAAACCCAAAGCTGAATTAAATAACTGGCAAAAAACCGCTATGCAGTGGTTAGATAAGTCGATCAATCTGATTATTCCAGCGGCACAAGCAGCCGAAGCGGATTTAACGATAGACAGCAATGAAATTCGCCAACTGCGGACTAAAATGGAAAGTCGTTTTTCCAATTTAAGCGGGTTTTATACGGCAGGTTATATTGGTATTCAAGCAGATGGCTTATTAGCGATTCGAGAGGCGACCACCGTGCCGTTACAAGAAAGAAACGCCGTTAATTCATTAGTCGGTGCAGAAAATGCTGATCGTAATGCCTTGTATCAAGCCATTGCTAATGCCAATGGTCATCCTGATTGGGTAGCGGATATAAAAGCAACCTTTGCTAAACGTTGGATAGGTAATGCACAAGCGGGTTGGTGGTATCAATCAGCGGGTAATTGGGTGCAGAAATAAATCATTGTTAGAGCTGGGCGCAAATTCATTCGCGCCCAGCTGTTGTTTTATATAGCTAAGGCAGTATTTGTGATTAAAAAAACCGTTCGCGCTGAGCTTGTCGAAGTGTAAATGTGGTTCGACAAGCTCACCACGAACGGCATCATTTTATTATAGTTAGTCAAATCACTGTAGTTAGACAAGGCTCTGTTGAGGTATCGAAAGACTCACTACGAACACTATCATTTTATTGTGTAGGGCAATCGCGCTTAAATTTTAATCATTAATAATCAATGTGTTACAAATGTCATTTTTGCTATTTTTGGCAAAAAACTACGAATCTTGACATAGACCAATTTGTAACTAATTGATTATCTGATAATTATTAAAGTCATTTATTGTGTGTTAGCTCTAGCAACACGCTCAAATAAGTGATACATCACTTCACCCGCAGTTTTTTGTTTTAACAATCGCCAGTTTTCGGGTATCTCTTGAAGTTGAAAAACACCTTGTGTATCAACATTCGTCCTTTCAGTTTCAACATAAATTTTCGCATAAGGGGCTAACCAGCCTTTATCTTCCAACCATTGGCAGGTTTGCGCCGCTAAGTTTAAGCTAAACGGCGGGTCAATAAACACGATGTCAAAGGCTTGTGCATTCCCCGCTAAATACCGAAACACATCCGATTGGACGATTTTTAGCTGCTCCGCACCCAAACTAAGTGCGTTGGTTTTTAGACTTCGACAGGCAATAGGATTGTTTTCGACTTGAACTACCGATTTTGCCCCACGCGAGACGGCTTCAAAACTTAACGCGCCACTGCCTGCGTATAAATCCAGACAGCGGCTACCAAGTATGTCATATTGCAACCAGTTAAATAAAGTCTCGCGTACTCTAGCAGGTGTTGGTCTTAAACCATCCGCGTCTTCAAAGCTAATCTTGCGACTACGCCAGTTGCCGCCAATGATGCTGAGTTTATTTTGCACTTTTTTCTGCCGTTTTACCGACGGTAACCGTTTGTAATAGATTTAGATTAACGCGGCGTTTAAAGGCATCGGTAATGGAAGCAACCGTAAGTTCTTCAACTTTTTGCTGAAAAGTATCTAAATAATCCAGTGGCATCTCATAAAAAGCGATCATGCCAACATAGTTTGCTAGTTTTTTATTGGTATCAAAACGAGTGGCAAAACCACCGATAATATTTTTCTTAGCTGCGCTTAACTCAGCTTCACTAGGTCCTTGATTGACATAATCACTCAGGGTTTTGTTTAGCACTTCTAAAGCTTGTTGGGTTTGGTCGTTGCGCGTTTGTAGTGACACCGTAAAAGGTCCTTGTTTTAACATCGGTGCAAATCCACTGCTGGCACTGTATGCCAAGCCGCGTTTTTCTCGCACTTCATCAAACAATTTAGACACTAAACCGCTACCACCAAGAATATGATTGCCAACATAGAGATTAAAATAATCAGGGTCTTTGCGATAAGTACCCGTCAAGCCAACTAAAACATGAGTTTGTGACGATGGAAATTCAATGTGTTGTTGGCTAGATTTTGTCAGTGCTGCAACATCGGCTATGGCTTCTGGTTTTTTCCCCGTAGGTAAGTCTTTTAATAAGGTGATTGCGGTTTGCTCGGCTTGCTCTTTAGATAAATCACCGACAATGACCACAGTGGCATTTGCCGCTACATAATAGTTTTTATAAAAATTGCGTAAGTCAGCAACTTTAAGTGCAGTAACGGTTTTAATGTCGCCTGCATCTTGATGAGCGTAAGGGTGTGTACCATATAACGCTTTACTAAAAGCAATACCAGCGACAGCAGCGGGCAATTCTTGTTGCTGTTTTAAACCTGCTAACGTTCTATTTTTTTCCCGTTTAAAATCGGCTTCATTAAAACGTGGCTGCGTCAAAATGGTCTGTACCGTTTCTAGTGACTTATCAAATAAGACTTTATCGGCCAGTGTGCGTAATGTCAGAGTTGCCATATCCGCAGAGGTAGAAATACCAAATAATGCGCCAACGCTTTCAAATCGCTGTGCAATATCATCGGCACTCCATTTACTTGCGCCTGTATCAAGCACTCCTGCCGTAAGAGCCGCAACACCAAATTGTTGCCCATCTCTAGCACTGCCCGCATCAAAAATTATTGCAATATCTGCCATCGGCAAACCTTCGGTACGCACATAAAACACCCGACTGCCTTGTGGTGTTTGCCAGTTGTCAATTTTTGCCGCCGCAAAACTGATAGAACTACACAGTAATAATAGTAAACCTACTAAACGAATAGTCATTATTTTACTCCCTTGGCGTTGGTGGTTGATTGTTGAGTCGCTTGCGGTTCAAGGTTAGTGGTTGATTGTTGAATCGCTTGTGGTTCAAGATAGCCAACGGTTAAATGGTCTTCGAGCAAATATTTTTTTGCCACATTTTTTACTTGTTCGGCAGTGACTTGATTGATTTTATCGACATATTCATCGGCTTTTTGCCACGGTAAGCCTACTGATTCCAACGCACCTAACTGCATGGCTTGATAAAAATTGGAGTCTTTTTCATACACTGCACTGGCTAATACTTGCGCCTTAATACGCTGTAGCTCTTCTGTACTGATTAAGGTTTGCTGTAACACGTTCACTTCGGCTTTTAAGGCTTTTTCTAAATCGGGTAACGTTTTACCTTCGACAGGTGTCGCTTCCAATTCAAATAAACTGTCCAATCTGGATGTTAAGCTATAACTGGCACTGGCAGAGACTGCTAGTTGCTTGCCGCGTACTAAATTAGCTGATAATCGCGCACTATTACCCCCATCTAACACACCCGCTAATACTTCCAGCGCGTAAGCTTCACTTTCATCAGTGGTCGTTTTTAAACTGGGTACTTTATAGCCTAGCACTAGCACGGGCAATTTAGCAGGTGCTTTTACAGTCAGTCTCCGTACGCCTAATTGTTCAATTTCAGACTGCGGTTTTAAGGGTTTAATCTCGCTAGTTTTTAGCTCAGCAAACTGTTTTTCCGCTAAATCAAACACTGCTTGAGTTTGCACATCACCTACCACCACCAAGATGGCATTATTTGGCGCGTACCAACGTGAATACCACGCTTGCAAATCTTCTACTTGATAATTGGCAATATCCGATGGCCAACCAATAATAGGATTTTTATAAGGGCTATTGGTATAAGCAACTGCTGAAAAATATTCGCCTAGTTTGGCTTGTGGATTATCATCAGTACGCATACGACGTTCTTCCGTCACCACTTCCAGTTCTTTTTTTAATTCTTCGGGCAGAAGATGCAGGTGTCGCATCCTATCAGCTTCCAATTCAAAACTAACTTCTAACTTGGATGCTGCCATAGTTTGAAAATAAGCAGTATAGTCCTGTGCGGTAAAAGCATTTTCATCGCCACCATTTTCAGCAATAATTTTAGAAAATTCCCCCGCTGGATGCTTGTCCGTACCTTTAAACATCATGTGTTCCAGCATGTGTGAAATCCCTGTGATACCGTTAGGCTCATAACTAGAACCCACTTTGTACCATACTTGAGACACCACCACAGGCGAGCGATGATCTTCTTTAACCAACACTTTTAAGCCATTTTTTAAAATTCGCTCAGAAACTTTGCTTGCCGTGGCGTGTGTTACCACAGGCAGACACAGCAACATAGTACATAATAATCGTTTGTTCATAACGTCCTTTGGAAATAAATGTTGAAGGTCAATTATATTTTAGCTCATGTTTACCATAAGTATCCTTAAACGAACGATGTTAAGGAATCAAAAAAATGTTTTTTGACTCCTCTTGTATTAGTTTGACTGTAGTGCTGGAACAATAGAAACATCAACTGACCCGATATGTCGATTTGCACCATAAGATAATGCTGGCAATAATCCAGTATCGAATTGATAAATATGCTCTATGCTCTGAACAAGTTTCTTTCTGCTTAATTCTCGTCCCGTCTTTTGTAATCCTTCCACTAATAATTTAGCCGCGCTATAAGTAACTGCTTGTGCTGTTAAATGGTGTGTGCTGAGATTATTTTGTTTTATTAGCCGAAAAAAATCTTCTGCGTTGCTTTGATTCTGAGATGCTGCTGGGGAAGACAGAAAAATTTTATCGTGAAACTGTTCATTAACACCCTTGGCATTAGTCAAAGAACTGGAGATAAACACATAAGGTTTTGTCTTCAATGTTTCGATACTTTTCAATAAAACACTCAATTCATCACTCGTGCCAAAAAAATAAATAACATCGGGCATTTGCTTAGTTAATTTGGCACTAACTGTCTGAGGCTGAAATGTGGTGGGTGAATAAACGAAATGAGTAACCGCGCCTAAGCCACGCATTTGACTTTGTTTTTTGATGGTTTTAGCTACCTTGCGAATATAACTGTTTTCAGGACTAATGACCAGAGACTGACTGTTTTTCAAGTGCAATTCATTCGCTGCATAATCAACCATAGCGCGGGATTCATTGTTAAGTCCTGGCAACAGATAAAAAGTGAATTGGCTACGACTTGATTTATCTTCAGGAAACAGCGTATAAGGAGCAATCTGAGGAACGCCTAATCGTTCAGCCAGTAACAAAATGTCTTGCTCTATGTTACTAGAGAACGGGGCTATCATGGCAAAAACGGATTCTGTTTCCAGCAAACGGCGAACATTTTTTAGCGTTGACTCGCTATCGCTTGTGTATTCGATAACGTCTAATTGTATTTTACGATTATAAATACCGCCCTGTGAGTTAATTTCATTAAAATAAGCTAATAATATGTTTTTCATAGCCAATCCCATATCGGCTAATGAACCTTGCATTGGTAGTAATGTAGCAAGACGAATCGTGGTGTCAGTCAAACCCGCATCCGCATCACTGGATAAACGTTTTAAGTAGGCGATTAGATCGGCACTGTCACTATCAGGCAGTGTATATCGGGGCATGGCAACATCTAGGCGATTACTCGCTGAATCAATGCCGCTGGTGATTGCTCTAACAAACGTATCGGGCGTAAACGCGGGATGTTTTCTGCCATTGTCATGCTGATGACCATAAGACAGCGCAAGATATTCAAAGGTGATGTTGGTTGGTACGATATTGCCTTCGGGTCGCCCTTGTCCATCTTCACCATGACAGGAAACACAAGGAACTTGAGTGCTAGGTAGTTCGGTCGATTCCAAGCCTATATGGGCGGTAATAACGTTGCCAGAAGGACTTGCGCCCGTCATATAAAGTTGCTTGCCGCGTGTTTCCGACTCAGTTAATGGCGCGGCTGATAGATTGTTTGCTATCAGCATCAAGCCGATCAGCAGCATCTTACTGTTAGGATTTTTCACGGCGGGCAAGTAATAATTCATTGATTTTTGCAGCTAGGGTTTCTGGACGAGTGAAACCGTCAAAGCGCGTCCATACGCCACTGATTGAATCGCCAACCAAAATGACGGGCGTATGGTTGCTGTAATCCGCACTATAAACACCTAGCCCCTTTAATAAATCATCAACTGGCTTTTTTTCACCCGTCAACCAGACCCATTCAGGCTTAGCATTAAAATGTGTTGCATAAATTTTTAAGCTTTCAGGTGTATCTGTTGTCGGATTGATACTTAACGACACCATGCGCACATCTTGTTTTAGCTTTTCACCCAGTTGATTTTGTAGTTTTGCAAAAATCGCTGAAACCACGGGGCAAGCTGTATGGCAGTCGGTATAAATAAAGTTAATGGCGATAATTCTGTCACCCACTATATCGCTGATAAATTTGACCTGCGTGCCATTTTGATCCAATAGTTCAGTATTCAACAGTTTGACAGTAGTCGATGATACGGGACGTGCCATCTGCGGCGATTCAAGCTCAGATGAATTTTGCGGGAAATCTGACAACACAGCAATCACGACTCCAGCCACCGCTAACAAGGCGATAATTATTTTTGATTTGATCCCGTTCATTGCCCTGCACCCTTAACAGCACGAAAAGTCAGGATAGGTTGATCATGAAAAGTAAAGTTTAGCGTGGGCGATTGAACGAAAACTTGATAAACGCCTGTTTCTTCTGGCGTAATCTCCACTTGATAAATGCTATTGCCCTGTGCTTTGGCAATCATTCGTTGTTGCGCTTGTCCAGGAATACGAAAAATCAGCACTTGCAGGTCTTTAACGCTGTCTTTAATGCGTTCTTGGTCAGGATGATTCAATTTTATTTGAATCGGCACTGATATTCCAACGGGTACTTCTTTGTTAGTCAACAAGTAGTCAACAGTGACAGCTTGCCCACTTTGTTTCACTAGCTCTGGATTAGGCGCGATTTGAGTGCTAAAACAATGATAAACCGATGGATTGTCCAGTAGTATCGATACATTGTAATTACCAGCAGGGGGTAGTTGCGTTGAGCTGGTATAAATTCCAGCGGCGGTTTCCTGTACACTTCGATTGACTATCATGACTGCCATTGGTTTTAAACCTTGGTTTTCAAAATTACCCATCGGTGCCGCCATACCTTCCATGTAGTAATAAACAGTTTTATCGGCTGGATTAGCCACCACTACCGCATTGCGTTCGGGGGTCGGCACAATAGCATCGGTCAGTAGTGCGTTGACTTGATCGGGGGCAGCTTATCCCGCTGGAAAAGTAGTGACGGGTACAGTTCCCTCTTTATCCAATGAATCGAGTTGAATCATGTGGACTATTTCACTGCCAGTTGAGCGAATGTAGGCAAAATGATCGGTAAATGCAATTTGATCGGGTGCATTACCTACATCAACAGTGTGAGCTAAGCGATTCAGTGATGCGTCGATAATAAATACTTTGTTGGCGGTTTGACTGAGTGCAAACCCCCAACGACCATCCGCAGTAAAACGTAACGTTTTTAGTGGCGACCCTGTGTCAATTTCTGTATTTGCCGCGCTGTTGATAACCAGCAAATGACCGTTTTCAGCCGCTACATACACGGATTTACTTAATATTGAAAAAGCCAGTGCGATGGGCGGTGCAGGACTTTTAACCGTTTGCTTAATGGACAATTGTTCAATGTCGATAATGGCAATTGATTGATCGTTTTTATTGCTGACGTAGGCGGTGCGGCTATCATCGCTAAAAGCAAACTCATGATGACCTGCGCCCGTTGCCAACAATTGAGTTACTGCCATTTTTTCGGTATCGATGACACTGACACCCATCGGGGATTTTTCATCAAGCGTTTCCACTCCGACCCATAGATATTTACCGTCTGGCTGTAGTGCCAATCGTGTGGGCGTGGCATCAAAGGGAAGGACATTAATGACTGTCCACGTTTGTGTGTCAACCACCGCAACTTGATGGGTGAGTGGCGTGGAGACATAGAGTTTTTTGTGATCTTTGCTTAATGCCCAATCTTCGCCTGCACTGTTTAGCTTAATACGCGCCATTAATTTACTACCGCCAAAGCCGTTAATCGGATCGATGACTGAAATACTGGCATTATTATTCATTGCCAGTACAAAATAAGAATTCAAGCTAATCTCTGGTTTAAAAGTCATTTGAGTTTGTAGATAGGAGCTGATTCTATCTTTGCAAGAAACGGCTTTTTCTTCTGGATTTTCTCGTTCTAACCAAACAGAGGGATGCAGACCTTTAACAGGCTGCTTGTTAGCTGCCTGTTGTATGGTAAATTGTAAGTGAGCAGGTTGCCCTTCGAGCAGATTTTGCGCTGGGTTTTTATCGGTGGAAATCGAGTCGATAGCCATAGCAATACTGAGACCTTCCTTGATAATCAAGTTGCTTGTTTGATTTTCTGTCGATTTGTCAATCAGTACCAGCTCTTTAGCCTTGAACACCCAGAAAATGCTTGCGATAACTATCAGCAATAACGCTAAGCTCCAATAAAGTTTTTTTTTCATATCGTGTCTCGGTTTAATCTGTGTTTCGAGTAGCCATAAAAAAGAGTGCAGCCTAAAGGCTGCACTCTCATACTACGACTTACGGGGCGTTTTATTCGACTCGGAAAATTCCCCATAAACCATTATCAAATTGGAACGATGCTTGATCTCGATACAGGTAATCACCTTTAGTACCATAATAGCCGCCTGCACCATTAGTTAGCAACAGATTAAGATGGCTGCCCGCACCGATACCAGCCTCAGAACCCATCCACTCAGACCAGTTATTTTTACCCATGACGGTTGATCCATTGGTAAACGATGCTTCTTGCCAGCCATGTCCATGTACCTGAAACACATGGTTGCGTGCATGACCACCTGGATGTAGCACACGCAATCTCACAGGATCGCCCGCTTTAGATTTGAAAATGGGTGTTTCTGGATCGCCTTTCAACACGGCACTGAAGTTTTCGTTATGTGTTAAGGATAGCGGGGTATTAGCTGCGTATCCCATTCTTGCCCACAAAGGTTCGGTTCGGTAGTTAAAGCCTTTTTGTCCAGAATCTTCGGGGTCTTCTGACTCGGCGGTGTTGGGTACTGCCACGCCATTTTGCTGTAAATTCAAATCATCTTGAAAAATCAGCACATGCTCTCTGAAATAACCCGCACCGTTAGCCTGTGTCACCGTTGCCGAAGCGCGTGAATTCATATCTTCGACCCACGTTGAACCCAATGGCTCAATAACCAGCGCGGCGATAGCTCCTTTGCTGGTTTGTTTGATACGATCCGATGGCATCAAATTGACAGCACCGTATTCCACTGGCTCAGCAAAGCGTTTACCGTTTTTGACTATTTCTCTACCTGCATACCATTTATAGTTAACGGTTTGACCAGGTGCTGCGGTAGCAGGCTTTCCTGCTATCCACAATTTGGGATTATGTCCGATATTCAAACCGCTACTGGTCAAAGAATCAAACTCCAGCAACTGTGGTGTTAGCCCTACATAACTGGAAGGCAATATGTCGTTATTGTTAAAGCCTTCGACTATCATCGGTAGCGTACTATAACCATCCGCTTGAGTGCTGCTTAGGTCTGCTGGAAGATGGTTGACCAACACCATTGTAATACAGTCGCCTGCTCTAGCGCGAAGCATTAGCGGCTCAATAGGCACCCCCGTTTTTAAGCGAGTGACAGTGGTTTTAGTCGTAGTCTTAACACCATTAACTTTAGCCGTCGTTGTCGTTGTGGTGGTAGCGAAGTCTCCATCACGAACATACATAATAGCCCCTGAGTCTGACAGCCCCGCCGCTTTATTATAAACCAGAGGCCCGCCGAGCAGATCTTTTGCCAAGAACGCATGAACCTTAAAGTTGACGGCAGGCGCATTACTTGGACAAAGTCCATCATAAGATACGCACGCTGGATCGACTAGCGTTCCATCCGCTTTTTTGGCACAGGTCATAACAGGCAATACGCCTCCCTTTGGATTGCTCGACAATTTAGCCAACGTCGGCGCGGGATATTGAGCATCAAAAGCCCCTTTACCATTATAGGTTCTCATAATGCCCCACAGACCATTCCAAATATCGTCTGTTGCCGAACCTGGAAAGTAGGCGGTATCCGACCATGGGACATTGGCTTTAACTTTATCTACCGCTTCAACTTCAAACTCGAAATGTTCAGAAATACCAACCATTTGAGAGCCTTTATAGCCTGAATCTTTCAGTGAAGGTTCAAACAGCCATTTCATATTATGCGCACTAAAGTTATGACCTTCTTCATGCGCACCTTGTAAAATTCTGATTTGAACTTTATCACCCGCGTAGGTTTTCAATAATGGCGTGAATGGGTCACCGCCCGTGACATCCTTGGTCAATGGTGGAGGGGTTTTAGTCGTTGAGTCAAATGTAGGCTGACTATTCAGTTTAGTAATAGCGCGATCGGTGCGTGATTCAAAAGCGAAAGAAAGATCACCCGCTAAACCAGCCGTTTGCTTATTTGCACCATTGTTGATACGCGTTGCAATCGGTTCATTTCTATAGTTAACGGTCATTGTACCTGGATCATCCGCAGAAATCGCTTCTGGGCAAGGTCTAGGCGCACCTCCAGGACAAGTTGCAGCTAAAGAGACCAAATTATGTAAACCATCTTCTTCTCTTCCAGGCGGATTAACAGGTGTCTTATCTGCTCGGTAAGCAAGTGAGAAATCCCCCATTTCCAGTAAAAATTCACGATAGGGTTTTTGACCACTGGGTGGTTCAATAATCGCTTGCCACGTTGTTGGTCCACCATCGCTTCTAGCACCTAGAGCGACACCTGATTCATTATGCTTCCATTTTGAACCTGCGGGTTCAATCACCAGCCCCGCATAAAGTCCTGGATGTTGATGTGTCGAAGGGCCAAAATGATCATGGGAGAAGACCGTGCGTAGTGTTCTATCTTCGCCTATGTTATTGGTAACATCATCAGCGTACCAACGTTGCACGGTGGTTTGAACACAATCGCCGCCACCTTCTTTAAAATTAGCTAGCGTGCAAACTTTCGGTTTTTGAACTTGACTTTGGTTAACTGCGTATGGCTCTTGCCATGCACCTTCGGGTGTATTGATTGCTTCAAGACGTTCATGTACTTCTTGAGAGCTAAACGTACCGTCTTCATAGTTCCAACCGTTGCCAGAACCGTCAGAAGACATCACATCGAATTTAACCAAGTGAATATGCTGACCAATAATATCAGTCGGTGTTGTGACTTGAAAATCATCTTTTTCGTAGGTATTAGGCAGTAAATTAGTGTGTTCAAAGGTAATACAATCACCACTGTTGGCTCTAAAGAACATCGGCTCTGGGGGTTTTATACCTGCCAGCGTATCAGAGACATCATTGAATAACGTCAGAATACGTTGTTGTGGAAAGTGCCAGCCTAACTTGTTCATTTTGACATCTAACTGAATAGCCGCTGCATGATAATAACGATCTTTACCAGTCACCGCCTGTTGTGCATCATTAACACAGGGATCGGCGAAAGGTGCGCCAGCAACCGCAGGTAAACCATTGACCTTGAATGAACCGATACTAACACCATTTGGTTTAGGTGTGGCGTATTGTTTTGGTCCTACTGTCGTACCGTCGCCACCATGAAATATCATGGCTTGTCTTTCCCAAGGTGTGCCATTTTCAGGCAGTTTTTTTGCTGCCATTGTGTCGATGATTTTATTAAAATTTTCGCGGTCTTGATGGCTGGTTGCAGTACCGCCAGTGACAACATGACGAGGTAAACCACCATCTTTAACCGTGTCCATAGGTGGATGCGGCGGACGATGGCCTGTTACACCCGCCACAAAAAATGGATAACCAGGATTACCTAGGACGACTTCAGGAAGTTTAACTTCACCTGTGGGTGTTGATTTGCCGTCTGCGCCTGCAACATATTCAATTTCTGCTTTCGCACCAGGTTGTGGTGCCATTGCCATCGTAGGCATAGGGACTACCGCAGGTATCGGTGTTCCCGCTTTGATTTCATGATCGGGCAATGCTCTCGCACCTTGCGCAGGTCTACCGTCTGCATCCAGTACAGTACCCGTTTCTAGTACATCATGTACCCGCCACAATTCCCACATACCTTGGGCAAAATGGGTGTAAAAATGGCAGTGAAATATCGAGTCGCCTATAGTATGGTTACGATTGCCGCTACCATGATGGGCAATTTCATAAGTATAACCACTACCTGCTCCTAGACTTTGACTATCTAAATAGGCAGAGTTATCACTATCGGGGCTGTGTAACCATTGGTGTGCGTGCAGGTGGAAAATATGATGCTCTTTAGGTCCAGCGTGTAAATTTCTGAATTTTACGCGGTCATTAAGATAGCTATGATGTACATTGGACGGATCGTCTGGAAAGTAAACTTTGGTTGCAAACTGGGGATTATCAACAACGCCCTTGCCATTCGCATTAACGCTGGCAGGCATATCAACGATCATTGCGGGATCACCCATCACCCATGAAGTTAAAAAGAATTCTTCACCTTTACACTCGACACAATCTTTCATAGGACCAAGTCCTAAGCGGTTGGCTATAATTTCTGAACCGATACCGCCTGTTCCATAATTGATGCCAAAACCATCTCTGACTGCGTGTAAAGTATGGATAAGAACGGGGTCGTTATACCAAGCAGGGAACGCCTGTACTGCTTTGATTTCATCGTGAAAGATAACGGTAAACTCACGGAATGGATCGGTGCGATCAGGATAAATCGCGTTTTTAGGTTCTTCCGTCGCGTCAAATGCTCCTCCAGTGCTTCCAGTGATAATGGCATTAAGGTCGGAATGAACAATACTGCCACTGCTATCACGCATATTCAAAATAGGTGTTCCCGCTAAAGGATGCGAAACAGCCCCTTCAATTTTCCAACTATAAGGTAGTATTTCACTAGCAAAAGCATCTATAACCGTCACTTTAGCTGAACCATCGGCGAAAACTTCATCAATCCGCGCTTTACCTGTTGTACCAACCAGTGTTTTACCTGTATCGGCAGCAATAAAACCAATATGACTACTTAGGCTACTCATGGTCGCCTTAGTCGAGCCATCTGGATTACTGGTTAAAATAAGCTGTTCGGGCAGTTTGCGGGTTTCAACAGCAGGATAAACCGCATTGTAATCAATAACGGGGTAATATTTTCCGTTTGACAGGGTAGAACTGGTTGTCGCTAAGGTCATATCCTGCTCAGTCACTTGACTGCGATACCATTCAGAACCTTTGTTTTCTACGTTGACTGCACCGAACAAACCATGTGCCAGAGAACCGCCATTGCCTTCACCACCTGTGGTTGCTGCGGTACTGTAGGCAAAATAAGTGCCTTCTTTTTGTGCGTAAAACGTATAAGTTTTGCTTTCGCCTGGCGCGGCTAGACCGCTTGTGTTGTTGCCAACATTAGACGCATCGGAAATAATGTCACTCGCCTGCATACCCATCACATGGAATGATGCGCTGCGCGTAGCAGGACCACTATTTTCAGCACCAGCAGGGTCAGGTACCACAGTCCCTACCGCGCCAGCTACATGAGGAGCAGCGGGAGGAGGGACAATTGGATTTAATAAGTTGGTGAAATTAACAGTTAAACAATCGCCTTCGTTGACGCGCAGCACTAAAGGACGTGGTCTTTTATCAGAACGCAACCTAACATTGCCAGCAGTGAGCCCTGAACCATTTGTAGAAGAAACAACATCACGCTTCAAAGCAAAAATCATTCCCGAAGGATTCATTGCGCCGAGACGGTTGTAATAAAAAACTTGATCCAGCGCAACCACGTCGGCAGTGACGCAAGCTTGAGCCAAATTGGCTAGCCCAAATGTCAGTATTAACAAACACGACTTGGCAAGGGTACACACAGATATGTGATTAGATGCTGACATGATACGTCTCCTAACTAATGTTTAAAATATTGAATGCGTTTGTGTGACATTAACGCAGTCACCCTCGGCAGTTCGACTTTCCAAACACTTTGGATTCGTAACTTTCCGCCCCTAGCTTACGATAGGTTTGGCTTTAAATGTATTTACTGTGTTCAATAACATTAGGTATTTAATTTCTGAAAACACAACAATTACTACAACAATAATTTATAATAGTGGTACACATCCATTGATAACCAGTTCAAAACTTGTAGCTAGTTTAACAACAAGACTGATTCGCAACAATGGCATGATCTTATACTATTGGTTTTTATTTTTATTTGTAATTAACGCCTAACATACTGAAATTTAAATAAAAAATATATTTTTCATCTTCTCAATAAATTTGTATATTTAAAAATAGAAATCGTCCCTATTTATTCTATGTTTTTTGTATCCCTAATAAAATTACCCTTATAAACTATAAGTGTATAAGTTAAATCGTGGATGAATTTGCTAATTTGAATTCGCGGGTTAATATAATCAATCGAAAGAACTGAATTACCATGAGTTGTTCTTTCAAACCATGTCTTTAAGCTGATACAGCAAAGCCAATGCCTGCTTAGGGCTTAGTTCATCAGGGTTTAGGTCTTTGAGTTTATCCACTGCGGGATGAATGTCTTTGCTGGAGAATAAATCTAGTTGCTGTGTGCCTGCTTCGGCTTGTTGTTCCAGATAGGCGTTGTCTTCGAGTTGGCGTAATTTCAATTTAGCTTTATCAATCACCGAACGTGGCACGCCTGCTAGTGCGGCGACTTGTAAACCGTAGCTTTGATTTGCTGCCCCGTCTTTGACGGCGTGTAAAAAAATGATTTTTTTCGCCGTGTTCCATTGCGTCTAAATGCACGTTATGAATACTGCGCTGTTCATCGGCTAAGGTAGTTAATTCAAAATAATGGGTGGCAAATAACGTGAATGCTTTGGTGGTTTTTGCAAGGTAATCCGCGCAGGCATACGCCAGTGATAAGCCATCAAAAGTGCTGGTACCGCGTCCAATTTCATCCATTAAAATTAGACTTTTTGCGGTGGCGTTGTGTAGGATATTGGCAGTTTCTGACATTTCCACCATGAAGGTAGAGCGACCACTAGAGACATCATCGGACGCGCCAATACGGGTGAATATTTTATCAATCGCACCGATGGTGGCAGATTTTGCAGGCACATAACAACCGATATGTGCCATTAAAACGATGAGCGCGGCTTGGCGCATGAAGGTAGATTTGCCGCCCATGTTAGGTCCAGTAATGACCAGCATTCGTCGCGTGTTAGAAAAACTTAAATCATTGGGGACAAAAGGAATCTCTGACACTTGCTCGACCACTAAATGCCGCCCGCCTTCGATGTGTATGCCCGATTTAGTCACTAGCGTGGGTTGCGATAAATTCAGCGTGTCGGCGCGTTCGGCAAAATTAACCAGCACATCGAGTTCTGCCAACGCAGTGGCGCAGTGTTGCAAGGCGACGGTATCAGCGGCGATAATGGTTAGTAACGCATCGTACAAAAACTTTTCAAATACCAAAGATTTACCTCGCGCACTCAACACTTTATCTTCAAAGGCTTTGAGTTCTTCGGTGATGTATCGCTCCGCACCTTTTAAGGTTTGTTTACGCAGATAATGCGCGGGGACTTTTTCAGAATGTAAGCGGGAAATTTCGATGTAATAACCGTGAACACGGTTGTAATTCACTTTTAAATTCAAACCTGTGGAGGCTTTTTCACGGCTTTCTAGTTCAATTAAAAATTGGTCAGCGTTTTGGCTTAGGTTTCTTAACTCATCTAATTCAACGTTATAACCGTCGGCAATCACACCGCCATCACGAATGAGTACGGGTGGATTGTCGATAATCGCGGCTTGTAATAATGCGACTAACTCTGGTTGTTCACCAATTTGTCGGCTTAAACGCTGGAGCTGTGGGTTATCACTGGTGGCTAATGTAGCTTGCAAGTCAGGCAACACGGCAAGCGTATTACGCAACACCAGCAAATCACGCGGACGCGCCGATTTTAACGCGATACGCGAACTAATCCGTTCAATGTCACCGACATGACGTAAATGCGCTTGCACCGCTTGGTATAGCTGATTATTGAGCAGACTATCAATGCAGGCGTAACGGTGGTTGAGTACCGTTTGATCGCGCAGTGGACGGTGTAACCAACGGCGCAAACAACGACTGCCCATTGCGGTGACGGTGTTATCGAGTACGCCAAACAGCGTGTGTTGTAACTGCCCAGACGGGTGAAAATCCAGTTCTAAATTACGCCGACTGGCGGCATCCAGCAGAATAGTATCGTTACTGCTTTCGGTGGTAATGCCTTGAATATGCGGCAACGCGCTTTGTTGGGTGTCTTTAACATAGTGTAATAACGCGCCCGCAGCGGCAATGGCGACGGGTAAGTTTTCACAGCCATAACCTTTTAAATCCAGCGTGTTAAATTGTTTTAACAGTTGTAATCTTGCGCTTTCACCATCAAAATGCCACACAGGACGGCGACATAAACCACTGCGTTGTTTGACACTGGCAGGCAGAATCCAGTCTTCGCTATAGAGCAGTTCGGCAGGATTGAGGCGTTCAATTTCACTGAGTAATAAATGTTCAGCATCGACCTGTTGCAGAATAAAACGTCCGCTGGTTAAATCTAAACTGGCTAACGCATAGTGCTTATCAAGCTGACAAACAGCCACTAATAAATTATCTTTTCGGTCTTCCAGCAAGGCTTCATCGGTGACAGTAGCAGGCGTAACCACGCGCACGACCTTACGTTCCACAGGACCTTTACTGATCGCAGGGTCGCCAATTTGTTCACACATTGCCACCGATTCGCCGTTGCGTAATAATTTAGCTAGATAGTTTTCGGCGGCATGATAAGGAATGCCCGCCATTGGAATAGGTGCGCCTGCCGATGAGCCGCGACTGGTGAGCGTTATATCGAGCAACTGTGAGGCTTTTTTGGCATCATCAAAAAATAATTCATAAAAATCCCCCATGCGATAAAAAACCAGCGTATTGGGATATTGCGCTTTGATACGGTGATATTGTTGCATCATCGGGGTATGCAAATTTTGCTCTATACTCATGGTTTTTTAGTCGGGGAAAATAATGGATGCTGAATTAATAGCGTTGGCAACACAACTGGGACAGCACTTAATAGCGAGTGGCAACATGATAGCCACCGCTGAGTCTTGCACGGGCGGTGGTATTGCACACACATTGACCGAAATTTCAGGCAGTTCTAGGTGGTTTGACCGAGGTTTTGTCACTTATAGCAATCTTTCAAAAGTACAAATGCTGGCGGTCAAACCCGCCACCTTAGAAAAGTATGGTGCAGTCAGTGCAGAAGTCGCACTGGAAATGGTTCGTGGTGCGTTAGCACACAGCACTGCCGATTGCGCGGTTGCCGTGACAGGTATTGCAGGACCTGACGGCGGCAGTGTAGAAAAACCCATCGGTACGGTATTCATCGCATGGTGTTATAAAAATGCAGCCGCAACCGTCATTAGAAAATCCTTTATCGGCAATCGGCATCAAATAAGAACGCAAACGGTAAAAACTGCGTTGGAATGGCTGTTATTATAAAATTAAGGAAGGGATAAATATGCCATTAAAAGCCAAATTCAGAATCATCAAAATCATCAAACTGCTCTTTTAAGCGTTTTTTTTCCCAATAAATTTCAATTTTTCTACGGGCATCTCTTTTTACCGTTTCGTCATCAAGAACGGGTAATGGTGGGACAAACTCACCGCTATCAAAAAGCTCATCGTCATCGGCTTCGGGTTCAGCAGTGGTTTGTGTGCTGACCTTAGGCGCGGATTTTATAGTTGTTTTAGTCATAGTTAAAGACTCCATATATTATGTTTTTTTAAATCCTATCATAATCACTTATAAAGCAAAAAATATTATTGTCATAACACGGATTTAAGGGAAACAGGGAGGTGATATTGAATTTTGCCAGTCCCTATTATTAGCAGGCAAAATAATGGGGCGAAATAGTCACTTATTCAAGTAACCGTTATTAATGTAAAAAATTTTCTCGCTCCCATCGTATCAAATCATCATCACGGATAATTTTTTTATGCTAACAAAAAAATACCAGCCACCACTAAGATTAGAAATTAGCGACTCTAAACGCTTAAATAAACTCATGATATTGATACACGGCTTGGCTTTGCTGGCAAGCATCATGAATAGCTTGCCCATTATTTTAAAATGTGTTCTGTTGCTTGCTGTTAGTTGCCATTTTTATATTTTACATAAGCAGTTAAAAATCAAGCACTACCGTATTGAGCATAGTGAACAAGGATGGATATTAGCAGAGGATGATAAGTTTGATGCGATACGCATTTTACCCTCCACTGTAATCAGTATTTTTGCGATATTTTTACACGTTAAAACCGATGATAAGCCTACGCAGACACTTGTTATTGCCAGTGATTCCTTAAGTGATGATGATTATCGATGTTTGATTGTACGCCTGAAAACTACACTGTCTACTGAATAAAAACAACAAACTTTATTGAGAAACTAGAACCATTGGATGGTCAAATTAATGGTTTCCTGTATTTCTATTGTATTTTTAGGTTAAAATACTCACTTTCGATGCTGGATGAGTGAGTGGCGATGGTGACTTTTAGAATGCCCCCTCACTTGGTTTTGAACTAGCTGCTTGACTTCCTCATTTTTGCCTTGCCACTACGGTCTTAGGTTTATGGCTGTAGAGCATAGTGCAATTCTAAAACCCCAGTCCGAACCCTGCTGAGTGACTACTCAAGGGCGGTCGCCAACTCGTTTTTTATGCCAACTTTAGAGTAAACACATGACAGATTTAGCTCATTATAGAAACATCGGTATTTTCGCGCACGTTGACGCGGGCAAAACCACCACCACTGAACGTATTTTAAAACTCACAGGTAAAATTCATAAAATCGGTGAAGTACACGATGGTGAAACCACCACTGACTTCATGGATCAAGAACGTGAGCGTGGGATTACCATTCAGTCTGCGGCAACCACTTGTTTCTGGAAAGATTACCGCTTCAATATTATCGACACCCCAGGTCACGTTGATTTTACTATCGAAGTGTATCGTTCATTAAAAGTATTAGACGGCGGTATCGGCGTTTTCTGTGGTTCAGGCGGCGTAGAGCCTCAATCAGAAACCAACTGGCGTTATGCGAATGACTCTAAAGTGGCGCGTGTTATCTATGTCAACAAATTAGACCGTATCGGTGCTGATTTCTACCGCGTGGTAAAACAAGTGGAAGAAGTATTAGGTGCAGTGCCTGTGGTCATGACCTTACCAATTGGTACAGAAGACGAATTTGTAGGTGTGGTTGATTTATTAACTGAAAAAGCGTGGGTGTGGGATAACTCAGGCGATCCAATGAACTACACCATTCATGACGTTCCAGCCGATATGGTTGAATTAGTCAAAGAATGGCGCGAAAAAATGATCGACCAAGTTGCCGATCAATTTGATGATGTCATGGAAGCCTATCTCGACGGCGAAACCCCCGATATTGACACTATCAAACGTTGTATTCGTAAAGGTACAATTCATCTGGATTTCTTCCCAACATTCTGCGGTTCTGCGTTTAAAAACAAAGGCGTACAGTTGGTACTGGACGGCGTAATCGATTATTTACCTTGCCCAACTGAAGTTAATCCACAACCCGAAGTTGATTTAGAAGGCGTTGCCACAGGTACGTTTGCCATTGTTGATGCCAGCAAACCACTTCGCGCATTAGCATTCAAAATTATGGATGACCGTTTTGGCGCATTGACTTTCTTGCGTATTTACTCAGGCAAGATAGAAAAAGGCACTAACGTTCTGAATACTTTCACAGGTAAAACTGAACGTATTGGTCGTATCGTGGAAATGCACGCCGATACGCGTAACGAATTAGAATCTGCGCAAGCGGGTGATATTGTTGCGGTGTTAGGTATGAAAAATATTCAAACAGGTCATACCCTGTGTGATCCAAAATTCCCAGCGACCTTAGAGCCGATGGTATTTCCTGATCCCGTTATCTCATTAGCGATTAGCCCTAAAGACAAAGCAGCGTCAGAAAAAATGGGTATTGCGTTAGGCAAAATGATTCAAGAAGATCCTTCATTCCACGTTGAAACCGATGAAGACAGCGGCGAAACCATTCTGAAAGGTATGGGCGAATTGCATCTTGACATTAAAGTCGATATTTTAAAACGTACTCATGGCGTTGAAGTTATCGTCGGTAAACCCCAAGTGGCTTATCGCGAAACGATTACTAAAACTGTTGAAGACGAATACACCCACAAAAAACAATCAGGTGGTTCAGGTCAATACGGCAAAATCAGCTACCGTATTGAGCCAGGTGAGCCTGGTTCTGGTTATGTATTTGAATCAGCGGTTACGGGTGGTAACGTACCGCGCGAATTCTGGCCAGCGGTTGATAAAGGCTTCAAATCTATGCTGGACAAAGGCGTATTGGCTGGTTTCCCTTGCTTAGACTTCAAAGTGGTTTTATTAGACGGTGCTTTCCACGCGGTGGATTCGTCTGCAATCGCGTTTGAAATCGCGGCAAAAGCGGCATTCCGTCAAACGATTCCAAAAGCAGGTCCTCAGTTAATCGAACCGATTATGAAAGTAGACACCTTCACCCCATCGGATCACGTCGGTGATGTTATCGGTGATTTAAATCGTCGTCGCGGTATGATTAAATCACAAGATGCAGCTGCTAGTGGCGTGCGTATTAAATCAGACGTACCGTTAAGCGAAATGTTTGGTTACATCGGTGATTTGCGTACTATGACCTCAGGTCGTGGACAGTTCTCTATGGAATTCTCACACTATATGCCATGCCCTAAAAACGTGTCAGAAGAAGTGATTAAAGAAGTGACTGAGCGTAATAAAGCGAAAGCCAGCAAGTAAGCTATGTAGGGTGGGCAAACAGCTCTATCGTTTGCCCACGCCGTGGCATAATCGGTGGGCAAGCAAAAAGACGCTTGCCCACCCTACCGACCTAAAAGAGGAAGCCTTAATGAAAAATGTTTTTTTTCTTCAAACCCTATCGCTAATTATTGTCACTATTCTAGTTACAGGTTGCGCTTCATCACCAGTAGCGAGTGATGCTACAGACAAAACACTTTTTTCGCAGCCTATTGAAAAAGTTCAGAAGGTAGCGGTTGAATCACTTGTTGTAACTGGTTTTGATGTTACCAAGCAAGAACCTACTTATGTTGAAGGATTCCGTCCGCGTAAAGTTGGCTTGCTAGTAGGTTCTGGCGGTGAAACCGCAGGTATTTGGTTAACAGCACTAGGTGCAAACCAAACTGAGGTCAAGGTCGATACAGCTAAATCACTGGTAGGTATTGCAGGACAGCAGACATGGAATACGGAGATTATTAGCGAAATGAGGAAATCACTTAACAAGTAAAAGAGTGAACATGAAAACTATTTTTAGGGTGCTAGTATTAGTTTTTTTGGTAGTTGATGTCATTTCATGCGCAACAAGTCAAAGTCACTATTCCTTTTTTGAAGCATCGTACCCTGCAAAACCCGAAGGGTGTGACGTTCAGATTTTATATAAACCACCGCTAAAACCTTTTAAATACATTTCTCGTTTGGATGTTCACTTAGAAAAAACTCATTTTATTTCTTCTTCCCTCGAAGATGCACTGCCCGATCTGAAAAATCAAGCGTGTCTGTCTGGTGCAGATGCCATAATCGATATTAATGAAAACGCTTCCATGGTAGGAGAAACAAAAATTTTTCATGTAACAGCAAAGGGCATTCGTTATCTTAGCAAGTAGCCGCGTGGATTGGATTGCCACTTTTTGGCAACCCAACACAACCACACACGGTTATAATTATAAATGTTTATTTATTCATTGCGTTTGTTGAGCCGAGTAGGTCGGGTTAGCGATAGCGTAACCCGACATTTTCGACTTGACAACTCAACGTAAAAAAGTAACACACATTTTATCTTGGAGAAAAAATTATGATTTTTCATGTCATGTTAGAAGAAGCAGAAGATGGCTGGATAGTTGTTGAATGCCCCGCGCTTCCAGGTTGTGTTTCACAAGGAAGAGACGAAAAAGAAGCTCTGGAAAATATTAAAGAAGCGATTACAGCGTGGTTATGGGCAGAGGATATGAAAGCAGTCTCTCTTTTTTCAAACCAAGAAAATCGATCTTCTATTCTTGTGGCAGTTTAAACTCATGGGAAAACTAGGCAATATTTCAGGCAAGGATGCTGTAAAAGTTTTTCAGAAACTGAACTGGCAACAGATTGGGCAAGTGGGAAGTCATGTTGTCATGGTAAAAGCTGAAATGAGGGTAAATCTTTCAATTCCTCAACATAAAGAACTTTCGGTTGGTACGTTACGCGCATTAATCCGTAATGCTGGTTTAAGTGTGGATGAATTTCTTAACTTGCTTTGATGGTGTTGCAAATGTATTTATTCATCGTGTTTGTTGGGTTGCAAAAAGCGGCAACCCAAGCAAACTTAAAAAAAACCACGCTTTAATTTGGTCAAAAAATGAATAAAAAAAGTATTTCAGAAGATATAAAAAAACAAGTAAATGAAATTGTCCAAAAATTTAACGAGCAAATCATAAATAAGCCGAATCGCCATTATTTAACTCGGTACAAAGGAAGCAATCTTTTTTTAGATTTTAACGATTATGGAAAGGTTGGTTCTATTTGCCGCTTGAAATATAACGGTGAGATGGATAATTGGAAATTTGCAATATACAAATATAGCAAAAATCAATATGACCCTGACGAATGGATGTTTCCAGGGGGCGAGTATATAGATGGAACTATAGAAGGCGCGATGAAAGCGGGAATTAAAGCTTATGTTAGTGATTTGAATATTACTTAAGCGCGGTAGCAAGTGTAGCCCGCATGGAGCTTGCGGAATGCGGGGCTTTTCGTTGCTAATGTCACTGTTCCCCGTGTTCCACTACGCTCCACACGGGCTACGATTGCTATAACTGGTTTTAAAGAAACTATGCGTGTGATTTCCAAGAGACCTATTAGAGAATTCTGGGCGTATCATCCAGAATCCAAATCTGCTTTGGAAGAATGGTTTTGCAAAGTTAGCCGACTTACGGTAACTTCTTTTTCCGATTTGCGGAAAACATTCGGTTCAGCGGATTACGTCGATGGCTACACATTGTTTGATGTCGGCGGCAATAAATATCGAATTGCAACCGTTATTCACTATGACAAACAACGGCTTTATGTCCGCCAAGTTATGACCCACGCAGAATATGACAGAAACGACTGGAGAAAAAAATGAACACTGTACTTGATGTTGAAAAACTTGTTCCCGCTTGGCAAGCACTCCGATTAGCTGCCCGCATATCGCATATCGAATCCGAAAGTGATTATGAGCAAGCAACGGAATTACTGAATAAGTTACTCGATATTGTTTTGGACGATGTGACTCATCCGCTCTATTCGCTTGTTTCTGTCGTTGGGGACTTGATCGAAGCGTATGAAATTGATCTGGAGCCTGTTTAACTCGTAGCCCTGTAGGTCGGAATAAGCCTGTTTGAGCGTAAGCGAAAATAGGTGTTTCCGACAAACTTATGCAATGTCGGAAACGCCCACCCTGCGCTACCGCTTGGGTGGGCTTATTCCGACTACTAACTATCATACTTGAGGACACTTTATGGAAACCTACCTGCCCCTGATTCAAACTACGCTGACTGAATGGTTGCAACTAACCATCGAGCATCCTTTATACGCAGCCGCGTTAGTCATCGGTGTGTGGTTACTAACCGCACTGCTGTATAGCATCAGAATTTCTGGGCTAACTAAAAAAAATACTGCCAGTGAACAGGCGAAGATTGCCGCAGAAGCTAAGCTCACTACTGCACAACAACAACTCCAGCAAGCACAAGACCAGTTAATTACCGTTACCGAGCAACAAGCACAAAGCCAACGTTTAGCGGACGCTGAAAAACAACGCGCTTCAAGCGCGGAACAGCAACTGATTAAACGTAATCAACAAATTGGTGCGATTATTCAAAATCTAACCAATAGTTTTGATAGTGGACAACGTCCATTACCTGTTACCGAAGACCTTAACGCTGACGATTTGTGGCAGCAACACCATACCATCATTCAACAATTGATTGAACGTTTGCATACCGAACAACTTGCCAAAATAGAATTACAAAAATTTTATCAAGCAGAAAAAGATAAAGTTTCTGCAACAGACGCACAATTATCAAGTTTGCACGCTCACTTGGATAGCCAAAATGGCTTAATTTCAACGTTGCAACAACAATTAACCAGCGCACTACAACATCAAACCAATTTAGCGCAGATTACGCCAGTTGAAACGGGTAACATTGAGCAAACAACGCCTACTTCCAATAACGTAGCATCGGTTGATGAAACGGCTGAAAAACTCAAAAGCTTATTTAAAAAGCCTGTTCAGGAACAGCCTTCAATTACGCCAGCACAAAACATCACGCCTCCTGTCGTAACTCAGGCTGCAACGGTTTTAGTGGACGATAAAAAAATAGCAGTCGAGCCTGAGCCAATCGTAGAACCAAAACCTGCACCTATTGAAGAAACTGCTGAAAAAACCAGTAATGTCGCTGCATTAAAAGGCTTATACCAAAAATTCACCACAACCAAACCAGACGCTGTTAAGCCTGAATCAGTGGTAGCATCAAAACCTGCCCCTATTGAAGAACAGACTGAAAAAACCAGTAATGTTGCCGCATTAAAAGGCTTATACCAAAAATTTAGCACGACTAAAGCAGAACAAGTAGAAATCGTTCCTGAGCCTAAGCCACAAATAATAGAACCTGTGGTAAAAATAATTGAGGAAACGCCTGCTCCAGTTGAACAAACCAAACCAGCGGCACCTCGTAGCTTTACGCCGACTAAACGTCCTGAAGTCAAACCACTCACTATTGAACCGTCTAGTCGTATCGATGAAGCTGCCGATCTGATTACTGAAAAAGTCGATAAGCTGAAAAACTTATACGGTAAATTCTTCTCCAAAAAAGAGTAACGAATAGGCGAGTTCCAGCGTGAAGACGTTGCACTGCAACGTCTCACTTTTCAAACATACCGCCACCCGCGTTAAACAATCAATACCGCTAACTTCACAACTGCACCGATTTTTATCATCCTGATAATTACTGTAGAATACCCAGTTTTATTGAGCTTGCTCTCCTCATGACATCACCCTCCCGATGGATTTTTAATGACCGATTATAAATTAACCCACCTGAAAGAACTCGAAGCGGAAAGCATCCACATCATTCGTGAAGTTGCCGCTGAATTTGAGCGTCCTGTGATGCTGTACTCCGTCGGTAAAGATTCTGCCGTCATGTTACATCTGACCATGAAAGCGTTTTACCCTGCTAAACCTCCGTTTCCGTTTATGCACGTTAATACCACTTGGAAATTCAAAGAAATGATTACATTTCGTGATGACATGGTAAAAAAATTAGGGCTAGAATTTATCGAACATATCAATCAAGACGGTATTGCTCAAGGCATCGGGCCATTCACCCACGGCAGTAAAAAACACACTGACGTGATGAAAACCGACGGATTAAAACAAGCCCTAGACAAACACCAATTTGATGCCGCTTTCGGTGGCGCACGTCGTGACGAAGAAAAATCCCGCGCTAAAGAACGTGTGTATTCATTCCGTGACAAAAACCACCGCTGGGATCCAAAAAACCAACGCCCCGAATTGTGGAACATCTACAACGGCAAAATCGACAAAGGCGAAAGTATTCGCGTGTTTCCACTCTCCAACTGGACAGAGTTGGACATCTGGCAATACATCCACCTAGAAAGCATTCCCATCGTACCGCTGTATTTCGCCAAAGAACGCCCCGTCGTCAACCGTGACGGTATGTTAATCATGGTCGATGATGAACGTATGCCCATCGGTGAAAATGAAAAAGTGGAAATGAAAAAAGTGCGTTTCCGTACCTTAGGCTGTTATCCACTCACAGGCGCAGTTGAATCCGAAGCCACCACGCTACCCGAAATTATCCAAGAAATGCTGTTAACCACCACGTCTGAAAGACAAGGACGCTTAATCGACCACGACCAAGCAGGGTCTATGGAACAGAAGAAACGCGAAGGGTATTTTTAATCAACTTTACCGATTAAAAGGAGAAGTAATATGGCGGCAACACGAAGCTTATATGACAGTGATTTTTACGCATGGGCATTACACAACGCTGCTTTGCTAAAAGCCAAACGCTTTGATGAGTTGGATTTTGATCATTTGGTTGAGGAAATAGAAAGCATGGGCAAAAGTGAAGGGCGTGAATTAAATAATCGCTTAAAAGAATTATTGATGCACTTGCTGAAATGGCAATATCAATCCGAGCGTCAAAGCCGCAGTTGGCTTAACTCTATTAATAAACAACGGATTGGTATTGACGAAGTATTGGATGAAAATCCCAGTTTAAAATATGAGATTGAAGAGCGGTTTCAGCAAAGTTATAAATATGCCCGCCGTTATGTTGCTACTGAAACGCGATTGCCACTAAGCACTTTTCCTGAACAATGTCCTTATTCTTTGCAAGAAGCATTGGATGCTGATTTTTTGCCCGATACAGAAAATTTAAGTCATGATTAACCGCGCTGAACTCAAAAATTTTGGGCCAATAAAAGAATTGGATTGGCAGAATTTGGGCAAAATCAACCTTGTTATTGGCAATAATGGCTGTGGGAAATCGTTTTTGCTGAAAGCATTGTATAGCGCGGTTCGTACTTTGGAAGACTACAGACGTGGTGATAATCCAGAGAGTGCTACTGATATTTTGACAAAAAATCTCCGTTGGACATTTCAACCTGATGAAATCGGTGATTTGGTAAAAGACCAAGAGATTGTGGTTAAAGAAGAATACATAGAACCAAACGTAGAGTTTTTGGATAAGGAAGTATTATTATCGTTCAGTATGTTTTTTAATCAACAAAACTTTAGCTATGAATTTGCTAATGATTTTAGTAGACCTAATATTTCAAAAAACCAAGTAACCCCACGAACAGATAATTCCATTTTTTTACCTGCCAAAGAAGTCTTATCACTGCACCATATTATTTTAACAACTGTATTACGGGATAGATTATTTGGTTTTGATAATACCTATTTTGATCTAGCGATAGCGTTGCAAACACCTCCATCAGATATTCCTGTGTATTTCGGTTTTGCAGAGGCTGTAGATTCAAAAGGATTTTGTCAAGCACCATTTTACAATCAGGAATCGCTAATACGAGGACACGGTTCTAACGATTTCAATCAGGTACGAAATCTTTTAGAAGGTATGATTGGCGGTAGAATCGAGTTTAATGAAGTTAGAAAACGTTGGTATTTCAGACAAGGAGAACAACGTTTTCCTATGGGAGTAACTGCCGAAGGCATTAAAAAAATTGCCATATTGGATACATTGCTAGGTAATGGCTATTTAAATGAAAATTCTATTATTTTTATTGATGAGCCAGAATCAGCCTTGCATCCAAAAGCTATTGCTGACCTGCTTGATATTATTGCCGTACTCGCTAATCACGGCATTCAATTTTTTCTAGCTAGCCATTCCTATTTTGTTATTAAAAAATTATTTTTAATTGCCCAAGAACAACAAATATCTATCCCTGTGCTTTCTTATCAAAATAATGAATGGGTACAATCCGATTTAAAAGATGATTTACCTGATAATCCTATCATTGATGAATCAATACGGCTTTATGAAGAACAGCTTGATTTATCAGGGATTTAAATGCCAAAAACTATTAATGAGTCTGAGAAAGTTGTTATTGAAGAATCTGAAATGAAATTTGGATATTATTCTACTGATGATTTGTTCTGCATTGAAAACAGTAAAATTTATGCAAAACTGCAAAATAGTAGTGTAAAAACTGTAGAGTTTGCACTATTTAAAAAGAATAAAAATCAAGCGACTATTTTACTCATTGAAGCAAAAAAAACAGCACCCAACCTTTTGAAAAGCGAAATAAAATTAGAAGAGTTTGTAAAAAAAGAAATGGCAAATACAAAAAACTTGGATAAAACACTTTTTCTTGATGAGCTATATACAAAAGTAAAACACGACATTTACTTTGATGATCTTCAATCTAAATTCAACGATACTTTGGCATTGCTTGCTGCCGTTTACATGAATCTTCATAATACGGCTAAACTCGAGCTACCTAAAAACTTTAAAGACCTCGAATTTTCTGCAATTCGTTTTGTTTTGGTTTTAGTGGTAAAAAATCATCAAACCGAATCATTAAACGATTTACAAAGTAAGCTCGAAAAAAAACTTAAACCCCTTGTTAAAATTTGGAAACAAACCTCCGTTGCAGTTCTTAATGAAGAAATAGCTAAGAAACGTGGCTATATTGTTAATGACTAAATATTCCAATTCTCTAAATTTATATCTTTTAGGAAATAAAAAACCATGTCTCACCAATCCGATTTAATCAGTACTGATATAGATGCTTACTTAGCACAACACGAGCGCAAAGAATTATTGCGTTTTTTAACTTGTGGCAATGTCGATGATGGCAAAAGTACCCTCATTGGGCGTTTGTTATACGATTCTAAAATGATTTATGAAGACCAGTTGGCGGCGGTGCAGAGCGATAGCGTCAAATCTGGCACGACAGGTGCGGGTAAAATTGACCTCGCATTGCTGGTCGATGGTTTGCAAGCGGAGCGCGAGCAGGGCATTACCATTGACGTGGCTTACCGTTATTTTTCTACCTCAACGCGCAAATTTATTATTGCCGATACACCTGGACATGAACAATATACCCGCAATATGGCAACAGGCGCGTCTACCTGTGACTTGGCGATTATTCTGATTGATGCCCGTTATGGCGTACAAACTCAAACTAAACGCCATAGCTTTATCGTGTCTTTATTGGGCATTCAACACGTTATTGTTGCCGTCAATAAAATGGATTTGATGGGCTACAGTGAAGACGTGTTTAATAAAATTAAGCAAGATTATCTAGCGTTTACGCAAAGTTTAGATTTACACGACATTTGCTTTATTCCGATGTCGGCGTTAGATGGTGATAACGTGGTCAATGCCAGTGAGAATATGCCTTGGTTTACGGGCGAGTCACTAATGACGGCTCTTAATAGCATTCAAATTGCGGATGATCATAATTTTGTTGATGCACGGTTTCCTGTGCAGTATGTCAATCGCCCTAATTTAGATTTTCGTGGATTTTGCGGCACGGTCGCTTCGGGTGTATTTAATCAAGGCGATACCGTCACTGCATTACCGTCGGGTAAATCCAGCAAAATCAAATCTATCGTTACATACAACGGTGAAATAGCACGCGCATTTCCGCCGATGGCGGTCACGTTCACATTGGAAGATGAAATTGATGTCAGTCGCGGTGATATGCTGATTGGCAATCAAACTATCCCTGCGACTATCACCGATAAATTTAAAGCTACCTTGGTGTGGATGACAGAACAGCCGTTAATTGCAGGACGGCAATATACGATTAAATTAGCAACCCGCAGTGTCTCAGGTTCGGTGTCATTAATTCATCACCGTATTGATGTCAATACCTTAGAACACCACGATGCCAAAGAATTAAAACTCAATGAAATCGGTTCTTGTACCGTGTCGGTTAATGCGCCTGTGGTGATTGATCCTTATAAAACCAATAAAGGCACTGGCGCGTTTATTATCATTGATCGCTTAACCAATGGCACAGTCGGCGCGGGTATGATAACTGGCATTCATGATGATGAGATGCACACACCTGTTAGCTTAGAAGAACGTGCCGCCCGTTTTAGCCAAGTACCGACCGCTATCTCATTAACAGGTGCTTTGCGTAGCGACACGGCTTATCAATTGGAACGACGTTTATTTGATAACGGCCATGCAACGACGGTGTTAGAAACTGAGGCGACGGCTTTGTTGATTAACGTGATTAAAAACGCTGGCTTGATTGGATTGTTTACTGACAATCATGCTGATTTAGTTGATATGACTTTTGATACCGATAAACAAACGCTAGATGAAATTTACGCGTTGTTGAAAGAACAAAAAGTCATTTATTGATTGTGATAAGTTCTTAGTAACAAGTAAGGATGTATTGCTTAACGTTGGAGGTCAGGCTTTGCCTGACTTGCAAGCAAAGCTTGCACTCCTAAATACACGCAAACTTATTGTCACGCACTTATAACATAATTAATGAAATTGAAAAACAAGCAGGGTCGATAAAAAAACCAATTGTTTTTATTGGTTCATTTACAGGTAGTGCTAATGTTCGTATGGGATATGTTATTTTTGAACATGATCGATGGAATATTCCAGAAAATATGCTATATGGGGGTAGAATAATTGGGTTTATGCGCCAACTTGGTTATGAAATACAGGGAGTAACATCAGAAGCTGATTTATCCAAAGCAAAATACGAGTCACATAATATGCCCTCCTATCCTAAAGAAGGAGCAATACGAGTTTTTGATAATTTTTGCATCGTTAAATTAGGTGAAATTTCAAACTAAGTTTGGCTCTTCCTGATTTCGCGGGGTAAACACGAAAAGATGCACTAAATAGGATGAGCTGAGGTACGAAGCGCATCGTTCGAATTGACGCGAATGATGCACCTCCTCACTTCGGCACATCCTAATGCCTTGTGATTAAACAGTTCGGCAAGAGCTGGGTAATATCGAGTAAAATACGACTATGTTAGTTTTAAAATCACAAGGAACACAACGCTATGGCGGATAAAAACTCAAAAAAAAATAATGCCCAGCAAAATGCCACTATCGCCCTCAATCGGCAAGCCAAGCATGAATATTTTATCGAACAACGCTTTGAAGCGGGATTGGTCTTGGAAGGCTGGGAAGTTAAAAGTTTACGCGAGGGACGCATACAGCTAAAAGAAAGTTATGTGGTGATAAAAAAAGGTGAAGCGTGGCTGTATCGGGCGCATATTTCCGCGTTATTATCGGCTTCAACTCATATCAACCCCGATGCTATTCGTAACAAAAAATTATTATTAAACCGTCACGAATTGAATAAGCTCATCGGTTCTGTGGAACGCAAAGGCTATACCATTGTGCCATTAGCGATGTATTGGAAAGGCGGTCGAGCCAAATTAGAAATTGGTTTGGCTAAAGGTAAACAATTACACGACAAACGCGCTGCGTCTAAAGATCAAGATTGGCAACGTGAAAAAGCGCGTATTATGAAAAAAGCCTGATTTTACAGAGTTTAAAAACTTGCTTTTAGACTCCATGTTGCAACCATTTAATACTCTGAGCCTTATGTCACTGAACACATTCCTAGAAAAAATCCGCACTAACACGCCTGTCAGTTTTAATGAAACTATTGCCATTATCACTGAACATTACCATTATCAGCCGACCGAATTTAGCAATGGTTTAAACGAACACAGGTTGATAAATACAGCAGGAACTAACGAAGGTTCTTGTAAGATTTTTGCATTCGGCTTAATTCACCAGCTAAGTGAGCAACAAACGCTAAACCTATTCGGTGATTATTGCCGCATTGATGTGTTAACTGATCCCAATGGTTCAGGGCATCAAAATATTAGAAATTTTATGGCTGACGGCTGGCAAGGTATTCGTTTTGAGGGTGTGGCGTTGACGCTTAGATAGTGACATAAAAGAGCAGGGGAGGTTTGCCATCCGTGGCTTTCGGGTTTTGGTATTTGCCGATTTTTAACTTTAATAATCTGTTTGTTTTACTTAGGTAATGAGGGTTGTCTTTCATTATTGTCCAGACGAAACGCATCTCCATAAGTGGTCATACTATCAAAATCATCCCAAACATACCGAGGTTGAACAATAGGCTTAGTTGCCAATGGCGCGGTAACTAAATCAGCGACTCCTGTTGTTGCCCGAAAAGCTGTATTGAGAGTTCCTTCAATGACTCCACCAACCAAACCAAAAAAAATATTACTGCCTTGAGCATTAGTATTATTAATGATGCTTTTAGGGATTTCCAGCCAAGAGGTGGTGACATTAGTGATGCCATTTTTGGCTTTATCACCTACTTTCTCGCCATAACTTCTTTGCTGTGCTTGCTGTTGGTATTGTTGCGGGGCTTGCTGTGCTTGCGGCGAGTAATACATTGACTCTGCTGCCGCTGTCGATGTGTGAATGAGCGATAATCCCGCAAAAAGACCAGTAACAAAAAAACGATGTAAGGTATTCATAATAAATCCCCTTGTTGGGTGTTAATAATTCTTTCAGTATAGCAGAGCTATGATTTTTATTTTCGTAGTGCTTTGGCAAACGCATTGCCCATTGTGCCTTGCTGAGCTGGGATAGCTTTAGTTTTGTTAACGGTTTGTTGCGCTGGGCGTGTGGGCTTAATGTCACTGGCATCGACCGCAGTTTTCATCGATAGGGCAATGCGTTTGCGCTCAATATCCACTTCTAATACAGTTACTTTCACCACATCGCCCGTTTTTACTGCATCTCTGGGGTCTTTAATAAAATTATCAGACAAATGTGAGATATGCACTAAGCCATCTTGATGAACACCAATATCAACGAACGCGCCAAAGTTTGCCACATTGGTCACTACGCCTGCTAATTTCATGCCGACTTTAAGATCACTCATTTTTTCAATTCCTGCTTGAAACTCGACACTTTTAAATTCAGGGCGTGGATCGCGACCTGGTTTTTCCAATTCTTGCAATATGTCTGTGACCGTTGGTAAGCCAAATCGTTCATTGGTAAACTGCACAGGATTAAGTGTGCGCAAAAATTGGCTTTGTCCGATTAAATCTCGAATCGATTTGTGTGTGCTGGCAATAATGGCTTCTACCACGGGGTAGGCTTCTGGATGTACTGCGGAAGCATCGAGTGGATTATCGCCATTCATTACCCGCAAAAAACCAGCCGCTTGTTCGTAAGCCTTATCGCCTAAACGCGGCACTTTTTTCAGTTGTTTACGATTTTTAAACGCGCCGTGTTCATTGCGAAAGGCGACAATGTTTTCACTGATACTATTGGTTAAACCTGATACTTGTTTTAATAAGGCGACGGAGGCAGTATTGACATCGACACCCACCGCGTTGACGCAGTCTTCAACAACGGCATCCAATCCTCGCGCTAACTGCACTTGATTGACATCGTGTTGATATTGACCAACACCTATCGATTTCGGTTCTATTTTCACCAATTCGGCTAATGGGTCTTGTAAACGTCTGGCAATAGACACCGCGCCACGCAAGGACACATCTAATTCTGGAAATTCTTTTGCCGCTAGTTCAGAGGCAGAATAAACTGATGCACCCGCTTCTGACACGGTGATTTTGCTGAATTTTAATTCACTGTGCCGTTTCATCACATCGGCAACCAGCGTATCAGTTTCGCGTGAACCTGTGCCATTACCAATACTGACCAGTTGCACTTGATGTTGTTGAATCAATTTTGCCAAGGTCGAAATTGATTCATCCCATTGTTGACGCGGTGGATGTGGGTAAATAGTGCTAGTCGCCAACAATTTTCCTGTGGGATCAACAATCGCTACTTTAACGCCTGTACGAATACCAGGATCTAAACCCATGGTGGTTTTTGCCCCCGCAGGTGCGGCTAATAATAAATCTTTTAAATTATTGGCAAATACTTTTATCGCCTCTTGTTCTGCCGCTTCGCGTAGTTTAAGTTTTAAATCTATATCAATGCGTGAGAACAATTTAACTTTCCATGCCAAGCGTGCAGTATCAGCCAGCCACGCATCGGCAGGTTTTGTGGTGTCGGTGATTTGCAAACGTTGAGCAACTCTTTGGGTGCAGAAGTCGTGTTCTGGTTGCTCATCAGCGGCGGGTTTTAGAGTGAAATGCAGTAAATCTTCATTGCGGGCGCGTAATAAAGCTAAGGCACGGTGCGAAGGGATTTTGTTGATTGCTTCGGCATAATCAAAATAATCTTTAAATTTTGCCGCTTCGCTTTCCTTACCTGCAACCACCGTGGCATGAATCAAGCCTTTTTGCCAAACGCGCTCACGCAATTCACTGAGCAACTCGGCATTTTCAGATAATTGTTCCATGATAATTTGCCGCGCACCGTCCAAGGCACTGGCGGCATCAGCCACGCCTTTGTCGGCACTGATAAATTGTGAGGCTAATTCTGTCGGTATGAGTTGACGATTCGCCAATAGAACATCGGCTAAGGGTTGCAAACCCGCTTCACGCGCAATCTGCGCTTTAGTACGTCGCTTAGGTTTATAGGGTAGATACAAATCTTCTAACAGGGTTTTGGTATCCGCCTCATTAATGGCTTGTTCTAACTCAGGACTGAGTTTACCTTGAGTACTGATACTGTTCAGAATAGTGTTGCGCCGATCATTGAGTTCGCGCAAATAAATCAATCGCTCTGCCAATAATCTAAGTTGCGTATCATCTAAGTTCCCCGTCACCTCTTTACGATAACGAGCAATAAACGGCACGGTTGAGCCTTCATCTAACAGCGCGACAGCAGCACTGACTTGTTGAGGTCTAACCGATAATTCTGTCGCAATACGCGCAATAACATCCATAGTTTTATTTTTGAGTAATTAAAAATTAAAGACTATTGTAGCAGGTGTGTTTACTGCTTTTTGTACATCACAAAAGGATTTTGAAATCCTTACTGCAATTTTAGAAAATATGATTCGAATTGCAATGATAAAACTAACCCTTGCTTGTGTATTTAATGTTTTGCCAGACAGCTTCTTAAGTTCAAAGTACATTAATTGTGTTGTGCAGTTATACTATCGCGGATAGTGGATTAAATCTTTTTAGGTATAACAGCCAGTCTTTTAAAGGACTGTCTGTCATTAATATCTTTAACCCATTACCCTATCGCTTAGTATTTGCTAGCTAGTGAATAACCGTTTTAACTATTTTTGGAGAACAGTATTTTGGAAAACTTTACCCCTTTTTCGGCATTGGCAGGTGGGGCATTAATTGGTATCAGTGCTACCTTGCTTTTATTATTTAATGGGTGTATTGCTGGTATCAGTGGCATTTTAAATGGGGCATTTTTTGCGGTGAAAAATGATCGTCTTTGGCGGCTGTTATTTCTGCTTGGTTTGTTTTTAGGTGCGTTGTTGTTTACTATCGTAGCACCTGATTTTAATACGCCACGGCAACATTATCCGTTACCATTACTGGCTATCGGTGGTTTTTTGGTGGGTTTTGGTGCGAAATTAGCAAACGGTTGTATCAGCGGGCATGGGGTTTGTGGCTTGGCTAATTTGTCGATCCGTTCTTTAGTAGCTACTTGTACATTTATGGGGGCAGGGATGCTAACAGTTTATCTCGTGCGTCATGTATTGGGGATTGCAGCATGAAAACTAATATTATCGCGTTGTTATCGGGCATTATTTTTGGCATGGGTCTAGCGTGGTCACGAATGATTAATCCTAATAAAGTGCTGGATTTTTTGGATGTCACAGGGCATTTTGATCCTAGTTTACTATTTGTAATGGTCGGTGCATTGTCGGTGGCATTGATTTCATTTAAATGGACGCGTACCTTACCTACACCACTATTTAGCGACAGTTTTCAGTTGTCTAAAAATACCGTTATCGATAAGCCGCTGGTAATAGGTGCAGCTATTTTTGGCATTGGTTGGGGCATGACAGGTTATTGCCCAGGTCCTGCGGTGGCTGGGTTAAGTTTATTTTCTGTGGAATCTGTTATGATGGTGTTCGCCATTTGTGCGGGTTTTTTTGCGTATAATCTACTGTTTGAAAAACATAAATAAAATCAGCTCATGAGTATTCTATTATTTTCCCTACGCGGTGTTCCCGATGATGAAGCAGACGAAGTACGCGAATTGCTGACCGAACAGAATATCGATTTTTATGAAACGCCCGCAGGAAATTGGGGCGTATCTATGCCCGCATTGTGGCTTCAAGATGACACAGAGTTGGCAAATGCTCAGTCTTTATTGAACAGCTATCAACAACAACGTTTTATTACCCAACGCGAACTTTATTTGCAAACTAAACAAACGGGGCAACATAAAACCGTGTGGAAAGCATTGATAGAAAAACCGTTGCTGAGTAGTGTATATTTTCTAGCAATGGGGCTGGTAATTTATGCCTCAATTCGCTTACTGTTTGAATTCGGTCTATGACGCATAGCAATGAAAATATTTTTTTAGCTACAAAAATCCTGTATGTTGAGCTACCCTTAATGAGGCGATATCGTATATACGCAGGCGTTGATTGACATGAGTGTTATTTTAGCTGCCAAACGATCAAACAGAGGAATATAGAATATGAAAAAAGATAAGTTGTTTATAGTATTACTATTGGTCAGTGTAGGCTACATTACCAATATTAGTGTGACTATTGCTGCAAGCACACAGGCAGAAAATAAAAATGCTGCGAACAGTCACAAAAAAAATAAACCTGCACGAAATACGGGGCATCAACGCCAAATGTCTGAAAAAGACATTACCGAATGTACCCAATTAATTGATAAAGTGGCGCGGACAGATAAATTACTGCAAAGTGCAATGATTGCTCCAGCTACTAGCTCCCAGCTAAAAAAACCTGCTACAACACAGATATTTGCCTCCGATAATCCCGCTGCTATCGCTCATTTAACAGGTGTTGGGGTTAATTTAGCGACATCGCCAGCTCCAGCAAATAGCGCACCACCAAATCATAATCTTGCTACCCCAACAACACCTGTGCCATTAAAACAGGTTGCTAAGTCAACCATACCCGCAGGTACACAAATATTTGCTTCGGATGATCCCCAAAAAATTGCCCATTTAACGGGTAAAATAACGACTCCTCTGACTGGTTCAGCACCTCAAGTCGTTGCAAAAAAACCAGTAGTACACCCACGCATACAATTGTTTTCACCGAATACTCCTGATTTGAATACGTTAGAAGGTAAATCGGCTAATCTGGCAGGTCTCCAAAAAACTGCCCCTGTTGATACCTTAAGTAAAACTAAAGCCAAAGCCAAAGCAAAACCAAAAGCAAAAAAGACTGCACATAAATCACAAAAACCAGCTCCAGCCCCTGCGGCTGACGCTAACAAGAAAACAGAAGAACCTGCGCCTAAGTCAGAAAAACCAGCTCCTGCGGCTGACGCTAACAAAAAACCAGAAGAGCCTGCGCCTAAGTCAGAAAAAAAACCAGACCCCGCTGCTGCGTCTAGTGAAAAACCCAAAAATAGTATTTAATTGAAAGCGTTGTCATCGGATTAGGCTAGCTCACAGCCTAATTCGATAGTTGACCACCATCCGCAATACTCTGTGCCGTTTGCTTACTGCAATGGCTTACATCATCTCCGATTTTGTGACTATAAAATGCAAGCCTACTCAGCTCTATTCCTATTCTATGTTTCGCTGATTGCTTTATTGCCTAGTACGGCATCGGCAACACAACTTAATAATCCTTATACAGAAGACGAGGGCAATCGCTCGGTTTTATACGAATCGTTTACTGAACGCCCCAAGCATTTAGACCCTGCGGTGGCGTATAGCTCCAACGAATATGCAATTATTGGACAGATTTATGAACCGCCTTTTCAATATCATTATTTGAAACGACCATACCAACTGATTCCTGCAACAGCGAGTAAAATGCCCGACATTCATTATTTGAATGCTAATGGCGAGCCACTCGCACAGGGAGCAAAAGACAGCGACATTGTTTTTACCGATTACATCATCGACATAAAACCAAATACTCACTATCAGCCCCATCCAGCGTTAGCGAAAAATGCCACTGGAGATTATCTTTACCACCAGTTAAGTGCTGAAAAAATCGATGCTCTGCATAGTTTGTCTGACTTTAAAAATACCGACTCACGCGAACTCATCGCCGATGATTATATCTATCAAATTAAACGCTTAGCCTATCCTAAGTTGCAATCACCTATCGCCGAAGTAATGAAAAACTATATCGTCGGTTTTGATGAATTCGCTAAACAAACAGCCGATATACCAATAACCGCACTCAAAAATCAGCCGCTCACGGGCGTGGAAGTATTAAACCGCTATTCATATCGCATACGCATTAAAGGAAAATACCCGCAATTTTTATTTTGGCTGGCGATGCCATTTTTCTCACCTATGCCGTGGGAAGCGGATGCGTTTTATAGTCAAGCAGGTTTAGCGGATAAAAATATTACCTTAGACTGGTTTCCTCTCGGCACGGGCGCGTATTTTTTAGCGGAAAACAATCCTAATCGGCGCATGATTTTGTTAAAAAACCCGTTGTTTCACAGTGAAACTTATCCTAGCGAAGGGGAAACAGACGATCTTGCTAAAGGTTTATTACAAGATGCAGGAAAACCTTTGCCCTTTATCGACAAAGTGGTTTTTATGCTGGAAAAAGAAACCATTCCTTATTGGAGTAAGTTTCTACAAGGTTATTATGATCTATCAGGAATTGCCTCAGACAGTTTTGACCAAGCCATTCAATTTACAGGTAGTGGCGGCGCACGCTTAACCGAAGCTATGCAGGAAAAAGGTATTCAATTACAAACGGCTGTCACCACCTCTAATTATTATCTTGGCTTTAATATGCTTGATGCCACCGTAGGCGGTAGCAGTGAAACTGCCAGAAAATTACGTCAGGCTATCGCTATTGCCGTTGATTTTGAAGAGTATATTGCCATTTTTATGAATGGACGTGGTGTTACCGCACAAGGCGTATTGCCTCCAGCGATTTATGGTTTTGCCGAAGGACAAGCGGGGATTAATCCTTATGTTTACCATTGGAAAGACGGTAAAGTACAACGTAAAGCTATTAGCGATGCAAAACAGCTACTGACTGAAGCAGGTTATCAAGGCGGAATAGATCCAAAAACTAAAGAACCGTTAATTTTATATTTTGATACGACGGCGGTTAGCGTTGATGATCGTCCACGGATGAATTGGTATCGTAAACAATTTGAAAAACTAGGCATTAAATTGGTGGTTCGCGGCACTGATTACAATCGTTTTCAAGAAAAACTACGCATAGGCAATGCGCAATTGTTCTTTTTAGGTTGGAATGCTGATTATCCAGACCCTGAGAATTTTTTGTTTTTACTTTATGGCCCGCATTCAAAAGTGAAATACGGTGGAGAAAACTCCAGTAATTATCAAAATCCTGAGTTTGACCGCTTGTTTGAACAAATGCGTAATATGGATAATGGTGAACAACGTTACCAATTAATTCAGCAATTACAAGAAATTGTCCGTCATGATGCACCGTGGTTATTGGGGTTTCATCCCAAAAATTTCGCGCTATATCATGGCTGGTATAAAAATTTAAAACCCAATTTAATGGCAAATAATCAGCTTAAATATACGCGCATTGATACAGCTAGCAGAGCCGAAAAAAGACAGCAATGGAATCAACCGCTATTTTGGCCATTGTTAGTAGGGCTGGGGGTATTTGTGTTACTGCTTATTCCTGCCATTAAGGCATATCACCGCCGCACGCATAAAATAGATTTGTAGCTGTGTGGAGTACAAACCTTGGTTTGTACTCCACTTTGGGATTAGGTACGTTTCAGTTTTTTGCTTGAGCGTACGGTTTTGTCAGGGGCTTTGGCAACAACGATGAGCCCCGCTTTGCGATAGTTTTGCGATTTGTTGCTGGGTAACTGAGCGACTAAGTTAATAGCTTTTTTGTCTGTTGATTTTTTACTGGAAATAGACACAGTTTTTAAAGAAGCTGTTTTATTATTGTCAGTGGTTTTTTTACCGCTAGTTAACAGTACATTTTTCGCTGAGGCAACTTGAACACCTTTAGCGGTACTTTTAGAGGCTTTAGCTACCCACTGAATTGGATCTGCTTTTTTGTTGCTTGAAGGCATTTTTAAAACTTCGCCTGAGCGTACTGATTTTCCAGTTGATGGATTAGCCTTAAGTAACGCTTGCACTGTAGTATGGTTTTTAGCAGCAATAAAAGTCAGGCTTTCGCCAGATTTAACTTTGTATTTGCTGGGGATTGCTTGCGTCTCTTTTGCCTGCGCTACTCTTATTTCTCTTTGTTCAGCTTGCGCTAACTTCTGCTCTTCACGGCGTACTCGATCTTCTTGTTCTCTAGCCATTTGAGTTTGATCAACACGATCCTCAAAGGGCAGTTGAGCTAAATTAGTTTTAAATACTGCCACTTTTTCAACGGGTATTAACAATCTATTTGGACCGTCAGGTGAGGTGCTAGCACGACTAAAGCCTGGATTTAATTTCATAAATTTATCCAGTGGCATATTCGCTAATTGTGCCGCTTTTAGTAAATCCAGCGGCGAATCAATCGTAACAACTTCGAGATAGGGTTTGTTCGGAATATTGTTCAAGCGAATACCATACTCGTCCGCATTGGCAATTAATTTAGCAATCGCTAATAGCCGTGGAACGTAGTCTGCTGTTTCTTTGGGTACGTCCAACGACCAATAATCAGTAGGCAAACTCATGTTTTCATTTTTTTCCATTGCCTTCCAAACATTGCCTTTACCCCAGTTATAAGAGGCCAAGGCAAGATTCCAATCGCCGTTAAAGGTTTCACCTAAATCTTTAAGAAAAGCAGTGGCAGCTTGTGTTGAGTCGAGAATATCGCGGCGACCGTCATACCAAGAGTTTTGTTCAAGTCCGTATAGTTTGCCAGTGTCGGGAATAAACTGCCAAAGTCCAGAGGCATCGGCTTTTGAATAGGCATCGGGTATAAAGGCACTTTCAACCACGGGTAATAAAGCCAATTCACCTGGAATATTATTTGCCTCAATTTCATCGAGAATAAGATGTAAATAAGGCTCTGCACGTTGTTGAATTCTGGCAATGTAAGCAGGGTGATTTAAATACCAGTTTAATTGACGATCTACTCGTTCATTGTTGATGTCAGGCAAGGAATACAAGGACAATAATCGCTCCCAAACGGTATTTTTGTGACTTTGCGCGGTTTTAAAACGACTATCGAGTGTATGAGAACGTAGCTCCTGTTTATTATTCTGAGAGAAGTTAATTGGTAGCTTATCATTGTAGCTTAACGGTGCTTTTGGAGTTTCTGTAGCACACCCTGCGACAATTAAAGATATGGAAATTAATAAAAAATTAACTGGTCTGTTAGAATTACCGAGCATTATCTTTAAACCTTGACGAATGTATTTGAATTACTTTCGATTATAACCATGTTTTTACGGAAAATCATTAAATGATGATTGATTGGGTGAATTGATGAATCGAAGCTTTTTATTTTCTTGCTACCAAACCCCTAGAGGTAAGTTGTTGCAAGAGCTGGAAGCTGATTATTTACGGCGATCTATTACCGTAAGCTGTCAGCAAATCGTGTTACAAATTGGTGGATTAGGCTGGGAAAATGAATTTGTTGACTGCACTTTATATCAACGTTACACAGTATTAGATGCCAAAAAATTAGGTCATGAAACGGCAAGAAAAATTCAGGCAAAAGCGCATCACTTGCCATTACAAAGCGAAAGTGTCGATATGGTCATTTTGCCACATTTACTAGAATTTGATGCGCAACGTTTTCAAACTATTCGTGAGGTAGAGCGAATTTTGAAACCTGAAGGTTTATTGGTGGTATTAAATTTTAATCCGTGGAGTTTGTGGGTGAGGTATCAGTATTTGTGGGACAAAAAAATGGCGGATTCATGGACAGGGCATTTTATATCGCGATCAAGAATGTTGGATTGGTTAAAGTTGTTAAATTTTGAAGTGACGGGGGTCTCAGAATTTAGTTTGGACAGTGTTCATTCAACACAGGGTAAATCGATCACTAATCGGCACTCAACGTTTGCCTCGGCTTATGCAATTAAAGCGATAAAACGCCGTTATCAGTTAATTCCGCTAACCCCCGTAAAAAATGAGCGACAATCTTTATATTTAGCGAATACAGTTAATTCTGCACGGTCAGAAAAACATGATTGATGCTGTCATTATTTACACGGATGGGGCTTGTCGTGGCAATCCAGGTGTGGGCGGCTGGGGTGTTATTCTGAGTTATAAAGGTAAGGTTAAAGAGCTATGCGGCGGTGATAAAGACACCACTAATAATCGTATGGAGTTAATGGCGGCAATCCAAGCCTTGGAAGCGTTAACCAAACCCTGTGCAGTCAAGCTTTATAGCGATTCAAGTTATGTGTTAAAAGGTATTACCGAATGGATGCCTAACTGGAAAAAACGCGGTTGGAAAACTGCGGCTAAACATCCCGTTAAAAATATTGATTTATGGCAACGTTTGGATGCTGCCATTGCTCAACACGACATTGAATGGAAATGGGTAAAAGGGCATTCTGGCGACAAAGGCAATGATAGAGCGGACGCGCTGGCTAATTTGGGCATTGATTCACTGCCCTCCGTTAAACAATAACGGGAGTTCAATAGCTTTAGCTATTGCTGTAAAAATAGCTAAAGCTCTTTTACTCCAGCTTTTAAGTAAGGTTCACTTTTTGTTATTCAACAAACTTTTAAGATCAGCAAATGGATTATGCGTTGCCACAGGGCTGCTGGTTTTAGTCGATTGCACACTGCCAAAGCGCGTTTCTTCATAGCGAGAATGTTCATTATCATGGCAATAAAGGCACAATAACTCCCAGTTACTGCCATCGCTTGGATTATCATCGTGATTATGATTTTTATGATGCACAGTTAATTCAGTAATGGTTTTATGAGTAAACTCACGCGCACATCGCCCACATATCCACGGATACAGTTTAAGAGCCTGCCCTCGATAAGATTGCTCTCTTAACTCCTGATTGCGACGAGCATCTGTAACAATCTGGTCAAGTTTATGTTTATCGATCTGAGTTCTTTTGATGGTCATCATGAATACCTATTATGCTGAGATGGCTTTGTTTTATGTGGGGGAAATATAGTACAAGAAATTAGGTTTTTATGCTCAATAAGTAGGGCTTAAAAATTGTCTTTGCTGATCTATGGTGTAATGAGTTTTTTAAAATATCGCGTATTACTATTGAAGCGAGTTCCATGATGTTCATGTTATGCGAATTGAAGATGAACGACTTGGTTTTTTGTCGGCACAATGTGCGCATCACCGTCGAGTAACTGCAACACCAGCTCCGCAACATTAATACCCAATGCCTCCCCAATGCCTATGTACGAACTGGTTAGGCGTGGATTAATTTCTACTACCAGCAATTGCTCGTCTTGTTTAATTAAATCAACCCCCACATAGCCCCATAAATCAGGAAACGCTTTAGCTACTTGATCGACAATAGCCTGAAATGGTGCTTTATCTAATCCATAATTCACCTCACAGCCCACCAATTTAAGACGCTGATTCTCATGAATGATGATGAATTGATGATTAACGCAAATTAACTGCCCCACTCCTTGCTTAAATAACGCGGAAACGCTTAATGCAATACCACTGATAAATGGCTGTATAACATACTGTTGGGGATGATGTAGACTGACTAGCAATTTTTCAAAATCATCTTCATTGTTACAAACAAAGCAATTTTCACAGCCTGCGCCATCACGCGCTTTAATCACTGTGCCTTGGCTATGAAAATGCGGGTATTTATCTAAACGGTGACTGGGTATAGTGGCAATATGGTTTGCCGATAACACCTTAAAGGTTTTCATTTTATCAGCGGTTTTCTCAACCGCACTGGACGATGAAGACAGCAAATATTTACCCGCTGTTTCAACGGTAGAACAGAGCGTCAATAAAATGTCATTGGTTTCGGGAGCAATCGGTAATACGGCATCACAGTCTTCTATGGCACGCGTAAAAACCGCTAATACATCGTCGGTGGGATTAACAGCAATTTTAGTCACACCTTTTGGTAACTCAGCATTTAATCGCCGCTGATCCAATAACACTGACAATTCATGTTCACCGCTAGCATTTAAATCATTCAGCACGGCCGTTAGCATTAGCCAGCCTTCACGCATTAAAGTAGGGGGCAAATCAGTGTTGGCAAAGCCACCACCGTTTATGTATTCAAAAACTAGGATTTTCATAAACTATTTTCGACACGGTAAATATAAAGTTAGATTGTCGGTTAGTTTATCAAGCGTTGAGCAATAAAGCATCGCGTATTGTAGAAACGTAATATTTTATGTCTTTACAGCCAAACTACTTGCTGTCAACGCTAGAATTACAGCCTGATAAGCAAGCGTGGAATGATGTCGTTCGTGGTGAGTCCTTCGATACCTCTGGTTTTTACATTCTCTTTATATTCTCTAAAGTATTTTTTACGACTTTTTTACGCGCTACTCCTGTACATTAAGCAGTGACGGTTTTTTATCATAATCTTTAAGAGGTGATGCAGATGGACATCTATTATTTATTTATCACAGTATTATTTTTTGTCAGCACAACGTTGTTAATTAAGGCGTGCGAGAAATTATGGGGGCAATCATGAACTGGCTTTATTTACTGAGTGGTGGTTTAGCGGTGGCAGTATTTATTTACTTGCTGGTGGCGTTATTTTATCCAGAGAGGTTCTAATGACTACGCAAAATTTTTTACAAATCGTGCTGTATCTGGTGGTTTTATTAGCATTGGTTAAACCGTTGGGTACTTACATGGCGCGTATTTATCAAGATGAACCTGCGGGTTTGAATCGTTGGTTAGCGGGCTTTGAAAAGCTACTTTATCGATGGTGCAGCGTAGATGTTAAACAAGATATGCGCTGGACACAATACGCGCTGGCAGTGTTGGTGTTCAACTTGCTGGGATTGTTAGTGGTTTATGCACTGCAACGTTGTCAGGCAGTTTTACCGTTAAATCCGCAAAACTTACCAGCTATCAATCCAGATTCGGCATTCAATACCGCCGTCAGTTTTGCCACTAATACCAATTGGCAAGGCTATAGCGGTGAAACCACCATGAGTTATTTCACCCAAATGCTGGGACTATCGGTGCAGAATTTTTTATCGGCGGCGACTGGCATGGCGGTGTTAGTGGCATTGACCCGTAGTTTTATTCGCCGTAACAGCAATGGCATTGGTAATTTTTGGGTGGATATGACGCGCAGCACTTTGTATATTTTGTTGCCGTTGTCTTTGCTGTTGGCAGTGTTGCTGGTCGGTCAAGGCGTGGTGCAGACAACAAACCCTTATCAAAACGTAACCTTGATTGAAGCGGTTAGTTATGATCAGCCTAAACTGGATGCTAACGGGCAAGCTGTGATGGATGTTACTGGCAAACCTGCGACTGAAACCATTGAAACCAAACAACAAACCCTCGCTTTAGGGCCTGCGGCTGCACAAATCGCCATTAAACAATTGGGTACGAATGGCGGCGGTTTTTTCAACGTTAATTCGGCACATCCATTTGAAAATCCTACTCCACTGTCCAATTTTTTAGAAATGCTGGCGATTTTACTGATACCAGCGTCCTTGTGTTACAGCTTTGGCGTGATGGTCGGTGATACCCGTCAAGGCTGGGTGATTTTAGCGGCGATGACGTTGATTTTTACCGCCTTGGTTTTTGTTGCGGTATCGGCTGAACAAAGTGGCAACCCACTATTGAAGGTGGATCAAATCGCCTCAGAGTCACAAGCAGGTGGCAACATGGAAGGTAAAGAAACCCGCTTCGGTATTGTTAATTCCGCATTGTGGGCAGTCGCCACTACCGCAGCTTCTAATGGTTCGGTCAATGCCATGCACGATTCTTTCACGCCGATTGGTGGTTTAGTGCCGATGTTTTTGATGCAGTTGGGCGAGGTGATTTATGGCGGTGTCGGTTCGGGTCTGTATGGCATGATCGTGTTTGCCATCGTTGCGGTGTTTCTCGCGGGACTGATGATAGGTCGTACGCCTGAATATTTGGGCAAAAAAATTGAAGCCTTTGAAATGAAAATGGCGGCGATTATTATCCTTGTACCGCCATTGATGGTGTTAGGCGGTACGGCGTTGGCGTTGATGCTGGAGGTCGGAAAAGTGGGAGTATTGAACAATGGCGCACATGGTTTTAGTGAAGTGCTGTATGCGTTTTCCTCGGCGGGTAATAATAATGGTAGTGCGTTTGCGGGTTTGTCGGCTAACACGCCGTTTTATAATTTTCTACTGGGGTTAATCATGTTATTTTCTCGTTACTGGTTGATGATTCCTGTACTGGCAATCGCAGGTTCACTTGCCAGTAAAAAAATTGTCCCTGTTGGACTAGGTACGTTACCTACGCATACACCCTTGTTTACGGTGTTATTGATGATTACCGTGTTAATGGTGGGTGCGTTGACCTTTGTTCCCGCCTTAGCCTTAGGTCCAATTATTGAACATATTCAAATATCTCAACAGTCGCAGGTGCTGCCATGCGGAGGTCAGGCTTTGCCTGACTGTCAGGCAAAGTCTGACCTCCATACGATTCACACACAGGTGCAACCATGAGTAACAATGCTGCTTCTACTGCTTTATTTGACCCCACGATTGTGCGGCAAGCGGTGCTGGATGCGTTTTTAAAAATGACACCGCGCCAGCAATGGAAAAATCCCGTGATGTTTGTTGTCTATCTGGGCAGTTTGTTGACCACGGTTTTATGGTTGCAAGCTTTGAGCGGCAACAGCGAAGAACCTGCGTGGTTTATTCTAACAGTCACCCTGTGGCTGTGGTTTACAGTGTTGTTTGCCAATTTTGCCGAAGCCGTGGCAGAAGGACGTAGTAAAGCGCAAGCTGCGTTTTTACGCACCGCTAAACGGGATATTGTTGCCAAGAAATTGGATGAGCCGCGTTATGGTAGCCCATACACCGAAGTCTCAGGCGCGACTTTGCGTAAAGGTGACGTAGTATTAATCGAAGCGGGTGATTTTGTCATTGAAGGCGTGGCTTCAGTCGATGAAAGTGCAATTACAGGTGAAAGTGCGCCTGTGATTCGTGAATCGGGCGGTGATTTTAGTTCGGTGACAGGTGGCACACGGGTGTTATCGGACTGGCTGGTAGTACGCATTTGTGCAAATCCAGGTGAAACGTTTTTAGATCGTATGATTTCTATGGTAGAAGGCGCGAAACGGCAAAAAACCCCGAATGAAATTGCACTAACTATTTTATTAGTTGCGTTGACCTTAGTTTTTTTGATGGCAACGGTGACCTTGTTACCGTTCTCGTTGTATAGCGTAGAAACCGCAGGCACAGGTAAACCGATTAGTATCACCGTGTTAGTGGCTTTGCTGGTGTGTTTGATCCCGACCACCATCGGCGGTTTATTATCAGCGATTGGTGTCGCAGGTATTGGGCGCATGATGCAGAAAAATGTCATTGCCACTTCGGGGCGAGCTGTGGAAGCGGCGGGCGATGTCGATGTGTTGTTGTTGGATAAAACGGGAACTATCACGTTGGGCAATCGGCAAGCCGCGCTGTTTATTCCCGCTAAAGGGGTGAATGAAAAACAACTTGCCGATGCCGCACAATTGGCTTCCTTAGCCGATGAAACCCCAGAAGGACGCAGTATCGTGGTATTAGCGAAACAAAAATTTGGCTTTCGTGAACGTGATGTGCAGTCTTTGGGTGCAACGTTTGTACATTTCAGCGCACAAACGCGTATGAGTGGCGTGAACCTGCCCTCACCCCAACCCTCTCCCGCAGGGAGAGGGAGTGATAGTGTTCGGCAAATCCGCAAAGGTGCGGAAGATGCGATTCGTGGTTATGTGACTGAACAGGGCGGACATTTTCCCGAAGAATTACAAAAAAGCGTGATCGATGTGGCGCGGCGCGGCAGTACACCGTTATTAGTTGCCGAAGGTTCGCGAGTGTTAGGTGTAATTGAATTAAAAGACATCGTCAAAGGCGGCATAAAAGAACGCTTTATTGAACTGCGACAAATGGGCATCAAGACCATTATGATTACGGGCGATAATCGTTTGACCGCCGCCGCGATTGCTGCCGAAGCGGGCGTAGATGACTTTTTAGCCGAAGCCACACCCGAAGCGAAATTAGCGTTGATTCGCCAACATCAAGCCGACGGGCGTTTAGTTGCCATGACGGGGGACGGTACGAATGACGCGCCAGCGTTAGCGCAAGCCGATGTTGCTGTTGCCATGAACAGCGGCACACAAGCGGCAAAAGAAGCAGGCAATATGGTGGATTTGGATTCCAATCCGACTAAATTGATTGAGATTGTCGAAACGGGTAAACAAATGTTGATGACACGCGGGGCGTTGACGACGTTTAGTATTGCTAACGATATAGCCAAGTATTTTGCCATTATTCCAGCGGCATTTGCGACCACTTATCCAGCCTTGAATGTGTTGAACGTGATGGGCTTAGCAACCCCTGCGAGTGCAATTTTATCGGCGGTGATTTTTAACGCGCTCATCATCATTGCCTTGATTCCGTTAGCGTTAAAAGGTATTCGCTATAAACCTGTCGGTGCAGAAAAATTATTGCAAAACAATTTGCTGATTTACGGTGTCGGTGGGCTGATTGTGCCGTTTATTGGCATTAAGGCGATTGATTTACTGTTGACTGCTATAAATCTGGTGTAAAGGAGCAAGTCATGTTGAATTATTTTAAACCTGCTGTCTTATTGTTGCTGTTATTGACCCTGTTGACAGGTATTATTTATCCCTTGGTTGTCACTGCGTTTGCGCAATTATTTTATGCTGATAAAGCTAATGGTAGTTTAATTGTCGATATCAAAGGGCAAGCGGTTGGCTCAACGTTGATTGGACAATCGTTTACGCAAGCCAAGTATTTTTGGGGGCGGGCTTCGGCGACTTCGCCTTATCCATACAACGCTAGTGCGTCCAGTGGTTCTAATTTAGGACCTACCAATCCTGATTTAATCACTACCGTTAATACGCGAGTTAAAACTTTGCAAGTGGCTGAATCAAGCAACAAAATCGCTGTACCTGTAGATTTAGTCACAGCCTCAGGCAGTGGACTTGATCCGCATATCAGCTTAGCGGCAGTAGATTACCAAATTAAACGGGTTGCTAAAGCGCGTAACATGGATGAAAACAAACTGCATGAGCTGGTCAATGCTCACACCGAAACGCGGCAGTGGTTTGTATTCGGTGAACCTAGAATTAATGTATTACAGTTAAATCTGGCATTAGACCAAGCAACTCGCTAGTAATGGCTCATTCCCACGCGGCGCGTGGGAATGAGAAAAACATTCTTTCAATTTCATAGTGGATAACATAATGCTTAACAATAAATTTTCGATTAAATACGCCTTAAAATTTAGCGGTAGCTTGTTAATATTTGCCCTTGTTTCTCAATACGTCTTTGCTAATAATCCATACCAGTTGCCACCTAGCAAGCTAAAAATGGAATCTTGTGAGCGTGAAGCGTTGTCATTACATTCGGGTACGGTTGAGCAAGAACGGGTGTTTAATAAACAAGACCATTTTGAAGTACGCTATGAGATACAGGCAAACGATGGTACGGAATGGGCTGTGTTGTGCGATTTGGCAACAGGGAAAATCATAGGGGAACAAAAACTATTGGGTGATGGTAAATAACCATGAGCGATGACCGTCCAGACCCCGATCAATTACTGGCGCGTGTTGAACGCGATAATGCTAACGCTAAGCGCGGGAGGCTAAAGATTTTCTTCGGTGCGGCGGCGGGTGTCGGTAAAAGTTATGCGATGTTACTAGCGGCACGCGAACGTCGTGCGGAAAATATTGATGTGGTAGTGGGCTTAATCGAAACCCACGGGCGCAAAGAAACGCAAGCATTGCTGAAAGGTTTGGAAGTTTTACCCTCGCGTCAAATCAACTATAAAGGCACGATGCTACATGAGTTCGACATTGATGCTGCCTTGAAACGCCGACCTATGATTATGTTAGTCGATGAACTAGCACACACCAACGCACCCAGTTCGCGTCACCCAAAACGTTGGCAAGATATACATGAATTATTAGATGCAGGGATTGATGTTTACACCGCGCTTAACGTTCAGCATTTAGAAAGTCTTAACGATGATATAGGGCAAATTTCGGGCATACGGGTTTGGGAAACCGTGCCAGACACGGTTTTTGAAGATGCTGATGAAATTGAGCTGGTGGATTTACCACCCGATGAATTATTACTGCGCCTTAAAGAAGGCAAGGTTTATTTGCCTCAACAAGCCCAACAAGCAATACATAATTTTTTTCGCAAAGGCAATTTGATTGCCTTGCGTGAACTGGCACTACGGCAAACAGCTAACCGTGTCGATGCGCAAATGCTCACTTACCGTGAAGACCATGCCATCCGCGATGTTTGGCAAGTCAATGAGCGGATTTTGGTGTGTATCGGTGTCAACCCACTCGCTGAGCGATTGGTACGCGCAGGTAAACGGCTGGCAGTCAGTTTGCGTGCTAAATGGCTGGTGGTGTATGTGGAAACGCCACAATTACAACGGCTACCCGCAGAAAAACGTGATGGTGTGTTACGCATTTTGCGCTTGGCAGAACAATTAGGTGCGGAAACAGTCACCCTCAGTGCGCCTGATATGGGTGAAGCCATTATTGAGTTTTGCAGTGAACGCAACATCAATAAACTGGTAGTAGGTAAACCAAGTCGGCGTGGCTGGAAACGCTGGTTATTAGGCTCGGTGGTGGATGAGTTAATCACTCATGCCCATAACGTCAATATTTATCTGTTGGGGAGTCGAAAAGATTCCGATAGTGCTGAAATCAATTTGTTTCGCAAAAGCCCCTTACCTGGTTTGCGACAACGCTCAGCAAGAAAGAAAGGCTATTATTCGGGTTATGGCTGGGCGGTGTTAATTACGCTGTTTAGCGTGTTAATTGCGCATTTTATGGTAGGGAGTCTGGAACTTGCCAATGTTGTCATGATTTTTTTATTAGGCGTAGTTTTTATTGCTACCCGCTTTGGGCGAGGGCCATCGGTGTTAGCATCAGTATTAGGTGTTGGCATTTTTGATTTTCTATTTGTACCGCCATTTTATAGTTTTTCAGTGGCAGGCAGTCAATATTTAATCACCTTACTGACCATGCTGGTGGTGGGAATTGTCATCAGCAACTTAATGATTAATGTGCGCTCGCAAGCCAAAGTCGCTTCACATCGGGAACGCCGCGCCGCTGTGTTGTATGCCATGAGCAAGGAATTATCCTTGAGCCAGACCGAAGAAGACATCGTGCGCACAGCAGTACGGCATTTGCACTCTGAGTTTAGCAGTCGCAATGTCATTCTGTTTCCAGACAGCAATGGGCGTGTGTTGTATCCCAAGCAAAAAAGTATCCCTGAATCCTTGCATGGTGCGGATTTGAGTGTGGCACAATGGGTATTCGATCATAATGAAATGGCAGGACAGGGAACAAATACCTTATCGGGTAACGAAGCCATTTATTTTCCCATTTGCAACGAAGACAAAGTATTAGGCGTGTTGGCATTACTGCCTGTTAATTTGCGCCGTGTGTTTTTGCCCGAACAGCAAAAATTGCTGGAAACTTTTTTGCGTCAAATCGGACAAGCAGTGGCGCGAATTCGCCTTGCCGAACAGGCTAAAATGACCCAAATGCAAGTAGAAACTGAATGTCTGCGTAATTCTTTACTCAGTGCTATTTCCCACGATTTACGCACCCCATTGGCAACCATTATTGGTTCAGCCAGCACTTTATTAGAGGGCGAAGGGCGATTACAAACGCAAGACAAACTCGATTTAAGCCTCGTCATTATCGATGAAGCGGAACGGATGTCTAATTTAATCAACAATATATTAGACATGGCGCGACTGGATGCAGGCGTGGTTGAACTTAATAAACAATGGCATCCTGTAGAAGAGATTATCGGCACAGTGTTGACGCGCTTACAAAAACATTTGCTGGATCGCACTGTTAAAGTCAAACTACCCGCAGGTATCCCTATGATATTTGTCGATGCCGTGATGATTGAGCAAGTGCTGATTAATCTGTTAGAAAACGCCATACGCTACACCCCAGAAGGCAGTGATTTAGAGATTACGGTTGATATGACAGAAACGGCAGTGGAAATTAAGGTTGCCGATCACGGCGCGGGTATTCCCAAAGGACGGGAAGACAGTTTATTTGAAAAGTTTTATCAAGCCCGTCATGAAGCAGCACAAAGTGGCGTTGGGCTGGGGCTGGCAATTTGTAGGGCTATTATCGAAGCCCACGGTGGTAAAATTTACGCACAAAACAGACTAGGCGGCGGCGCGGAGTTTACCTTTATCCTGCCTATCGATCAATCGCCGCCTATTATGGAACTGGAAGAATAAAAGATGAATGACTGCCAGTCATAAAGATAACGGATTTAATACACTACCGAATAAGGCAATGACTAAAACCAATCCTGTGATTATTGTCATCGAAGACGATCCGCCCATTCGCCGTTTTCTGCGTACGGGATTGAGTACACAGGGCTTTATCGTATTTGAAGCGGAGACAGGTAAACAAGGCATTATTGAAACGGGGGTGCGCAAACCCGATTTAGTCATACTCGATTTGGGATTACCAGACATCGATGGCGTTGAAGTCATTAAAGCCATTCGTGAATGGTCAGCAATCCCCATTTTAATTCTGTCTGCGCGTAGCGGCGAGCAGCACAAAATTGATGCACTGGATGCAGGGGCGGATGACTATTTAACCAAACCATTTGGTTTTGGTGAATTATTAGCGCGAATACGAGTCGCGTTACGCCACGCTAATAGATCATTGGATTTTATGCAATCCGATGTCTTTGTTACTGCCAATTTAACAGTCGATTTACAAAATAGACGAGTGAGCATCGATGATCAGGATATTCATCTCACTCCAATTCAATACCGACTGTTGGCAATACTGGTTAAAAATGCAGGTAAAGTGCTAACCCATCAGCAAATTCTTAAAGAAGTATGGGGACCGTCTTATCAGGAAAATGCTCATTATTTACGGATTTATATGAGCCAGTTACGGCAAAAACTGGAAGTTGATCCTACTCAGCCTAAGTTCCTATTGACCGAATCAGGTGTGGGTTATAGGTTAAAGATTTGAAAATCACCCTTGATATTAACCGCTGCAATCGCTTTATCTGCTACCAGTGCGGCGCGTAAATCTTGTCCTACGTCTATGTCTCGACTATGCCAATCACTGGCTAAACCACATCTAGTGGGGACGGCTAAAAATTGTTGTGGATAGACTGGATTGATAACACACTCACTCAAGCCTAAAGAAATACCTAAACCTGTGGCTTTAACAAAGGCTTCCTTACGCGTCCAAAACTGGTAAAATTCCCGCATTTTCTGGTCTTCGGGTAATTGTTGCCAATAAGCGGCTTCTTCTGCACTAAAACATTTTTGAACTAAGTCGGCTAGACTCGACCGTTGTTTGCAGTGTTCAATATCAACACCCAATCGGCAGTTTTTAGCCACTGCTACCGCTATATGGTCATCACTATGGGATAGATTAAAGGCTATCTCAGGATAATCGGCGAAATAGGGCTTACCTAAGTCAGTTTTTTGAATATTGATACGGGCGGCTGATTGCGGTACATAGTGTGCGAGTATGGTTCGTAATTGACCATGCGCCGCTACATATCGCTGATGCAGTAAGTTATTACTAAATTTTTCTGCCTGAGTTTTTTCGCTCAGATCGAGAACACGCCAATAGTGTTCATAGTGCGCGTTCTCGGTATCGAGTAGGCTAGTCCAAAAATCGATGGTGATGGCGGACAATTTTATTAGCCCTCTTGTCCATCAACTCTGGAGCTAGTCAAAATAGGCGCGTAAACAAAGACAAACAAGGCAAACGCCGCAAGCCAAGATAGAGTAGCAAGATACATAAAACCGTTGTACCAAGCAGGTAACGCGATAGGCAGTAATACCCGAAATAACGCCGCTATGTTAAGTAGCACAAAGGCAAGTGCGATAGCATTGGAGGCTTTAAGTATGCGCCCTGTATGCCCAAGCGAAACACGCGCCATCATCCCTAAGGTCAATACGCCGATACCGCCTAAAGTAAATGCGTGCAAGGCTAATGTGGGTGAGATCAACGCGTAAGCTGACAATGCGGTGAACAGAAAGCCCACAATAATCCAGCCGTAACCGACATATAGCACCCACAATAACGGCACATACCAGATTTTCCCCACATACCAACAGGCAATTCTGGCGATATTAGCAGCACTGGCAAGTAATGCAACTAAGGCTAATAGCGTTCCTGAACTGTGAAACAGTTGTAAGACAAACACCAGCGCAGCAAAGCCAATCGATAAATAATCCAACAGCGGTTTTTTGATGATTAACACCCCTGTTAAGCCGCGTTCGGTGAAAAAAGGAAACACGCGCCCTGCAATCACCAGTATCAATAAAATAATGGTTGCAATCACCAGTTGTAAACCAGTCGCCGCACTGTCTGCTAACAAGCCTAATTTATCGGCATGAATCAAGCCGTTACCCACTGCTAAAACCAATAAAATAGCGATGAAAATTAAATTACGATAATTTTTGGTTTGTAGAATTGGCTGACTGACTTGATAGGCAAGTACGGGTAAAAAAGCAAAATCGATCAAGGCGATTAAACCATCAGGCAATAAGCCCGCATAAAATGGCACGATGCGCCCATACACCCACAATAAACACAGCCCCGCGAGTTTATCGCCTGTCGCAGTCGCTTGCCCTGTCCAGTTTTTAACGGCTGTTAATAAAAATCCCGCCATTACTGCAACCGCGTAACCCAATAACATTTCATGAGCGTGCCATTCATTGGGCGCAAAATAATTAGTCAGCGTCAACGTGCCTTTAAAAAGACCGTTCCACACTATGATGAGCAGTAATGCGGACAAACCAGCTAGAGCAAAAAAAGCCCTAAATCCTAAATTAAACAGTGGAGTATCAAAGATTTTTTGTGTTTTCATGGGTATGTTTCTAGCCAGTCTAGTTCAGCATTTGAGAATCCCGCAATTATACGCATTTCTCTATTAAAAGGGCCTTTTGGCTTACCTCCAACATAATATTGGCTAATCAATTGTTGATATTTAGCCTCTGGTTCAAAGCCTTGTTGCTGACAAACAGTCTTAAACCAATAAGAACCGCGTTCTACATGACCGACTTCATCGGTAAGTATGCGGGTTAATAAGGTAACGCTGGCTTCATCACCGACACTGTTGAATTTTTCAATCAACGCGGGAGTCACATCTAAACCTCGCGCTTCCATACAGCGAGGAATCAACGCTAAGCGTGCCAATAAATCATGCGCTGTTTCTCTGGCATGATCCCACAAACCGCCATGCGCGGGTAAGTCTCCGTAATTACTGTCCATCGTTTGTAAATGGCTACGGATTAATTCAAAATGCTGTGCCTCTTCATCAGCAACCCGCAACCAATCCTGATAGAATGCCTCAGGCATTCCACGAAACCGATAAACAATATCCCACGCCAAATAAATAGCGATAAATTCAACGTGAGCAATTGCATGAAAAAAAGCCACAATACCCTCAGGCGTAGTCAATTTACGTTTAGGCATAGCACGCGGGGCTAACAATACAGGTTTATCGGGAAAACGTACCGTAGCAATCTCCAGCACGGGGACATCTTCACTAAAACTTAAGGTATTATCGGCTAATAGTTGCCACGCATGATGCGTCAACGCCAATTTTTCATCGATAGCGGTGTCATGCAAACAAGCGGCAGCACACACAAATATATTTTTCATTACAGGTTTATAGGCATGGTTAGAGTGTTAGATTTTTTAGGTTTAGTGTTTTATTGCACGTTAATTTATTGGCTGTCCGATCAAGAGACTTTGCCAACGCCACATTTGTTTGAAAATCAGGATAAAGTGATTCACTTCGGCGCGTATTTTGTCATGGGGCTGTTCGCATGGCGTAGTGTTAAACACCTAATTAGTATGCCTATTATACTAGCTTTGCTCAGTATCGTTTTTTGCAGTTTATACGGCGCATCCGATGAATGGCATCAATCCTTTGTAGTAGGGCGTGTTTCTGATGTGATTGATTGGTTAGCCGATACCAGTGGTGCGATTGCTGGTGTTTTTTTACTGCATAAACTACCAAAACAGCAGGGCTAGGAGTTTGGAGTGCAAGCTTTGCTTGCAAAGCCTGACCTCCGTGTAGTGAAACCTTTGGTGCTAGTTTTTAAATCATAAATTGAATTCAGCAATGGATAGAGGTACGAAGCCGTTTTCATCAGGGAGAAGACATGGAGGTCTTTCATCACTTTATCAGCCTACACAGCTGACTGAGTAATAGGTTTGTACACTGATAAGTTAATCATTATAGACATAAAAATAGGAGTCTAATGGCTTTAGTCATTGACTAGAAAACAGCTAAAGCTGTTTCACTCCGACATTACTTTTTCTGTTTATGACGGGGAGTAACTTAATGCCTACGCTACAATTGTCGATTTTTTTTTTTGGTAATGCTTATAATAACGTTATTTCGATTTAACAAATAATGGTACTGCCATCAATGGAACAATTTATACCCGGTCAACGCTGGATTAGTAACACCGAGTCAGAGCTTGGTTTAGGTCTTATACTGGAGACCAGTTTTAAACGTGTCACGGTGCTGTTTTTAGCCAGCAATGAAAAGCGTATGTATGCAGTTGATAACGCGCCGTTGACGCGCGTCAAATTTTCAGCAGGCGATGTCATCGAATCAATTGACGAAGAAAAAATGCAAGTCGTAGAAGTGATTGAGGAAGACGGTTTACTTATTTACCACTGTAAAAATGCGTCTGGCGATTTGCTTGAGTTGGAGGAAATTGAACTCAATCATCATATTCAATTTAATAAACCCCAAGACCGTTTATTTACGGGGCAAATTGATCCAACTAGCTGGTTTTTGCTGCGTTATGAAACATGGCGCAGATTGCAACAGCATCAACAATCCCCTGTTAAGGGCTTGTTAGGCGGTCGTGCGTCACTGATTCCACACCAGTTATTTATTGCCCATGAATCTGCTAATCGTTCCGCGCCACGCATTATGCTTGCCGATGAAGTAGGCTTGGGTAAAACCATTGAAGCAGGGCTGATTTTACATCACCGTTTGATTAATGGGCTAAGCAAGCGGGTGTTGATTATTGTCCCAGAAAGCCTATTGCATCAATGGTTAGTAGAAATGCGCCGCCGTTTTAATTTGCGCTTTAGCATTTTTGATGAAGCTCGTTGTTTGAGTGAATTTGGGGGTGATGGCTTTGATGAAGAGGATGAGGATGGTCATTCTGCGAGTGATAATCCATTTTTAAACGAGCAGCTTATTTTGTGTAGTCAAAGTTTTTTTGCTAATTATCCTCGCCGTCAACAACAAGCGTTAGCGGTGGATTGGGATATGGTCATTGTCGATGAAGCGCATCATTTGGCATGGAGTGAGCAAGCACCTAGTTCTGAGTATTTATTTGTCGAACAACTGGCGCAATTATCGCCTAGCTTAATATTGTTGACCGCAACGCCTGAGCAATTGGGCAAAGAAAGTCATTTTGCACGATTGCGTTTGTTAGACCCCGATCGTTTTTATAGTTTTGCAGCATTTATCGAAGAAGAACGCTTGTTTGAGCCTGTCGCTGATGCGGCAAAATTATTGCTCGCTGATGAAGCTTTGAATGACAATGCAACCGCGATACTGCGCAACTTATTGAAAGATGATAATGTCAGTGGCTTGCTGAATAACCTGAACGATACAGAAAAATCAGCCTCTGCGCGTGCCGCGCTGATTAAAATATTGTTAGACCATCATGGCACTGGACGCATTTTATTTAGAAACTCACGACAAACCGTGCAAGGTTTTCCTGAACGTGAACGTCATGGCTACGCGCTGGATGGCGTGGCTTCGGATGCTGATTTACAACAAGACCCGCGTTATTTGTGGTTGGTTAAACAAATCAAAAAATTAGCAGGTAAAAAAGCCCTGTTAATTTGCAAACACGCGCAAACAGCGGTGGATTTAGAATTAACGCTTAGAAATCGTGCGGGTATTGCGTCGGCTGTGTTTCATGAAGGCATGAGTATCATCGAACGCGACCGTGCTGCTGCGTATTTTGCCGATCAAGACAGCACGGCGCGATTATTAATTTGTTCAGAAATCGGTAGTGAAGGCAGAAACTTTCAATTTGCTCATCATTTGATTTTATGGGACTTGCCGACTAATCCTGATTTATTGCAACAACGTATCGGACGTTTGGATAGGATTGGGCAAAAACATATTATTCAAATTCATATTCCTTACTTACAACACAGTGAGCAAGCGGTGTTGTATCACTGGTATGACGAGGGTTTGAATGCGTTTCGTAGTAATAGCTCCGCCGCTGCGCGGGTCGCTGATGTGTTGCATGATGAACTTATTGCGGTACTAAATAGCGATAATAAAAGCGAAATTGATGCGTTTGTTGCCAAAACCAAAGCCCTTAATAGCGAGTTGGAAATACAAATACACAATGGACGCGATCAATTATTGGAACTTAATTCTTGTCGCAAAGAAGAAGCTGATGTTTTGATTGCGCAACTCAATAGTTATGAAAAAGAAGGCGCGTTATGGCCTTATATGGAAGATTTATTTGAATGTTACGGTGTGGAGTCTGAATTCCATTCGACAGATTGTTTTATTGTCAAACCTAGCGATCATTTGCGGGTGTCGCATTTTCCTGAATTACCAGAAGAGGGTATGACTATCACCGCTAATCGTGCCTGTACCTTGGCGCGTGAAGAGATACAATTTTTAACGTGGGAACATCCTTTAGTGACTGCGGCAATGGATATGGTGCTATCCAGTGAAACAGGTAATGCCACTATCAGCGTTATTAAACATCCTGAACTACGCGGTGGGCAGTTTTTGTTGGAATGTTTATTTATTGTCGAATGCAGTGCGCCTGCTGAATTGCAAATTGGACGTTTTTTGCCGCATACGCCGATTCGCATTTTAATCGATCAGGCTCAAAAAGATTTAACCGATAGTATTGCACACTCAGATTTAGAGGAAACAGGGCGAACCTTTGATAAGCAACAAATCATCTCTTTTTTAAATAAACAGCGGATACCGATTACTAAACTGTTAAACGCTGCTGAAAATATCGCCGATACGCATAAACAGCAATTGATTGATGAGGCAACCAAAGCCATGCTCGATTCTTTATCGACGGAAATTAAACGCTTAGTGCGGTTACAAAAGGTAAATTCGACTATTAAAAGCGAAGAAATTGAACAGCTTAAAGATATGACGCTGTTAGCGCATGAGAATATTCAAGCCGCGCAATTACGCTTGGATGCAGTGCGTTTTGTTATTACCAGTTAACCTGTACCACATAACCGACAAAACGATATAATTTGATTTAACTGGATAGCTTTAGCGGGCGATAAGCGGTAGTCATTACACCGTTTCCAGTTATTCCCCCCTTCGTAATGATTGCACTGGAATGGAGTGTGATCTGCTATCTGCTGGAATTTTATCAAAAGTTCGATGTTTTTCCAGCCAAGCAACACAGCATTTTGTACCGATAAATCTACGCAGAAAACTTTTATAATGAACTGGCTAACTAATCTACTATTCGGTAACAAAACCCCCGCTAAACCACAAGCCCCACAGACTCAACAACTGCGGGATAGCTTGCACACCATCAAACAACAAACCACCCCGCCGCCAGCTAAACCAGACCCACACGCCCGCTATTTACGCGACACCCTGCACTTTGCCAAGCAACAACACAAACAGCTACAGGATAAACACCATGAGCGGGAGCGTTGGCAACAGCACTATGGTTCACTGCACATTGACGAACTGAAAAAACTTAGCGGTGTAGAATTTGAAATCTACCTTGCTGAATTGTTTACCCATCACGGCTATACCGTCGAAACTACACCTGTGACGGGTGACTATGGCGCGGACTTAATCCTGCACAAAGACCAACAACGGATAGCCATACAAGCCAAGTGCTATACTGATATTCATGAAGTCACCTGCCAAATTATGCTTGCCAGTTAAATCTATCTTGAAATAAAACCTATTTTACTGCTAATGAACACAGAAAAATTACTCAAAGAAGCCAATATGTTAAATACTCGTATTAACGAAATTTATTCAGCTTCATTTGAAATAAAAAAAGATTTATTGCGACAAGGATATTATGATAATTCACTTGATGATATTTATAGCCGCGCTTATAAAATAAGAAAAAGAATTGAATTAATTATTTCTAGTTTAAATTCGCCAATAGAAATAAATACGGCTAATCAGTTTGAGGAAGATAACAGTGAATCAATTAATAACGAATACCACGAAAATTTATCAATTGATGCAGATGATATTAGGCGTATTGCCGAAAGTTTTGGGGAATATATTAATGAAACGGTTTTTTACCCTGAAAAATCCGCTAAATATGCACCTATTCCGTTATATTTATATCCCAGTATCAAAAAACGCATTCAGTCTTTTTATCCAAAAGGCTTGTATTCACATCAAGCAAAAGCAATTGAATTAGGGCTTGCAGGTAATAGTGTTTGCGTAGCAACTCCGACCGCATCAGGCAAAACACTGGTTTTTACCTCCATAGCAATTTCACATCTATTGGCGAATGAAGGGACTGTTGTTATCGCACTTTATCCAGCTAAAGCCTTACTACACGACCAACAACGAAAATGGAAAGAAGCCATTCGTGACACGCCGCTAAAATTAGCGATTATTGACGGGGGTGTTGAAACTTCACAAAGAATAATGCTACTTGAGTCATCACAAATCATACTCATGACTCCAGACGTGCTACACGCATGGCTAATGTTAAAACTGGAACAAAAAGAAATTCGGAAATTTTTAGCTACATTAGCGATGGTCATTCTCGATGAAGCGCATATTTACAATGGCATTTTTGGCACGAATATGGCTTATTTGCTTCACCGTCTTCGTGCTGTTAGTGGTGTTAATCAATTTTTAGCAAGCTCTGCGACCATTGGCGACCCTATTGGTTTTCTTAACCAATTGACAGGAATAGGATTTAATCTGATTGGTAGTGATGATGACGGTACTGCCGTGCCAAAAAAAGAAATTATGCTGTGCAGAATGGCTATGTCTCAAACGACTAAATTTCTTAAAGGCTTGATACAGGAATATATTACCAATCCGCATAAACAAGGGCGATTCTTGATTTTTGTTGACTCTCGAAAACGAGTTGAAGAGCTTGCCGCTGAACAAAATGCCCATACCAACACAGATATAAATGATACCGATGATATTTTAGAAAATTTAGTTAAACCAACGATACTTCCTTACCGCGCTGGTTATGAGAAAGACGACCGCGAAAAAATTCAACAAGCACTAACAGATGGCGGTTTATCGGGTGTTATTACGACCAGTGCATTAGAACTAGGGATTGATATTGGCGACATTGAATTGGTCATCATATTAGGGGAACCGTCTTCTGTTAAATCTTTTTGGCAGAGAGCGGGACGTGCTGGCAGGTCAAAACAAGGTTTAATTGTTTTGCTTGATTTAGATGGGCGCGTTACGGCTATGGGGTTGAAAAATTATCTCAATCGCCCACCTGAACCTAATTGGATATATCTGGATAATGAATATCTGCAATATGCGAATGTATTGTGTGCAGCCGATGAACAACAAAAAACGCATTTTTATTGTAAAAGTCCATTTGCAACATTACCAGAAACATTTTTAGAACTACTTGATAATGAAATAGAACCTACACGTCCCATTTCTCAGGAACTGTACCCATTAAAACAGCAAGTTAATACTAAAAACCCACATTTTATTTTTCCCTTGCGAAACGGTATTGAAAAATCCTATCAAGTCATCTGCCATCAATTACCTCCAAATCAGCAATTAGGCACATTAACTTATACGCAATTACTACGCGAGGCTTTTCCTGGTGCCATTTATCGCTATCTCACTAAGCCTTATCGAATATCTGAAATAAAACATTCTGATGGCAAAGTAATTTCGTACAAAATGAAGATGGGAATAGGAAAAACTACACCGACTGTACAAATAATGGTTTTCCCTCAGTTTAATGATTCAATTTACTTTATTCGTAAATCAGAAATTTCATTTATTGCTGAGTGTCGCGCTCAAGTCTCTGAGCGTGTAACTGGATTTACCGAACATTGGGGTAAAAATAAAAAAGAAGTAATTTATGAACCTAAAAACGAATATGCACAAAAACCACTTTATAATTTATTTAATACTACTGCGGTGTGCTTTTATTTTTCAGATGAACAATTACAAATAACTTTAAAAAATTTAGCCAGATACATTGGACTTTCTTTTTGTAAAATCTGTTCTATTCAAGATAATGATATTGGTTATAGTATATTTAGTAGTCAACTATCGCCCCTTAATGCTTTGCCAATAAAAGGATTTGCTATTTATGATTCAGTAATGGGTTCATTGCGTTTGACGAAGCAGATACCGTCTCGTTTAGATGAAATTTTGACCGAAGCAATACGAATGTCTAACGAAGAAAATGAACCACTGTATGCCGCCGCTATTGAAGAAATTGCTCAACAGATTAAATTATTCGGTCAGGCACAAGAAGATATTGCTATAACTGAACTTTTTGCCGTAGAAAAAGAAGATGATTGGATAACAGTTATTGCGGCAAACCAACTCGCACTCTATCATGACGGTCAAAATCACATAAATGAGCAAGTGACTGTTTTGCGCTATGTGTACACGCCAGAAGGTATTAAATATTTTCTTAAGCCTAAAACTGCCGATTCAACTTGGCAAGTGAAATATGAAGTTATTCGCCATATTCCAGAAACAACTAAACTTGAACGCTATAATATCTATACAACAGAAATCAATACAATTTGAATAACTGACAATTTATTTGATAACCCCATAAATTAACAATCACAAGCTAAAAGAGTAATTATGATAAATTTTGAAGAAGATGATGCAATAACCCCAGAAATTGAACAAGAGTTAATCTTGATAGCTCAGGAAGCTGAAAGTTTGGAAAGTGATTTACTCTCGTTTAAGAATATTCATGAGGAATTAAAATCGTTACAATTAAAAAATGAGGATTTAGAAACACGTCTAAGTACCGCAGAAACTAATCAAGAAGCTTTAGTTGAGAATTTTGGCAAAATTATTAAAAAACGTGATGAAGCCCTGAATATGTTATTACGCGAAGTCAAAAATTTGCATTCAAAAATTCGTGATATTCACAATGGGATAAAACCTAACCCGTAGCGTTAAAAATCACACTGCCTAATTACATCAACTATAAACACAGCAATGTCATCATGGCGAAAGTCAATATTGCCTGCGCCAAAGGCGACCAAGCCGCTATCGAAAAACTCATCATTGAATTTGGTCAAGACCCCGAAGCCATTACAGGCGGCGATATTGCAGCACGACTGGTTAAAACCATACGCCGCATTGCCCAACTACGCCGCCGCGCTGCCGAAGTTGCACGGGAAATTGAACTATTAAAACAAACCGAATTAATTGAGTTAATGACCACCATCACCCAAGCCAAAGCCCTAGGCGGCGATCCATTAGCCGACTTAGCCCAACAAATCACGCAGCAACAACAAAACGCAAGATTGAATTGGAAATGAGTCGGCAACGGTGAATGGCGCGGGTATGAACGAATCAGAAACAAACACCCTGATAATCCACTTGGCTAATCATGACATTCTTCAAAACGCTTATGATTTGAAGTGGACAGGAATTTATGAGGGCATGAAACCAAGCCAACCGTAAACCAGATTAGACGCAGCTTAAGAAGCTTGGCTAATGAGGGCATGATCGTGTGCAATCGTACTAAACAACAATGGTTTAAACTGCCTTACTGGGAACTGGAGTGGCAGTTAAGCGGCGATGTGTACCGTAATGCGTTAATCACTGAGTGCCAAGCGGTTTATAAGAAAGTGGACAAAGCAAAGAAGTTTGGCAGCTTGTTCGATATGGGATTGCCAGAAAATGAGGTAAAGCTGTTAATGCTTAAGGTTAAAGGATTGATGCAAAAAACACACCCTGATAAAGCGGCAGGTTATGAATTTGAGTTTAAACAAATGAAGCAATGCAGTGACTGGATTAAATCAGGTATTCCATTGCCGACACCAACCCACACAGCGGGCGATAAGGTAAAAATCACGCTAACTTTTCCTAAGTAACAAAAACAGCTTGGCTAAGCCTTACATTCTACGCGCCAAAATAGCGGCAATGATTGCAGGTATTTTTTCAAGGCATAAAAAAGTATTAATCCAGTACAATAGCCCTAATTTTCAATAGCCACAAAGAAAATTTGCAGTAAGTTTGTCAGTAACAGCAAACTAATTTTTAATAAAGCTTTATAAATCAATGCGTAATGATTTTGTTTGTACTTCTTCCATTATTTTTAAACGGAATTCTCATGCTAGTTTTCATCAGTCTTAGTATTGCTATTTGTTTTCTTATAGAAACAGCAAGCCCGTTGCAAACGATACTGGCATCACCGCCGTTTATTTATGTGGGCTTAACGGGTGCATTACTGAGCATTACGGCAGTGTTTTTTAAAAAACTGCGCGATAATATTGGCTATGATGCTTTTTCCAGTAGCACATTATTACTCTGGTTTGCCTATTGGAAACCGATGCCATTATTTAATGGCGATTCTCCCATTTTCTTTTATTTTCCGTTGTATTTAGCCTTGATGGCGGCTTTTTTTACGTTGCTGTTAATTAATCAAAGCCAACGAATTGATAAAGAAAGTCTAAAGTATATGCAGCATCTCGACAAAGAACGGGTAATGCCGTCTTGGTCGTTGATGCTGTGTGTACTAGGTAGTTTGGAAGTTACTCAGCATTATATGCTGTATCCCGTTTTGATGACCTTGCTTATGTTGCGTTTTGCTTTTTCGAGATGTCTGCAAGAGAATCAGATGTAAGTAACGTTTTATCGTTTAACGATGGTGAGGCGGTTTTTTGCCAGTGCTTTTGCCTTTAGCAGCTTTGCTTGTCACTTTTACCTTGCTCCTTGCTTTAGCTTTACTTGCCACTTTTACTTTGCTTCCAGTCTTATGTTTATTTAGCACATGGCTTACTCTGTAATGCTTGGTTTGGTGACGCGCTATGTGGTCAGAATTCTCATCCTCTGTAGAAGAAATCACCGCCATTGATCCATTGCCACAACCAAGCTGATGAGGCGGTGGAGTTCCTGTGTTAGAGACGGCAGTTTCAATATGGGTGGTTGGATTAGTCGCATATTGATTGCCAAAACCTGCATCCATCATATCTATCATTAACTGGTAGCGTTGTGGGCTACTCATACCACCTAATATCACCCCAATTAATCTTTTGCCATTTTGACTAGCGGTAGAAATCAAGTTATAGCCAGAACCACAGGTAAAACCCGTTTTCATGCCTTCTGCACCTGGATAATGCTCGGTGAATTTATTGATAGCGTGTAGCTCCATACCCCTAAAAATAAAACTGTGTGCTGAAAAATAGGGATAATAATCGGGGAAATTATTGAGGGTTTTCCATGCCAATAGTCCTAAATCTCTAGCGGTACTGACTTGCCAAGGATGCGGTAAACCTGTTGCATTCATGAAATGGGTATCGGACATACCAATGCTATGGGCTTTCGCGGTCATTTTTACCGCAAAACTTTCCTCAGTACCACCGATATGCTCAGCAAGCACTACCGCTGCATCATTTGCAGAACGAGTAATCAATGCCAAGATCGCTTCTTCAACGGTTAGGGTTTCGCCAACGCGTAACCCCAACTTACTATTAGGTTGACGTGACGCATGATAAGAGGTGCTTAGAGGGTCTTGTAATTGAATTTGTCCCTTATTTAACGCATCAAATGCCATATAGATGGTCATTAATTTAGTTAACGAGGCGGGATACCATGATTGTGTCGCTTCTATTTCGTTTAATACACCGCCATTGCTTGCATCAACTAAAATAGCGGCATGACGGGCATGACTGACTTCAGAGACGGAAAACAAGCAAACAGACATAACAACAAAGAAAATTAATTTCACAGACTTCATTTAAAAAGGGAGGCTAATGGTTAGGTTGGGTGAGTACAAGTTCTACAAAACGAACACGAAAATTATAGGTGTGAATTTTATACATATACGCGTTTTGCTAATCGCACATTTTAGCTATGCAGAATCGAGAGATCACTAATGGGCGGCTATTCTACCAAACGAATGAGGTTAAAAAGTTATTTTTTATGTATGGGTAGGGTTCTTTTGCATGAATATACGGACTGTATGAAGCACTATAATCATGATTAATTTATTATTTAGCGTTTGACGCACTTAATATTTCCAGATATTATTACACAGTTATGTTGAACAGATTACCCGAAATCATAGAACCTTTACACTTGGCTGATAAACGCGGCGAATTAAAAGGTCAAATCCCCGTTAAGAGCTTAAGTCGAATAGCTGAACTGTTGTTTGATGATTCAGGCTCAGTGACTGTGGAACTTTTTTTTGGTCGGGAAGGACACTTGCCTAAAATTGAAGGACGGATTCAAACGATTCTGCAATTGAAATGCCAGAGTTGTTTGCAAGCGATAGAATGGACGGTCGATAGCGTTGTTAAGTTAGGCATCGTCAAGACAGTCGATCAGGCTAACCGCTTAACGGAAGACTATGAACCGTTGCTTGTCGAAGTAGAGACAATGAGACTTAGCGATCTTATTGAAGATGAATTATTGCTCAGTTTACCTACCTATCCCAAACATCAACACGGTTGTTTTGTCGCAAATCCTAACAATAACAACACGAATACACCCGCGCGTGACGCACAAGCAACGCGTGAAAACCCTTTTTCAATCTTAGCCAAGCTAAAAAATACTGGAGATTTATAATGGCCGTACAGAAAAGTAAAGTAACCCGTTCAAGACGTGGTCAACGTCGTTCACACGATGCCTTAACAGCAAAAGCATTGTCACAAGATCCGATTACAGGTGAAATGCACTTACGTCACCACATGACTCCTGACGGTTATTTCAAAGGTCGTCAAATCGTTGGCACAGCGGTTACTGTTGACGAAAATTAAGCGTCTTTTTTTCGCTTAAGTAAGACGTACTGCCGAATCAGTTCTGATTCGGCTTTTTTACAATAACGGTGGAGTCATTCGTCAGCGTGAGTTTAACTATTTCGATTGATGCAATGGGCGGGGATTTTGGCCCTAAAGTGACTATTCCTGCGTCATTGGATTGTTTAAAAAATAATCCAGACTTAACGCTAATTTTAGTCGGTAACGAAGCGGTGCTTGAGCCGTTATTGACACAAGAATTAGTTGATTATTCAGGCAGGCTCTCTATTCAACACGCCTCTCAGTGTGTGGAAATGCACGAATCGCCCGCTAAAGCTCTCAAAAATAAAAAAGATTCTTCTATGCGCGTTGCTATTAATTTGGTGCGTGATGGGCGTGCGGATGCGTGCGTCAGTGCGGGCAATACGGGGGCATTAATGGCAACTGCTCGTTTTGTGTTGAAGATGATTCCAGGGATTGATCGTCCCGCGATTATTTCTACTCTGCCTTCTATTCATGGGCATACCCATGTATTAGATTTAGGGGCAAATGTTGATTGTACTGCTGAACATTTGTTTCAATTTGCGGTGATGGGTAATGAGCTGGTAAAAGCAGTCGAAGGTATTGATAACCCACGAGTGGGTTTATTGAATATTGGCGAAGAAGATATGAAAGGTAATGAGCAGGTTAAATCAGCGGCGAAATTGCTGGAAAACTCAACATTAAATTATATTGGTTATGTTGAAGGCGATTCGTTAAATGCGGGTTCAGTAAAAGTTGATTTGATTGTTGCCGATGGTTTTGTCGGTAATGTTGCACTTAAATCCATTGAAGGCGCGGCAAAAATGATTGGCTTTGCGTTAAAATCAGCCTTTAGCAAAAACTATTTGACTAAATTAGTTGGATTTATAGCATACCCAGTGTTGAGATCCTTTAAACAACGCATCGATCCACGGCTTTACAATGGCGCGAGTTTCCTTGGCTTACGCGGCTTGGTGATTAAAAGTCATGGCGGTGCTGATGTGTTAGCGTTTAAAACCGCGATTCAACTGGCTGAGGTTGAAGTCAAAAAAGATGTGATTCGCAAAATAAGCGAACAAGTTGAAAAAACCTTAGCTCTGAGAAATAACGCATGACTTATTATTCAAAAGTAATCGGCACTGGCGGTTACTTGCCCGAAAAAATTCTCACCAACGAAGAACTTTCAAAAACGGTTGATACGTCCGATAGCTGGATTTATGAACGTACAGGCATTAAAAGTCGGCGCATTGCGGGTGCGAATGAAACTGCCTCTAGCATGGCAGAAATTGCTGCCAGACAAGCCATTGAGATGGCGCAAATTGATCCTGAAAGCATTGATTTAATTATTGTTGCTACGGGTACGCCTGACCGCGTTTATCCTAGCACAGGCTGTTTACTGCAAAAGCGTTTAGGCGTTAAACACGCGGTAGCATTTGATGTGCAGGCGGCGTGTTCGGGTTCTATTTTTGCGTTAAGTATTGCCGATCAATACATTAAATCAGGCGCGGCTAAAACAGTGCTAGTGGTCGGTGCTGAAGTGTGTTCGCGAATTGTTGATTGGACAGATAGAACCACCTGTATTTTATTTGGTGATGGCGCGGGGGCGGTATTGCTGACTGCTTCGGAGCAACAAGGTATTTTATCCACCCATATTCATTCTGACGGTGAGTATGAAGAATTGCTGTATTGCCCAACCTCTACTGAACAAAAAGCGGGCTATATCAGTATGCGCGGCAATGAAGTTTTTAAGGTTGCGGTCAATACGCTAGGCAGAATTGTTGATGAAACCCTAGAGGCCAATGATTTAGGTCAAGAGCATATTGACTGGTTAGTGCCGCATCAAGCTAACAGTCGCATTATTGCGGCAACGGCAAAAAAATTAAAACTGTCAATGGATCAAGTCATCATGACTTTGGAAACTCAAGGCAATACTTCATCGGCCTCGGTGTTGTTAGCTTTCAATGAAGGCGTGCGTGATGGGCGTATTCAACGTGGACAGATCGTATTATTGGAAGCCTTTGGAGCAGGATTCACTTGGGGTTCTGCCTTAATTAAATATTAACGATGGTGTAATGATGAACAAACAAACCTACAGTTTAGCTTTTGTTTTTCCAGGACAGGGTTCTCAATCTGTCGGTATGTTGAACGATTTAGCGGCGAGTTATCCTGAAGTCAAACATATCTTTGAACGCGCATCGGATGCGTTAAGTCAAGATTTATGGTCGTTAGTTAGCAAAGGCTCAGAAGAAGAGCTTAATCAAACCCAGAATACGCAACCTGCGATGTTAGCGGCGGGTTTTGCGGTTTGGAATGTCTGGTGTCAACACAGTACAGTGCGTCCAGATTGGGTGGCGGGTCATAGTTTAGGCGAATATACCGCCTTAGTGTGTTCCAGTGCAATTCATTTTGAAGATGCGATTAAATTAGTGGCGACCAGAGCGCGATTAATGCAGGAAGCAGTGCCTGCGGGTGTGGGTGCAATGGCGGCTATTTTAGGTTTGCAAGATCATGAAGTAGTTAAAGCCTGTAACGAAGCGGCGGGTAATGAAATAGTGTCGGCAGTCAATTTTAATTCGGCTGGACAAGTGGTGATTGCGGGTAACGTGGCAGCAGTTGAAAGAGCGATGCTTATTGCAAAAACAATGGGAGCAAAACGTGCGCTATTATTACCTGTCAGCGTACCATCACATTGTGCATTGATGCACCCTGCCGCTGAAAAACTGAATGGCTACTTACAAAATACCGTCATTAATTCACCCAAAATGACGCTGATCCATAATGTCGATGTCGCCTCACACAGTGCGCCTGAAGTCATTCGTCATGCCTTAAAAGAGCAGTTATATAGACCTGTCAACTGGGTGGACAGCATCAAGTTTATGAACGACCAAGGCGTTACTCGCTTTGTTGAATGTGGTCCAGGTAAGGTATTAATTGGACTTAATAAACGCATCGCTAAAGATGCCGAGCATTACAGCATTTATAACCCAGAAACCTTGAATGAGGCATTGGAGAAAATTAATGGCTAAAAAAATCGCTTTAGTGACAGGGGCTAGTCGCGGTATTGGCAGAGCAATTGCTGAACGATTAGCCGAAGATGGCTTTTTTGTTGTTGGTACAGCAACGTCTGACAGTGGCGCGGAGGCAATTTCTGCCTTCTTGGGTGAAAATGGCACAGGCAAAAAACTAAATGTCGCGGATGCTGAATCGATTGCTGAATTTATTAAAGCGGTTAATGATGAGTTCGGTACGCCAGCCGTACTGGTAAATAATGCGGGCATTACCCGTGATAATTTACTGATGCGCATGAAAGATGAAGAATGGAATGACATTATCAACACCAACTTAACCTCAGTGTTTCGCATGAGCAAAGCAGTATTGCGGGGCATGATGAAAGCCAAAACAGGGCGTATTATCAATATTTCCTCAGTGGTTGGCAGTACAGGTAATGCTGGACAAGCTAATTATGCAGCGGCAAAAGCGGGCATGATAGGCTTTGCTAAGTCAATGGCAAAAGAAGTGGGTTCGCGCAATATTACTGTCAATACGGTCGCACCTGGTTTTATCGATACCGATATGACGCGTGAACTCAGTGATGATATTAAAAATACCTTATTAGCTGGTATTCCGCTCGCTCGTTTAGGCGCAGCTAAAGAAATTGCCCATACCGTTTCCTTCCTAGCCTCTGAAGGAGCGGCTTACATTACAGGCGAAACCATTCATGTCAATGGTGGCATGTTTATGCCTTAATATTGTGATATTGTAAAAATATCAAGTATAATTCCACCCCGCCGTCTGGAGTTTCCAGTAACGGGATTTCTAGTAAAAACCAATAACAATACTATTGTAAGTTAGGTTTACAAACTTACAGGTTGAGGAAAATAATTATGAGTAACATTGAAGAACGAGTAAAAAAGATTGTTGCAGAGCAGTTGGGCGTTAAAGAAGCCATCGCAAATGACGCTTCATTCGTGGATGACCTTGGTGCGGATTCTCTGGATACAGTTGAGCTCGTTATGGCTCTCGAAGAAGAATTTGAATGTGAAATTCCAGACGAAGATGCTGAGAAAATTACCACAGTTCAGCAAGCTATTGATTATGTAACAAAAAATACTTGATATTGATAGTTAGTGGGTGAACAATTGTTCATCCACTAAATATGCCCCTCCTGATTCCCTCCTTCTTTTTTCTTACGGTACATTACATTGAGCAAACGTCGAGTTGTAATAACTGGATTAGGCGCAGTCACGCCTTTAGCCAATACAGTCGCAGATACTTGGACAGGTATTATTAATGGCAAAAGTGGCATTAGCCCTATTGATTCTTTTAACATCACGCCTTTTGCCACTACCTTTGGTGGTGTCATCCGCAATTTTGATGTAACTCAATATATTGCTGAAAAAGATGCTAAACGTATGGACGGCTTTGTCCATTACGGTATCGCGGCAGGTTGTCAGGCATTTGAAGACTCTGGTTTAGAAGTCACAGAAGCTAATGCTGAACGCATCGGCGTTGCCATAGGTTCGGGTATCGGTGGTATCACGGGCATAGAAGAATGCTATGCCACTTACGAAAAAGGCGGCCCCCGTCGCATTTCGCCTTTCTTCGTACCTGGCAATATTATTAATATGATTTCGGGTAATCTCTCCATTAAATACGGTTTGAAAGGCCCTAATTTTGCGATCGTCACCGCCTGTGCGACAGGTACACACAACATCGGTGATGCCGCTAGATTAATACAATATGGCGATGCAGATGTCATGATTGCAGGTGGTGCGGAACGTTGTACTTCATCACCCACTGCTATGGGTGGATTTGCTTCTGCAAAAGCCTTATCACGTCGTAATGACGATCCACAAGCGGCAAGCCGTCCGTGGGATAAAGACCGTGATGGTTTTGTTCTCAGTGATGGTGCAGGTGTGGTGGTTCTTGAAGAATTGGAACACGCTCTTGCGCGTGGTGCAAAAATTTACGCTGAATTAGTCGGTTATGGTATGAGCGGCGATGCCTATCATATTACTACCCCGTCCGCAGGTGGCGAAGGCGCGGCACGCTGCATGAGGAATGCCATGCGTGATGCAGGTTTAAATGTAGACCAAATTGATTATATCAATGCACACGGTACATCAACGCCAGCAGGTGATGTCGGTGAAACCCACGCCATGAAAGCCGCCTTAGGCAATCATGCCTATAAAGTCGCTATCAGTTCAACCAAATCTATGATTGGACATATGTTAGGCGCGGCAGGTGGTATAGAAGCCGTGTTATCTGCTCTGGCAATTAAAAACCAGATTGCCCCTCCAACTATCAATTTAGAAAATCCAGACCCAGAATGTGATTTGGATTATGTACCCAACATAGCCCGCGACATGAAAATTGATGTTGCTATGTCCAATTCGTTTGGGTTTGGTGGCACTAACGGCACGTTAATCTTTAAACGTTATTCGTAGGTCGAAATAAGCCTGTTTGAGCGTAAGCGAAAATAGGCGTTTCCGACATCGCATAAGTTTGTCGGAAACGCCCGCCCTGCGCTACTAAATTAGCGTTACATTTAAAAGTCAATAAGGGTAAAACATGATCAAATTTCTGACTACGCAAGGAATCAACTACCACCTCGAAGAACTCCTTAAAAATTCTCAGAAAGAAATCATCCTTATATCACCGTACATCCAGCTTCAAAAAAGAATCAAAGAAATCTTGTCCCAAAAAAAAGATAATGGTCTTGATATTATTTTCGTTTGTAGAGCAAAGGATTTGAAAGAAAACCTTTCAAGATTCTCAACAAAAGTGTTCGATTGCCCAACATTGCACGCAAAATGCTATATGAATGAGAATGAGGTAATCGTAACAAGTTTAAATCTTTATGAATTTAGCCAAAAAAATAACGAAGAAATGGGCTTTTATATCAAAAAAGGTGATGCAACATTGTCGATGCTTCAAAAATGGTTTTTAAAGAATAGTGATGCAAGTGAGCAAATTTTTAAAGAAATAAAAAAGGAAGCAGAACGGCTTTACAAAAATCAAATTAACCTTACAACATTTTCACCAATTACAAATGTAAGCGATACAAGTGTTCAAACTTCTACCGAAATAGCAAATCAAGTAAAAAAACCTTACAAAAACAAAACTAACCATCAAGCTCCTATTTCATATAAAGATACATTAGTTGTAGGTGAAAAATATTCATTAAGTGTACTAGATACTATTTTTAATTTTGATTACAAAGGTGACGCAGGTATCAAAAAAACTGCTTGGGGTGGCGAAATAGTTCTTTTCAGCTACACTTCATCTCCTTATCCTCTAGTTGAAAAAAATGGGATAATTTATTATCAGGGTCAAAATACAGGTGCTGGTGTTCAAAAACTTATTTATGGTAACAAAGACCTATACGATTCATTTAAAAATAAATCTATCACAATTCACCTTTTCAAAGATGATGTTTATCGCGGTAAATTTTACATTGTAAGAAAGCCGTATTTAGAGAACGGTAGATGGATTTTTCCATTAGCAAAAAAATAACCCCCCATAGTTCGTTTCATATATGGAACGCGACAATGTGATTCGGATAATCAGCCCTGTAGCCCTGTAGATACTCTGTTCAAAATCAAGCCTTTTTCGATAACGATAATCATGAATTCTCCAAAATAGGAATGGCATAAAAACGGGAGTTATCGAAAGGTTGGTTGTGTTTTAACATCCCATGAATAGCGTGTAGCAATTTACGCATGACGGCACAGACTGCCTGTAAGGGCAACTTGCCGTTATCGACAAGATGCTGGAAATACGCTTTGACGTGCGGATCATGTTCTTTGGCACTGAGCGCGGGCATATAAAGAGCGGCGCGGATATGTGCGTTGCCCGATTTGGCAATTCGGGTTTTTTTGTGGACGCTTTTGCCTGACTCGAAGGCTTGCGGGTCAAGCCCTGCAAACTTAACCCATTGTCGATGCGATAAGTCGTGCGGCAATAATAACAGTTCGCCCATCAGTGCGATGGCACTGGTTTCGGCAATGCCTTTGATGCTAATTAATAAGTGCAGGATACGGGCTAGTTCAGGGTGTTTGGCTATCAAGAGCAACGCCGCCGTTGTTAGGTTGTCGATGCGTTTTTCTAACTGGCTGATGGCTAGCGAGGCATCTTTTAGCACGGCTTTGGGGGTTTCAGTGGTGGCGGTCAGCGCGTGCAGATGGTTCTTGGCGGCGGCTTTTTGTTTGCTCAATGAATGAATGCGCCGAGCCAAGCTCCGCAGGCTTATCTTCTCAGTGCTGGGACGTGTCCAGGCAACAAACGCCATACGTTCAGCGTATTCAGCCAGCGTATTGGCATCAACGGCATCGGTTTTACTGTTTTTCATTAACACCTTGGCAAAGTTATGTGACGCTTTTGGATTCAACACCATCAGCGATATACCTGCATCATGCAACGCGATACTTAAATCAAAGTGATACACGCCTGTGGCTTCGAGACAGACGATAATGCCTGACAGTTTGACCAGTTTGTTGACCAAGCGAGCGCGATCACTGGGTGTATTGCTAAACGTTTGTGGATTCAATGAGTTATTCTTTTTACGAATCACCAACACCAGTTCTTCAGCACCCACATCAATCCCTGCAAAGAGCGGTTGTTTAGTGTCGCTGGCGGTTTCTTTCTGTGGAATGTTCATACTATTAGGTTTGTCCAACTAGATTAAAGAACGTACACTATTCATTGATTCCCGACCCTGCACTGCACCTGCCATCCTTGTGAATACAGGCTCTAAGCCTCAGATACTCCTCGGTATGGGTGAATAGGGCGGGGGTCAATCTACCTGACAGGCTCTGACTTTTAATCAGTCCTCAGGGTGGGTCGACCTCCCAATGAACGCTTACAGCTTACTCGTTATTCTTTCGACTTATTCGATTGATTTTGAGTAGTTTTAATCATACAAGTTTTAATCATACAAGTAGTTTTAATCATACAAGTTTTAATCATACAAGTTTTAATCATACAAGGGTGGGCAAATGGCTCTATCGTTTGCCCACGCTGAATAAGCATAATCGGTGGGCAAGCAAAAAGACGCTTGCCCACCCTACCTGACTCGTTCGGTTTTGGCGGCACAAACGGCACGTTAATATTTAAACGCTATTCGTAGATACCATCTCTCCAAATCAATCGCAAGCGGAAAATCATCCCGTTTGTGGTTGATAGGGTTTCTGGTGTTTTAGAACACCAAAGCAAATCTGAACCAGTTTACGCATAGCGGCACCGAGTGCGGACATCTTGCTTTTGCCTTTGCTGGTTAAGCGTTGGTATTGG
>JAPLRZ010000028.1 GCA_026398895.1 Methylococcales bacterium
AAAGCTCGGACATTTGATAACCTTTTAATAGCTATTGGAAATGCTTTTAAAATTATTACCGTTGATAATGCACATGGATATTTTTACCATGCTAACCAATTTTAATTTAAAGTAACTAATGATGATTGAAAACACTGTAACTCGTTGAGCCCACTCAAACGCAGTGGCGGTTTTTTGCCCCTGCGTTTTTTACCAAACAACAAACGTTATCACACATTATAAAGAGGCTATGATGGTTAAAGAACGCTATACACGCTTTAAAGATATTTCTGTCAGTGAACGAATTTTAAATACTGTATTTTTGCTTACGATAGGGCTTGGCTATATAGCCGCACTGGCTAATTTGTACTACACCCATCAAGGACGAGATGGTAAGGCGGGACTTTCTATTGACGATGTCATCGTTTATTATCACGGCTCTAAATTACAAACACGGTTAGGTACTGCAATTACAGGCATCATGGAACCCAATCTAACGATTAAAAGTGATAAGGATGTCATTTTGAAGTGGATACAAGCAGGTGCAGATGAACCTGACTATAAAGAAAAAATTGCCCCGATACTTAATCGTGACTGCGTGATTTGTCACTCGCCTAGTGTTAATCCATCGTTACCTGATTTAAACAATTATGCAGGTGTCTCTCAAGTTGCTCATGCAGGCGGTGCGACCACGGCATCTTTAATTCGTGTCTCACATATTCATTTATTCGGTATCGCCTTTATTTTATTTTTTGTCGGCAAGATATTTCTACTTTGCGATATTAATGTCTATGTAAAAAGAATTGCAGTGGTTATTCCTTTTGCGGCAATGTTAATGGACACGCTATCATGGTTTATTACCCAATCCATTCCCGAATTTGCCTACGTTGTGGTAGTCAGTGGCGCGTTAATGGGGATTTCAATGGGACTGCAAGTCTTGGTCAGTGTTTATCAGATGTGGTTTTTTTCTAAGGATAAAAATTAACTATGTTGGTAACGGTAATAACGTGATACTAAGTTACGGAGTCAAAAGTATATTTTTTTGACTCTCACTATTACAAAATCAGGTTGATTTTTACTATTACCTTATTATTTTCCAGTCTGATATTTATAGCCCTTGCCTTTGTGTGATAAGCATTTTATAAGAAATTTAGCAATAGGCAGTGTACAATTTAGCTTTGTAGTACTCCCTTTGAAATTTTCTTTATGATCCCCGCCCCTAATCTATTCAGTTATCGCCCTTATTGGGCAAAACGTTTTGGTATCGCCCCTGTGTTACCTATGAGCAAAGCAGAAATGGACACGCTAGGCTGGGACAGCTGTGACATTATTCTGGTCACAGGCGATGCGTATATTGACCACCCCAGTTTTGGTATGGCGTTAATCGGTCGTTTGCTTGAAGCGCAAGGTTTTCGCGTGGGTATTATTTCCCAGCCCGATTGGACAAATGCTCAAGATTTTAAAAAATTAGGTCGCCCCAATCTGTTTTTTGGGGTCACGGGCGGCAATATGGATTCGATGGTCAATCGTTATACCTCTGACAAAAAAATTCGTTCCAATGATGCTTATACTCCCGATGGCGCGGCGGGCAAACGCCCAGACCGTGCGGTGAATGTCTATTCGCACCGTTGCCGTGAAGCCTATAAAGAGGTAGCCATTATTATTGGGGGGATCGAAGCCAGTTTGCGCCGTATTGCCCATTATGATTATTGGTCGGATACCGTGCGTAAATCAGTGTTACTGGATTCCAAAGCCGATTTATTGGTGTATGGCAATGCGGAACGGCAAATTGTTGAAATCGCTCATCGTTTAGCCAATGGCGAAAAAGTCATGGAATTAACCGATATACGCGGCACGGTGCATTTTGTTAAAGAAATTCCCGCAGGCTACGCACTGAAAGATTCCACCGATATTGATAAAGTCGGCGCGGTACAACAGCCACATAATCCTTATCAGGAAGAACCCGCGTGTGACATTCGCCCACCTACAAATCCAGATGAGCAGGTTATCGCACCCACCATACGCGTACTCCGTGCTAAAACCGTGATTCGCCTACCCGCTTATGAAGCCGTCAAAGATGATCCTATTCTTTACGCTCACGCTTCTCGTGTGATGCACGGCGAAACCAATCCAGGTAATGCGCGTCCGTTAATCCAACAACACGGCACACGGCAACTGTGGGTTAATCCACCGCCCATTCCACTCACCACCAAAGAAATGGATGGCGTGTTTGATTTGCCTTATTCGCGCGTACCACATAAAGAATACGGTAACGCCAATGTCCCCGCGTTTGAAATGATTCAACATTCGGTCAACATCATGCGCGGCTGTTTTGGTGGCTGTACCTTCTGCTCGATTACCGAACACGAAGGGCGCATTATTCAGAGCCGCTCCGAAGATTCGATTATTCGAGAAATTGAAGCCATTCGTGATACTTCGCCCAATTTCACAGGACATATTTCCGATTTAGGCGGGCCAACGGCGAATATGTACCGCCTCGCCTGTAAAGATGAAAAAATTGAAGCCGCGTGTCGTAAACCGTCTTGCGTGTATCCCATCATCTGCCCCAATTTAAACACCGACCACACGCCGTTGATTAAACTTTACCGCAGAGCGCGAGCCTTAAAAGGCATCAAAAAAATCGTTATCGCCTCAGGATTACGCTACGACTTAGCGGTCGAATCACCTGAATATGTTAAAGAACTCGTCACGCATCACGTCGGTGGTTATTTAAAAATCGCTCCCGAACACACTGAAACTAACGTGTTATCCAAAATGATGAAACCAGGCATGGGAACTTACGACCGTTTCAAAGAAATGTTTGATAAATACTCCAAAGAAGCGGGCAAAGAGCAATATTTAATTCCCTACTTTATCGCCGCTCATCCTGGAACGACTGATGAAGATATGCTCAATTTAGCCTTATGGTTAAAAGCCAATGGTTTTAGAGCGGATCAAGTGCAAGCGTTTTTACCGTCACCGATGTCGATAGCTACCGCTATGTATCACTCAGGCAAAGACACGTTACATAAAGTCAGTCGCACAGTTGAAGACATCCCCATACCCAAAACTTTTAAACAACGCCGCTTACACAAAGCCTTTTTACGTTATCACGACCCAAAAAATTGGCCGTTACTGCGTGACGCGCTAAAAGTAATGGGGCGTAGCGACTTAATCGGTAATGGTAAAAAACATTTAATTCCGTCTTTCCAACCCAAAGGCTTTGAAGAAACGCCCGCAAAAACCCAAACTTTCAGAACCAAATACACAGGGCTACACAACGATAGCAATAGAAAAAGCCCACCCCCAGCGTTTAAAAAGCAAAAAAATGTTTCAAAGGGGCTAGGCAAATAAAATTTTGTGTGTATAATGCGCGTTTCTTTGCTGGTGTAGCTCAGTTGGTAGAGCAGCTGATTTGTAATCAGCCGGTCGCGGGTTCGAGTCCCATCTCCAGCTCCAAAGAATTCAAAGGGTTAGACTTCATGGTCTAGCCCTTTTTTATTGCCTGTAAGGAAATGTTCCAATTTTGTCTGTAAAGTGACTGTGATTTCCTTCAACTACTCGTTTTGGGCTTCTTTTGGCAGTATGTGTAGAGTTCGTGGTTGCTCTCTAAACCCACCGCTTGGTTTTGCCCGTCAACTGTATGTACCTCCTGCATAATGCGCCCAATGCGTCGCCAACTCGCGCTATCGCTTGGTTTTGCAAGGCGACGCGCTTCATAGACGGTACGTTTTTGGATAATGAGTCAAATCTGGAAATTAGGTTAAAATCACACGCAGAAAAACCCCAAACATCCCAGACAAAACGTTATAACTTGTTATCAAGAAATCACCTATCCGTCCTGTAAAAGCAAGCGGTGGAGATGGCAATCGATGGCAAGCGGTATCCGCGCCACGGCACGAGTGTTAAAAATCAACAAAAACACCATCATCAGCACGTTAAAAAAAGCCAATACGTTGGTACAAGTTCATCCTAAGCTAACCAACACTGGTTGTGGTATGCCATTGACCATGCACTGGCTTAGGTGTTTGGCAAACGTAAAGATGAGATCTTTCAGATACTCAAAACACGGCTTGAGCATGGTAGTGAATTCTAATTCGCCAATCTCCACCATATTATTTCACAATCATTTTTAGGTTTTTTATTGGCTTTACCCTCCTTAAAATCGACTATATCGGGTATGATTGCCTAGCTTATTTAATTATCTTAGGAGAAAACAGCATGAGAGAATCGAATGAATTAACAGTGACAGGCATGAAATGTGGCGGTTGTGAAAATACTGTCAAAGGTAAATTACAGTCCGTTGATGGTATTACCGCAGTAAGCGTGTCTTTCAAAACGAATACGGTAAGCGTTGAATTTGACAGCGCAATCGTTAATTTGGACACAATTAAAAGCGTTATCACTGAGGCGGGTTTTTCCGTCGAGTAACTTTTGCGTTAGGGGGTCTTTATGTCTCAAGAACAAACAGCGGATGGCATACGCTTATCCATTTTGGGAATGCGTTGTGCAGGCTGCGTGAGTGCGGTGGAAGGGGCATTAGCTGGCGTGGCGGGTGTGAATGAAGTCACAGTGAATTTTGCCGATCATTCAGCGTTAGTAAAAGGCACTGCCGATCCTGAACAGCTTAAACTAGCCGTCAAAGAGTCTGGCTTTGATGCCGCTATTATGGAAGGCTTTGAAGACCCTGCTGAGCAAGAGCAACAAGAACACCAACGCTACCAACAATTGATGCAAAAAGCCAAAGTTGCGGGTGGCTTTGGCGCATTTTTAATGCTCATCGATATGTTAGGCTGGATGCCACACATGGGTTCACCCGCTGGGCAATGGTTCTGGCCTATTGTAGCGGTGATTACGCTAGGAATTATGGCGTATTCGGGTGATCATTTTTATAAAGGTGCTTATAAATCGTTGCTGTTAAAGCAAGCTAATATGGATACGCTGATTGCCTTAGGCACAGGTTCAGCGTGGATATATTCTTGCATCGTTATCGACTATCAAGCCATGTTGCCGACGTTAGCTGCTCATGCCTATTTTGAAGCTGCTGTGGTGATTTTGGCATTTATCAATTTAGGTACGGGGTTAGAAACTTTAGCCAGAGGGCGTACCTCGTCGGCGATTCGACAATTAATTGGTTTACAACCGCGCACGGCTCGTGTGATTAGAGACGGTGAAGAATTAGATATTGCCATTGAACACGTTGGTTTAGGTGAAACTTTGCGCGTTAGACCTGGGGAAAAAATCGCCGTCGATGGGGTGCTGATTGAAGGACATTCAAGTGTTGATGAATCGATGCTCACTGGTGAATCATTGCCGATAGAAAAAACCGTTGGTATGCAGGTGGTGGCAGGGACGATGAATCAAACAGGCAGTTTTTTATTTACCGCGACGCGCATTGGCAGAGATACCGCCTTAGCGCAAATTATTAACAGCGTCCGACAAGCCCAAAGTAGCAAGCCTGAAATCGCCCGTTTAGCCGATAAAATTTCAGCGGTATTTGTACCAGCAGTGGTTGGCTTATCGGTATTTACCTTTTTAGTTTGGATCATTTTTGGTCCTGAACCCTCGTTAGGTTATGCGTTTGTCACTTCCATGACCGTGCTAGTCATTGCTTGCCCTTGTGCTTTAGGTTTAGCAACACCGATTTCGGTGATGGTGGCAGTGGGCAGAGCTGCGCAATCAGGCATATTAATTCGTAAAGGCGAAGCACTACAAACCGCTGGCAAAATTAGTTGTTTAGTGCTGGATAAAACAGGCACAATCACCGAAGGCAAACCCACAGTTGCCGCTGTTTCAGCCTTAGCTGATTTGAGCGAAGACCAAGTTTTACAGCTTGCTGCCAGTATTGAATCAGGTTCAGAACATCCGTTAGCCGCCGCAATTTTAGCCGCCGCCGAACAAAAACAATTGCCACTCTCCAAAGTAACTCAATTTGCCGCCAGTGCAGGTCATGGTGTCAGTGCAAATATTGATGAGCAAGCTTTATTGTTTGGCAATACAGCGTTAATGGCAGAACATAAGATAGCAACCGATGGCTATAACGAGCAATTGGAACAGTTTGCTCGTTTAGGACAAACGCCAATGTTGTTAGCCGTTAATCAACGCATAGTCGGCATTATTGCGGTGTCCGATCCGATTAAAAAAGATTCAGCCGCCGCTGTCCAGCACCTGCAACACCTTGGTATTCGACTTATCATGGTGACAGGCGATAACAAAATCACTGCGAATGCAATTGCCAAACAAGCGGGTATCAGCGAAGTCAGAGCGCAAGTGTTACCGCAAGATAAAGCCGTAGTGGTCAAAGAATTGCAACAACAAGGCGAGATTGTCGGCATGGTCGGTGATGGTATCAACGATGCGCCCGCACTCGCACAAGCAAATGTTGGTTTTGCGATTGGCACAGGCACAGATGTTGCCATTGAAAGTGCTGACGTGGTTATTTTGCAAGGTTCATTACTCAAAGTCCCAGAAGCGATTGCATTATCCAAAGCCACAGTGATTAATATTAAACAAAACCTATTTGGCGCGTTTATTTATAACTCACTGAGTATTCCTATTGCGGCAGGATTGTTATACCCAGTATTCGGTGTGTTATTAAATCCAATGATTGCAGGAGCGGCAATGGCAATGTCTTCGGTAACAGTAGTAACTAATGCCAACCGCTTACGTTGGACGAAATTAGACGATACCAGTAATCGTTAAAACGATTGCATAAGTAAGTTTGTGAATTAAAGTGATAGCCAAACTTACGCGGCTATCAACGCCGCTAGTTCAGCCTGTAAGCCTTGCTCTAGTTCAGCAAAATAGTCATCTTTGCTGGTAATAGTCTGCATACACAGATAAGTTTCATCGGCTTGCAGACCTTGAATATCGGCTTCTAACGTAGCAATGCGTTCGCGTAAGGCGGTGATTTTACTTTGTAATATGGCTTTGTCAGTAATGCTATCGGATGCTGTGCTTAAAGTCGCCCCCGTTTCTAGCGAGTGCAAAATATCCAGAACGCGCTGTAAATCCTGGCGGCGATAGGCATCATTGAGTGCTTTAAAAAACTCTGTGCCTTGCGCTTTAAATTCATCAGCAAGTTTATCAGGATGACATAAACGGCTGGCTTTACGGTATGCGGCTTTGAGTTGCTGTTGCTCTTCTGGCGTTAAGGTATGCGGCGCGTCTTGGAGTTGTTGCTTTAAACTCTGCTCAAAGTTTTCATAATCCTGTTGGGCTTCTTGCTGTTCGGTGGTGTCATGACTAAACAACTCAGCGCGTTTTTTCAAAATCGCTTCAATCAAGCTACCTAAACGCCGCACACATCGCTGTTGAATTCGTTGATTTGCCGTTCCAAGTCGGCTTGGGTGTCGGTCAACTCATTCAAGCGATTTTCCAACAGTTTCAACTCCAGCTTTAACCCTTGAATCTGTGGGTCTTGAAACACCATCACGCCGCTGTTGTCGTGTTTGTACTGTTCAATCAACTGAAGAAGCGTTTAGTCGCGATTAATGCCAAAATCTGCTTTACTTTTTCATCCAACGGCAAGGCTTGCAGTTTTGTTATTTGCATGGTGATAAGCTCTTCGTCCTCCATTGCCACCACGTTTTTAATGATGTCTAGGCGTTTTAGAATGTCGTTGTGCATTTTATAGCCTGATTTAGATTTGATAAGGCGTTACTACAAAATCGTATTTGTTAAGCGGAAAATCTTTGGTATTGCGCGTCACTAACTGTGTGTGATGATGCTGTGCAAGAGCGGCTTGTAAAGCATCGGGTAGTTTCCAGCGATATTGATAGCGTAACTGTGCTGTTAAGTCAGCAACATCTTTGTCTATGTTCAATGTCACAAAACGATCTAAGAATTTTGCCGCTATTTTTCGATGCTCTTGTGCAAATCCTGTTAAAACTTCGGCGCGGGTAATGACAGAGATAGCAGAGCTATCTTTGTGCTGTTGCAAAAATTCGCTAGCTTGGGGGATGTTGTTGAAATGGTCTATCAAAATGACAGAATCGAGTAAATATTCCATTTTTATTCCCATTCATTACGCAAGGCTTGTTGATAAGCCAAGCCATCGCCTTGTTGCCAAAGTCCTTTGGTAGCATTGAGTAATTGTTGAAAATCATCGGGCTGGTCTTCTTTTTCATCAATCACTAAAACAATATGATGTTTGCCTGTTTTGATGGTGTCGGGCAGTTTAAGTTGAATAGTACGGTTTTGTGGTAAGTCGAGTTCATACGTTAAGGTGTGTAACATGGTGTTTTCCTTGTTTAATCAAAAACGGGTGATGTGGCTAAGATGGCTTAATTCGGGTGGTAGGGATTTAATGGGGTTGTCACCTAAATATAAATCAGTCAAATTAGTCAACTTGCCAATGGATTTAGGCAGTTCGGTGAGTTGGTTTTTCCATAAACCTAACCTAGTCAAATTAGTTAGCTTAGCAATAGATTTAGGCAATTCTGTAAGACGGTTGCGACGTAAATATAACTCAGTCAAGTTAGTCAGCTTGCCAATAAATTCAGGCAGTTCGGTGAGTTGGTTTCCGTCTAAATCCAATCGAGTCAAATTAGTTAGGTTGCCGATAAATTCAGGTAGCTCTGTGAGGTTGTTAACCAATCTCAACGAAGTCAAATTTGTCAGCTTGCCAATGAACTCAGGTAGTTTGGTGGGTGGATTGAACGATAAAGACAACTTCGTTAAATTCGTCATCTTGCCAATCCATTCAGGCAGTTCGGTGAGTTGAGTAGCCCATAAATTTAACTCAGTTATAGCTAAAATTGTCTGTTTATCACGCGGAAAACCATACCAGCATTCATATTCATCATCAAAATAATAATCTGGCATCCCACTTTCATCCGCCCAAGCAATCAATTCATCCAGCCACGCATCATCACTCACCACCAGCGTTCTATTGGCTCTATTCGCCAGAATCTTATTGGTAATACTCAACAAACTGGTAGTTTTCTGTAAAGCCACCGCCGCACTGTCTTTCTTTTGTGGCAAGTTGTTGTTATCGCTCATAATCCTCTGCCTGTGTTGGTATTATATTTTTCAGTATTGTAGCGCGTGTGAAGAGTAGCGGAACAAGGGGAAAGGTGACACCAAGAAAAGCCCCGTATTCCGCAAGCTGTGCTACTTGCTATGAACTTTTAAATACTCATTAACATCATTTTCTATTTTTTCAAACAAAAAACATTTTTCAAATTTGTCATTCTTTGATAGAACTATTTCTACGGTATCATCAATTTTTCCAACCAAGTTTCTATATTGATTTAGTTTATTAATTTTTTCATTTTCGGTTGCCAATGATGCTTTTATTTCTGAATCACGTTCTATTTTTAATGCCTTACATACTGATTTAACAAACATTAAAACAACATTGTCGTAAATAGTATGACCACGAATGAAAAGATAGCTGTTTTCATTAGTTAATCCATATTCATTAAGTTTTTTAGCAAGCAATACTATATTATTTTCATATTGTGCAAATTGTTTCTGCAATTCTTGTAGCTTAGTATTTACACGCGCTTCTAAATTTTCTAATGCTGTTTTTCCATGCTCATCTATTATTGGATTTTCTGTAATTTTTATAATGCTACAAAAATTATCAATAGTAAATGTATTAAAATCACCTACACTGTAAAAATATAAATTCCAGATAAATAATTCATAAACAATTTTAGAATACTGAATAAGAAGCTCAGAAAAATCTATTTTTTCGTTTGAGTTATGCGTAACCTGTACGCAAATATTAGAAAGACTCTCGGCATAACACTTTAAATTTTCAATTGAATAAGTGTAAGTTTGAAATATATAAATATTTTTGTTTATTTCCCTAGACATATCTGAATTGTCTGGCAGTAGATAATCATAATCACTGTCTAAGCAAATAATGAAACAATCGCCAGTATTTTGGAATAATTGTTCCAGTGACTTTTTCCCATTTTCTAATTTGCTATTTGAATACGGTTGTATGTCAAATTTAATTTTTACTGATTTTTCATAACGACTTAGAATATTGTGCCAAAAAGAAACATCCTCTATACCTTCAACATAAACAAAAATTTTTGTGGGTGCGGATTTAGGGGCTAAACAGTTGCTGGCTTTTTGGTAATCTGATGATAAATAACTTGTTAATGAGGTCATGATTTGGAGTTATCCTCAACAATAAGGTCTCTCACCTCAAAAACTTTATCTTGCCAACCTTCCATAATAAGCGCAGGCGAATGTGTTGCTATAATTACCTGAACATTAGGATTAAGTTCACGAATATATTGAATAATTTTCTTCTGCCATTCAATATGTAGCGATATTTCAGGTTCATCCATAAACAAAATGGAAGGCTTATTATCTTGAACAAGCACGGTTAAAAGGATAATCAAAAGTTGTTTTTCACCTGATGATAATTGAAAAGGTGTAATTTCTTTATCGCCTAGTAAAAATTCGATTTGATTTTTATCTTTGTTTATCACTTTTCCAGTTTCAGAAAATAAATTATCAATTATTTCTAAAAATCTTGTTTGTGGGTATTTTATTTTCTTTAACTCTTCCTTTATATTATGAGACTCATCGATAACAGCATCCTTTCTTTTACTAATGTTTAATTGGTAATCTAAATATTTTTTTTGTAAATGATATATCTCCCAATCTAATTCTGTATTAACATTATCATCGGAAAGTTTTTTTACTGCTTCAGATTGCTTTAATGAATTATCGAATGTACCAATGAAATCTACATTGAGTAAATTATTTAACTCATTTAATTTAATCCCAAAAAATTTAATCGAATATTCATGTGTTTCAAGCGCAATATCATAATTATTACGAGTGTTTTTTTCAATATTTTTTATAGTATCATTTTCACTTATATATTCACACAGCCAGTAAGACCCATTATCAAAAAATAACTTAATTACTTTTATTATTCCAGCATATAAATCAGGATTTTTATGCGCTGAAATTAATTCATAAACATAATTAAGTATAGTAGTTTTTCCACTCCCATTTACTCCAGCCAAAATATTAACATCAGAGTTTAAATTCCAAATAATATCGAATCTATTCCAAAGACCAGATATTTCAACTTTTTGAATACAATTAATTTTATTAGTCATTTTAGTTAATGTGTGAGTATTTTATTTTTATAAATTGATGCAAACAGTCAGGTAGGTTACGCGGTGCGTACCGTTTAATTGTTAATTGTAATTTACTTTTCAAAATATAGCCTCTTTAATAATTGCTAAGTCATGTAGGGTGGGTAAATGGCTCTATCGTGTGCATCGCGCTGAATTGGCATAATCGGCTATGCACACAAAAAGACGCTTGCCCACCCTACATAACTGAGCAACCTGAACCACGCCGCCGACCGTTAGATTTTGATGTTGTATCGCGGGCATGGGGGATTTTTCTGATTTAAGAGAACACGATGTAGCATTTAAAATTTGGCTACCCGAACCCGTAAAACACGCGCTTGATGAAATAAGCGAACGTAGTGATTTATCGGTAAGCGTATTTTTACGGCAATTCTTAGCGATTCATTGCTATGGGCTGTATGCGTTTTATCAAATGATAGAAACTACGCCTAACTTATTTAAAGATATAGATTTATCGGGCATTAGGTATTCTTTTGCTATGGAAGAACCACCAGAGGGTAAAAAGCGGGTTGATACTTATTGGGTTGTTGAGCTTGGCAAGAATGTTGCACCTATTAAACTGTGGATTCCAAAACGCATGAAAGCGGATTTAAAAACGCTGGCTGAACACGTTGGTTTAACACCATCCAATTATGTACGCGAAATTCTTGTCTCCCGTTTGCTTGGGCATGGAATGCTTCCCCTGCGTCCAGCAATGTTCAAGCCATTTTCTGCACCTGAGGCGGATATTTGGGAAGCAGATCAACAAGTGTGGCGCGAAGTTTCACAAGAGGAATTTCATCACTATCACATCGGTGAAGTACGCACGGAGTGGGTTGATGAGGATGTTAGTCAAGCAATAGCAAAAGACGTATAAGGGAAATTCGCGGTAATTTGCTATAAATCAGAGCTATAGGATGTGCTGACGAAGGAAGCGCATCGTTTCTCCGCATATTGCTGTAGGACAAATCTCATGGAGGAATGCTATGGTAAACCGCCATGCTGACCGCACCCGCCGCCGTGTTCAGCCACGCCCCTTACATTGGGATTATCCAAACGATAAATTCGGCGAGTCCTTGAAAGCGGTTTATAGCAAATTCATCAAATTACGTCATGAATATGACGTATTGCGCGGCGATGGTTTTTATCCCGATTATTGGGAGGAATGGCAAAACCGTTTCAATTCAGTCTATGTCGAATTACCGATTTTGACTGGTTATTTGTTGTGCAACCGCCGCGCTTAAACTGTTCAACTCATTGCGACCCAATGCGGGTAATTGTGACAACAAATGCCCTAATGTCGGGCTTCCTAACGACAGTTCAGAGGACTGAATCAATACCGTTCCCTCACCTCTAAAATCAATTTGTTTCTCTTCGCCTGATAAGGTGATGCCCGTCATGACACCTACCAATGAAAGCAAGTCATTGACGTGCGCATAATCATAGCGATAGGACGGACTTGGACAATCTGCCCAGCCCAGTATTGCTTGTTCATCAACACGACAGGGTAAATCAAGAAAATGCACAGGGCCATTGCTAGAAGCAAGTATTTTGCCCGTACCCATTAAGGTTAAAAAACCAATCATGGTGGATTCTTGGCAAACAATATCTTTGGTGAAGCCCAGCAAATGCTTGGCTTTAATGGTCATATTGGCATTATCTAAATCATAACTGGCAATGTCATTGCCGTTATCCCCCAGAATTAATTGCCCATGTCCTTTGGCAATAATAAAGTGCTGAATGTAAGCGGGGGCATTGAAAGCTTCTTTAATTAAAATATCGACAACACTAGAGCCAAGGGATTCAAACTGCAATTGTCCGTAAAAGGCGACCATTTTTCCTTTACGGATAAAAATTTCTTCTTCCACATCCACGACAAAGGCGAAGCGGCTCAGATTGTCGTTTTTAGGTAAAGTATTAGGATTATAGCTAGTCATGATTAACGCTCGCTCGCTTGAATGTACACAGTCCCCTGCCCTGTGAACTTAACTTGATAGGATTCACCCGAAGCTTGCCCGATGAGATTTTTCCAATTAAGATCAGTGACAATGCTAGAACTTAAATCGCCTTTATGGGCAATATAGGCATCTGGATCAACAAACACGGGTTGTTGCGGGGTAACAGGCAGACCAATGGCATTACCATCCGATAAAATGGCAATCTCGCCTGTGCCTTGTAGTGTGGTAGTAAACAAACCCTGTCCACTGACTGCACCGCGCAAAATCCCCTGCACTCCGCCTTGATTACCCAGAAACATTGTTCCAGTGCGCAAGCGTGCATCAAACGCCAATAAGGTGTCACTTTCAACAAATACAGTTTCATTCATCACATGAATAATACTGACAAAAAAACCGTTGTAACCGTAATACACTTTTCCTGTGCCTTCTGCCACCATTAACGCATAACCTTCATGGGTAATAGCTCGCATGGCAAAATCTTGTACACCACCACCTGCAAGAAACGTACGCCTAAAGACAACATTGCCCTGATAAGAAATCATCGCGCCTTTTTTGGCGAATACTGCTTCGCCATTTAGGGTAACTTCCATCAATTTTTCATTAATTTGCTGATAAGTTGGCATTGCAAGCTCCTTAGCGTTCGGCAGGTTGAATGTAAACTACGCCCTGCCCTGTGAACTTAAATTGATAGGATTCTCCCGATGCCTCACCAATCATATTGCGCCAGTTGACATCAAAGACAAATTCTTGGTTGATATTGCCCTTGTAACCAATGAACGCATCAGGATCAACAAACAACGGATATTTAGGATCAACTTCGAGGGTAATCAGATTGCCGTGCGAAAAAACAGCGAGATTACCACGCCCTTCTATGGTGGTGGTAAATAGCCCCTGTCCCGATGTTGCACCACGCAAACCAGCAAAGCTAGTATTTGTCTTGAGGCTGTCATCGTAAGCCAGCAAACTACTACTTTCGATAAATAATTTCTCATTAACCAACGGAATAACAGTAATTTCTGCGGCATTGTGGGCAAAAAACACCGTACCATTCCCCGTTGTTTGCATTAATGACAGTCCTTCATTGGTCACTTTACGCTTTAGCGCACCGAGTAAACCTTCACCGCCTAACAGCGATTTTTCAAATTTCATCGTCCCCATGTAGCCAACCATCGCACCTGAAATAGCCATGACTTTTTCGTTATGCAAATCGACTTCTAATAAGCGATCTGTATTTATTCTGAAATTACTCATTAAGATATTCCTCAATGGTTAGATGGTTAAGCGTGTGTAGGCAAACGTGAAATTAACACTCGCAGTAGTGATATGCCAAAAGCAGGGAGTGTGTGAGCCAGTTCAAGAAGTGTTTGCCGATTGATAGCAAGTAACGAACAGCGTGTTTCGGCTACCACGCTTGCCGTCCGCGAATGTTGAGCTACCAGTGCAATTTCACCCACTATATCGCCCACTCCACTTCGTCCTACAATGTTATCGCCAACACTTATTGTCATAGAGCCATCAAGAACCACATACATCAATGATGCAGCCGCACCTTTTTGAAAAATTATACGCTTTTCAGGCACAACCGTAAGCGCACTCCCTCCAAGTGTACTCCTCAAATCATTGAGCATTTTGGCACTCAATACAGCATCTTTTTTAGAGTTTCTATGTTTAGTAGCCAAGGAAGAACCTTTTTTTTCAATACCTGTTTTTTGTGAATACTTGACTAAAACATCCATAAGCATGAACAAAAACTCTGGCTTTTTCTTAAGACTAGCCACAAGTTGCTTTTCGCTAAGCGATAGTAACTTACAAGAAATATTAGCGATAGCAGTGGCATTATTCCTTGAGTAAGGAGTGAATTCACCAAATATTTCGCCTGACTCAATATTGATAATATCTCCAGAGTCTGTTTGAATAGCTACACTGCCATCCACTAATAAATACATTTTATCAGTTTGCAAGAAGGATAAAAAACCAGCCTGTCCCTGCACAAAAAACTTCTCCCCTTCCTTAACTGACTCCAATTTGCCAACAAGCTTAAAAAACTCAAGTGCCGCATCAGGGTCGTAAGTCGTGTTATATTCAGATTTTTCTTGATTCGACATATTTATTATGACCTTTATATCTTGATGTAGTCACCACGCTATGCAGCAACTTTCCACTGTGGGTATTGTTTTAGTTTAATGATTTCATTTAAATTTACTAATCTTTTTTACAAATACCGTTATTGGTTACGACCATACTGATACTTAAATTTACGTCTTAACAAGCCAGCAGGATCATCGGGAATACGGTTTAGCCATTGCTCATTGGCTTGTAGTTTTTCATTTTTCGCTGACGAGTCGGCGGGTTTGGTTTGTTGTGCAGCTTGTTTTTTGGTGTCGTCTTTTTTCTGTTCAGCTGGCTGCTCGGTTTTTGATTGTTCTTTGGGCTTAGCGTCTTCTTGTTGCTTTAGTTGTTCTTGCCCCTTTTCTTGCTTTTGGTTTTTTTGTTGTTCATTCGATTGCTGTTCTTGCTGCTCAGATTGTTGGTCTTTTTGTGAGTTTTGCTGTTGTTGCGATTGTGAGTCTTTATTTTCAGATGATTGCTGTTTATCCGATTGTTGTTGTTCTTTATTTTGATCAGATTTTTGCTGCTTATCTTGGTCTTGTTCGGGCGGTTGTTTTTCCAACTCTTTTTCGACTAGCTCTTTGTTATATTTTGCATCGTCATGGTTTGGATTCAGATTCAAAGCTTGTTGATATGCGGCGATAGCTTCTTTTAATTGCCCAGCTTGCGCGAGTGCGTTGCCTTGATTGTAAATATTATCAGCGGTTTGCTCTGTTTGCGATTGGTAGGTTTTTAAGGCTTTTTCATACTCGCCCGCTTGATAAAGTGCGGCGGCTTGCCAGTTTGGATTTTCAAATTTCTCTGCGGCTTTGGCATAATCGCCTTGTTGATAGGCTTTCAGTGCTTGTTGATCTGGGCGTTGCCATAAATCTTGCCAGTCAAAGGCATAGCTGTTTTTGGGTAGCGGTAATAACACCAACAAAGCCACGCATAACAAACCTTTTCTAAAAAATAACGCGGCCAACGGTAACACCAATAACAATAACCACGCGCCTTGCTCATTCCATTGTTCCAGCATCATGTCGTTATTAGCTTTACCTTGTTGTTGTATCGGCTTATCAAAGGCGTTTAACAATGTTTTGATGTCGGCATCATCAGAGCCGAGGGTTTGATAAAGCCCGTGTCCTGCTTGCGCCAAGCTACTTAAATTAGCTGGGTTTAATTTAGTAACCACAATTGAACCTTGGTCATCTTTTAAAAATCCACCTTCGGGTAGTGCGATAGGTGCGCCGTCTTCTGTACCTACCCCTAAAATGGATAATTGAAAGTTAGCCAGTTTTTTTACCGTGGGCAAGGTGGCATTTATCTCAACAGTATCGGTAATTAATAAAATCTGCCCAGTTTGTAAGCCCGCTTGTTTAAACAAGGCAACGGCTTTTTCTAATGCAGCGACAGTATTATTACCCTGACTGGGCATAATATCGGTGGTCAATGCCGCTAATTGGCTATCGATGGTATTGGTATCATCGGTGAGCGGAGTCACGGTAAAGGCATCACCTGAATAAACTAACAAGGCAGTTTGTCCGTCTTTGCGTTGTTTTAAAATATCGGCAATTTTGTAGCGGGCAATGGTTAAACGACTGGGTTTAATGTCGGCGGCATCCATTGATGTTGATAAATTTAACGCAATCACTAAGGCGGCATCATTTCTAAAGGCAGGTGATGGTAAACGCTGCCAAGTGGGTCCTGCTAAAGCAATAATCATCAGTAAGGTGCTAATAACACCCAGCGTCAACCAAGCCCGACTTTGATTAACGGCTTTATCTTGCAATAAAAAAGGCAGTAGTTCGGCATCACAACACGCAGTCCAATTTCCACGACTGAGTTTATTGCGTAACATTAATACCGAGATAACGACGGCGGGTAATATCGCCAGCAACCAGTACGGTCTAATAAAATGAAAGTCCACTAGATTCATGACCACCTCAGTTTTGAAGCACTCAAAAACGTCACTAGCCCCAAGGCAAACGCTAAAGGGTACATATATAATTCAGTGCGGGGGCGAAAATATTGTTTATCTTTTTCTACAGGCTCTAGCTCGTCTAGGCGCATATAAATATTATTGAGTTCATCGGTATTTTTGGCGCGATAATAATAACCGCCTGTGCTTTCGGCAATTTTAATGAGGGTTTTTTCATCTAAATCCAGCGACGGGTTGACTTTGCGATTACCAAATAAGCTAGGCACTAACATTTCATCCGCACCAATACCGATGGTGTAAATTTTTAATTTATTAGCGGCGGCTAATTCAGCAGCTTTTAAGGGCGTGACTTCGCCCGCAGTATTCGCGCCATCGGTTAATAAAATTAACACATGACTGTTATCAGGTTGATTTTTAAGCCGCTTAACGGCTAAACCGATAGCATCACCTATCGCAGTATTATCACCTGCCAAACCAATCACCGCTTCATCCAACAAAGTCTGCACAGTTTTACGGTCAAAAGTGAGCGGGGTTTGTAAATAGGCTTGTGTGCCAAATAAAATCAGCCCAATACGGTCGCTAACACGGCGATTAATAAAATCGCTGGCAATCGCTTTAATGGCGGTTAGTCTATCCACAGGGCGTTTATTGAGCATAAAATCCTGCGCTTCCATACTGCGTGATAAATCCACAGCCATCATTAAATCACGTCCGCTAATCGCCTGTTCAATGGGTTCACCTAACCATTGCGGTCTAGCGCAAGCAAGCACCAATAATATCCATGTGACCGTTGCTAACCACAATCCCCACGAATTGACTTTTAAGGTTGCTTGGGTTTGTAACTCCGCAATATCGTTTAAAAACGGTACTTTTAACGCCGCTTGTTCGACAGGATTACATACGGGCAACAACCAGCGCACTAATAACGGTAACGGTAAGGCAAGCAATGCCCAGAGCCATGCAAAATGAATCATGATTTTTTTTGTGCTTTCAGCCAGTCTTCACACAGACTGATGAGTTGAAAAATTTCTTGTTCCGAGGGCGGCGATTGTCGATAAGGTGCGTCTGCTAAACACCGCCCTGCCCCTTTGGTAAACGGTGCATCGTTTAATGAGCTATCAAGAAAGGTTAACCACGCTTGCCCTATTAAACTTGCCGTTTGTGCGCGTGGTGCAACGCTAATCGCTACGCGCCGTAACAATGCCGATAGTTCTACGAGTTTTTCGCTATTGTTCGCCGTGCTGTTTTTAATGGTATTCAAAATTTTTTTTGCTGTTTTAAGCGAAGTCTTGCGGGTCAGGCGTTGATAGCACCAATACAAAAACATCAAAAGCAAAGGAATCAATACAACTAGCAACCACCAACCAAGCGCAGGTGGAAACCAGCCGATAGCGTCGGGTAGATGCAAGTTTTTAAGTGGGAGTTGAGTTGGCTGCATTTTATTATTGAATCATCGTAAGCACTGAATAGGATCGTCTGCGGTACTGCATTGCATAAAGCTTAAGCCGCGCTTTTTTGCAAATTGCTGTAATCGTTCTAGTCGTTGTTCAAAATGTTGGTGATAGGTTAATAAGCGTTGCTGATCGCTGGCATCGATAAGTACATCACGCTCACCATCGGTAAATCGATAGCGACCTTGGCTGGGTAAATTATTTTCCAGTGGGTCATAGATAAAAATTAATACCACTTCACAATGCTGTGACAATTTAGCTAGATGCACTTCTGACGCATCATTTATGCCGCGAAAATCACTAATGATAGTGACTAAACTACCAGGATGAGCGTGCTGTGTCAGTCTAGCAAGTACATGATCTAAGGTAATGACTGGCGCATTTTCGGCTGGTTTTTCAGAGTCATTACCACTGACCAGAGTACTTAAAAACCGCAATACCGCGTGCCTGCCATTTTGTGGTTTTAATTCGCGGCAACTTGAATCAGAAAAAAATTGTCCACCAATACGATCGCCTTGGTGTTGCGCTGCCCACGCTAATAATCCTGCTAATTTAGCCGCTAATACCGATTTAAAAACCCCACGGGTGGCAAAGTACATGGTGAGGCGGTTATCGACAGAAATAAATACGGGGCGTTCACGTTCTTCTCGAAACACTTTGGTTTGAACTTTACCCGTCCGTGCGGTAACGTGCCAATCGATATTGCGTATATCATCCCCTGCTTGATACGCCCGCACTTCTTGAAATTCCATACCGCGACTTTTAAAGTGCGATAAATAACCGCCGCTGGTTTGCGCACGAATAGAGCTGCGTTTTAGATTTAAACTTGCCGCAGGTTTTGCCAGATTAATCAAAGTTTTTAGCGAGATAAAAACCCGTTCACTGGCATCAATATTTGTTTTTTTTAACATGGTACTCAAGGGACGGCAATGCGGGCAATCAGTTCTTTGATGACATGATCGGCGGTAATGCCCTCGGCTTCGGCTTCATAAGATAGGATTATCCGATGCCGTAACACATCAAAAGCAATGTCTTGTATATCTTCAGGCGCGACAAAATCGCGTTGTGCTAACCATGCTTTGGCTTTGGCGCAACGGTCAATAGCAATACTGGCGCGTGGACTTGCACCATATTGTAACCATGAAGCTAAGTCTGCACCGTAAGCTGCTGGATTGCGGGTTGCTAACACGATTTGCAATAGATAATTTTCCAAGCTGTCTGCCATGAACACATCGAGTATTTCATTACGCGCTGCAAATAGGGTAGCTTGGCTTAGTGGTACAAAAGGTGATGAGCTTTTTTCCTGTTTTGAATCTGGGTGAATTTGCCGTGCTTCCGCTCTGACTAAATGCAGGATATTTTTTTCGTGTTCAGCACTGGGATAATCCACTTTAACGTGCAGTAAAAACCGATCCAATTGCGCTTCGGGTAAGGGATAAGTGCCTTCATGTTCAATGGGGTTTTGAGTTGCCATTACCATGAACAATTGCGGTAACAGGTAGGTCATTTTTCCGACTGTGACTTGCCGTTCTCCCATTGCTTCTAACAGCGCGGCTTGAACTTTGGCAGGCGAACGATTGATTTCATCCGCTAAAATCAAATTATGAAACACAGGGCCTGCTTGAAATTCAAATTCGTCTTTTTGAGGACGATAAATTTCCGTGCCTGTTAAATCCGCAGGTAATAAGTCGGGGGTAAACTGTACGCGATGAAAATCAGCTTCTATGCCTTTGCTCAGCACTTTAATGGCGCGTGTTTTGGCAAGACCAGGTGCGCCTTCCACTAAAATATGCCCATCAGCTAATAAGCCAATTAACATACGTTCGACCAGCACATCTTGTCCGATGATTTGTTGGTTAATAAAGTCTTGCAAGCGTTTTACTGCCGATTGCGTTGAATCTGTCGTGTTGTTTTGTTCTGACATGATGAAATTATCTAGTTTAAAATCATAAAAATGAAGGTTTAAGCGTCAATTAAGGTATTTTTTAACTTACATGACGACAAAAATGGGTTAAAACGTTTGTTTAAAGTAGCCGCTTAATAAAGATGTTAACTATTTTATACTGAATAGGCTCAGATCAATGCTTAATTACAGTAATAATTAGTAATTTTGTGTGCTGATTTTTACGTTTCTAGTTATTTAACCAGAAACTATGAGTGTAGAATGTCTTAGCTGGTGTTACGCATTATCCACGAAAAATGGTATGTAACAGCATTTTTGGTAACCCTCAACATTACTAAATGGTTTTAACAGTATGTCAGACTACAACGATTTCTTGGATGATTACGTGTTTATCATAATAGCACTGTTACTAGCTGCAATGATGCTAGTCGTTATCTTATGGATACTTTCAAAATGGTTACATCCTGTTAAAAATACCACCACCCCACCCACTCCTATTCAGCACGATTGGCATACGTTATCAATAGCTCAAGCCTTACATAAACTATCAACCCAATTAAGCAGTGGCTTAACTCAGGCAGATGTCAAAGAACGACAAAACTATTACGGTTTTAATCAACTCATTGAAAAACCACCCGAATCTGCTTGGCATTTATTACTATCACAATTTAAAAGTGTCCTGATTGTAGTGCTGATTGTCGCGGCGATTCTGGCGACGGCTATTGGTGATTTAACAGACGGCATCGTCATTTTGATTGTAGTGATGATTAACGCTTGCCTAGGTTTTTATCAAGAATTTCAAGCAGAAAAATCCTTAGCGGTGCTGAAAAAAATGTTGGCGTTACAAGCGACAGTGCGCCGTGATAAAAGCATACAAGAACTATCTGCCGATCAATTAGTGCTAGGTGATATTGTCATTTTAGAAGCGGGTAATAAAATACCTGCCGATGGACGTATTATTAAGGCTAATAGTTTAGAAGTCGATGAATCGTCGTTCACAGGTGAATCTGTCCCTGTTTCCAAGCACAAACGCGAACTTAAAAATGCCGATACGCCGTTAGCCGAACGGATTAATATGCTTTATATGAATAATGCGGTGGTGCGGGGACGGGCAGAAATGCTGGTAACCGCAACAGGCATGAATACTGAAATAGGAAAATTAGCCACGCTATTAGCGCAAACGGAAGATGAAACTACCCCCTTACAAATCCAGCTCGATAGTTTAGGCAAACGCTTAGCGTTATTCGCGTTGTTCATCGTGCTGGTATTGTTCGTCAGTACCCTTTTGCGCGGCGAACCACTAACACAATTGTTTTGGCAATCGCCGCAATTCATCGAAACAGTTTTTACCGCGATTGCCTTGGCAGTCGCGGCAATTCCTGAGGGCTTACCCGCCGTTGTTACCGTCACGCTCTCGTTAGGAATGCACCGCATGGCAAAGCAACGCGCCATTGTTAAACGCCTATCTGCGGTAGAAACCTTGGGGTGTACCACGGTTATTTGTACAGATAAAACAGGTACATTAACAGTGAATCAAATGACCGCACGGGCTTTGTATTATAAAGGGCAACGCTACAGCGTTAGCGGTGAAGGCTATGAAATAGCAGGTAACATTTTACCTAGTAGTGGTTCAACAACAGATTTAACCGAGCTATTGTTAGCACTGGCATTATGTAATGACAGCTGTGTTCAGGACAATCAGGTATTAGGTGATCCGATGGAAGGCGCGTTATTGGTGCTTGCTGCCAAAGGCGGTTTAAGTAAAGAACAAGCCAATGAACAACTGCCACGCGTTGCTGAGATTCCGTTTGATGCTGAGCATAAATTCATGGCGACTTTTCATCGACAAGACAGAGAAGTGATCGTGTTTATTAAAGGTGCGCCTGAAGTATTGCTGGCGTTATGTCAATCAGAACTTGATGAACAAGGCAATGTTGTTGCCATTCAACGCCACACCCTGTTACAGCAAAATGAGCAGATGGCAAGTACAGGTTTGCGCGTATTAGGCTTGGTCAAGCGGACATTTCCAACAGCAGATTTTTCATGGGAAGATGATTTATTTAGCTACATTGAAGAGCTAACATTTGTCGGGCTAGTCGGTCTCATGGATCCTCCAAGAGCGGAAGTATGCGAGGCAATCAAACTTTGTCACAAAGCAGGTATCGCGGTCAAAATGATCACAGGAGATCAAAAACTCACCGCAGCAGCAATCGCTGAAGAAATTGGTTTGGTGGGTGATGTTATTGACGGCACTGAATTAAGCACGATGGATGATGCGGCATTGACTGAACGTATTAACAGCATTGGCGTTTTTGCGCGTACCGCACCTGAGCAAAAAGTCAGAATCGTAAACGCTTTAAAAGCATCAGGTCATATTGTTGCGATGACGGGTGACGGCGTGAACGACGCGCCTGCTCTCAAATGTGCTGATATTGGTATCGCAATGGGCATCACAGGAACCGATGTCGCCCAAGAAGCCGCCACCATGATACTCACGGATGATAATTTTGCCACTATCGTTAAAGCAGTAAAAGAAGGACGCGGGATTTACGAAAACATGGTTAAATTCATTCGTTTTCAATTGTCCACCAATATTGGAGCGATCTTATGCGTAGCTGTTGCGCCGTTGTTAGGCTTACCATTGCCGTTTACTGCAATACAATTATTGTGGATTAACATCATTATGGATGGTCCACCCGCTATGTCGCTAGGTGTTGATCCTGCTCGCATTGATAGCATGAATGAAGCACCGCGCAAACCCGATGATCGCATTTTATCATTACGCCGTTTTGGTAATTTATTTAGTTATGGCTTAATAATGGCTATCGGCACGCTAGGTGTTTTGTATGTCGATTTGCAAGCTGGCGACAAACTTCATGCGACTAGCTTAGCGTTTACTACCTTTGTGCTGTTTCAAGTATTCAACGCCTTTAATGCGCGTACTGAAAAAGGCAGTGCTTTCAATCGGCATTTTTTTGCTAACAAAATTTTGTGGGCATCCATTCTCAGTGTGATTGTGTTGCAAATCATCATTGTGCAATGGTCAGCGGCTGAAATTATTTTTCATACCACGCCATTAAGCGCGGAAGATTGGCTGCTAGCTACGGGTATTGCTGTATCAGTGCTGGTTTTTGAAGAGTTACGCAAGCTAGTTGTCAAACTCACTCAGTAGCCTAACTTGAATGCTAAGCTTTTAATCGCTTAATTTGATAACAAACTTAGCGGTTTTTCAGCCGTATAAGTGGGCAAACAGCTTTATCGTTTGCCCACCTCACAGAATTATTATTACTTCGCTGCCTTCTGATCTTTCTTCATCATCAAGCGAATACCCCGCACCGCTTGACGAGTACGGTGTTCGTTTTCAATCAAACCAAAACGCACATGATCGTCGCCGTATTGCCCAAAGCCAATCCCTGGTGCAACGGCGACTTTCGCTTCTAATAATAATTTTTTAGCAAATTCTAGCGATCCCATTGCTTGATACTGCTCAGGAATTTTTGCCCACACAAACATGGTGGCCTTGGGTTTTTCTACTGCCCAGCCTATCGCATTTAAGCCATCACATAACACATCCCGACGTTTGCAATACATTTCAGCAATTTCCACTATGCAGTCTTGCGGACCTTCTAAAGCTGCAATGGCGGCGATTTGAATTGGTGCAAAAGTGCCATAATCCAAATAGGATTTAATGCGTGCTAAGGCGAAGACTAACTCTTTATTGCCACACATAAAACCCACGCGCCAACCAGGCATATTGTAGCTTTTCGATAGCGAGAAAAATTCTACCGCAATGTCTTTCGCACCTTCAACTTGTAGAATTGACGGGGCTTTGTAACCATCAAACACAATATCCGCATAAGCAATATCCTGAACCACCCAGATATTATGCTCCTTTGCCACCGCAATAATTTTTTCAAAAAACTCCAATTCCACGCATTCGCTGGTGGGATTACCTGGAAAATTAAGAATTAACATTTTTGGTTTAGGCCAAGACTCAACAATGGCTTTTTGCAACTCTTCAAAAAAATTGACACCGTCAATCATCGGCACATGACGCACATCTGCACCTGCAATCACCACGCCATAAGGATGAATTGGATAGGCAGGATTGGGTACCAGTACCACATCACCAGGCCCTAAGGTGGCTAATGCTAAATGTGCTAAGCCTTCTTTAGATCCAATGGTAACAATGGCTTCGGTTTCAGGATCAAGATCAACATCAAAGCGAATTTTATACCAGTCACAAATTGCTTTGCGTAACCGTGGTATGCCTTTAGAAACCGAATAACGATGGGTATCAGGACGTTGTACCGCTTCAATTAGCTTATCAACGATATGTTGCGGCGTGGGTTGGTCAGGATTACCCATGCCAAAATCGATAATATCTTCGCCAGCAGCTCGCGCTTTGGCTTTTAATTCATTAACAATGTTAAAAACGTAAGGGGGTAAACGACTTATTCTATGAAATTGTTCCATTAACAGCTCTTTGGCAACGTGTAAGTGTAGAGTTAAAAATGTTGTCTAAATTACTGTTGTTACTACCATAAGTCAAATGGCAAACTATTAGGCAAGCTAACTTAACGCGGCTCAACACCATAGGACAGCGTGTCAAGTCGCGTAATGATATTAAAACTTGCCTTGTAAAATCACCTTTAAAAAACTTAAGCTATTGTTTTTAATAGCTATCATAAATATAAAATATTGAGTAATAGTAAAAATTAAAATGATTGGATGCCAAAATAATCAAAAATATGATTTTTGATTTCATAACATTATTACCACTATCAACAATTAAAAATTCCTTGTCATCAATACTTCTTTTGCCTTGTTTCAGATAATGTGTTAATTATTACGCATACACCTTACAATGAGATAAAGGAAAATGCTCAGTGCAGTATGTTTTAATCGTTCATGAAGTCGTTGATTACGCCGAGTGGAAAAAAATTTTCGACCAAGCCGCTGACATCAGAAAGCAAGCAGGTGAAATAAGTTATCAGCTTTTAAATATTCAACACGATGCTAACAACATTGTTCATTTTTCAAAATGGACATCGTTGGATAATGCTAGACAATTTTTTGAATCACCCGCATTAATAGACATCAGAAAAAAAGCAGGTGTTAAATCTCCAGAATTTATCTATTTAAATGAACTGGAAAATCAGATTTTATAACTAACGCACTGCTTACTGTTTGTCGTATCACTTTACCAATTAATATTAGAGGAAAATAAAATGGAAGAAGATAAAGATTTAGCTGCTCCATCCGACTCCGATGTAGAGGGTGCATTTTTTAGCTCTCTAAAACGCAATAACCGACAAATACGCGATGACCGAGCTACGGCTATTGCTGAAGATACTGAGCTGGTTTACAAACGTAAAATCGAAGACCTAGAGCTCAATATTAAAAAAATGAAACGCGAACAGGACAATATGTTAGACCTGTCTCCGACTAACGCACAAAGCCTCATTCTTGCCAGTGATTTTATTTCTGTCGATTATGTAGAAAAAGATATTGAATTAGGTATTAAAATCCGTAATACCGAAATCACCCTAGAAATAGCCAGAAAGAGATACCAATACTTATTTGGAGGATTATAAAATGGGCATGGGCGATTACTCTCTTGATGATAGAACAACAAGAGCAACAACACTGGGTTATACCACCAAACCTGCCAGCGAAATATTCTCACCAAGTGCCAGCAATGCCATGAATCCGCATGGCATAATGCTTCGAGAATCCAGAGATTCTGATGAGCATCCTAATACCGTGTCGATTATCTTAGCACTGGATGTTACAGGTTCTATGGGGTCTATTCCACACTTTCTGGTAAAAGAAGGTTTGCCTAAAATTATGGGTAATATTATTCAACGGAATATTAAAGACCCACAATTATTATTTCTCGCCATCGGTGATCATGAATGTGATAACAGTCCCTTACAAGTCGGGCAGTTTGAATCCAGTGATGAATTACTCGACAAATGGCTAACTGAGGTTTATCTTGAAGGCGGTGGCGGTGGTAATGGTGGCGAAAGTTATTTATTAGCGTGGTATTTTGCAGGTTTCCATACTGTATTAGACAGCATTGAAAAAAGACAACAAAAAGGCTTTCTATTTACCATTGGTGATGAACCCACATTACGCGAATTACCCATTACCGCTCTTAAAAAGATAATGGGTAATGGGCAGTATCAAAATTACTCTGCCAGTGACTTATTGGATAAAGCGCGTGAACATTATCACGTTTACCATCTGCATATTAAAGAAACCTCCTCAGGTAGCCAACAAACTGTGATGGATGGTTGGAAAGAGTTAATGGGTGATAAGCTCATTCTGGTGGAAAAACACGCGGAAATTGCCAAAATAATCCCTGATATAGTGTCTAAAGTAACCGCTTCAGCAGCGCGACCAGACGATATTATCAAAGAAAAAACTCAGATTATTTTATAACAATGGCAAACAAAGCAGTGATAGGTTTAGGTTATGGGGACGAAGGTAAAGGATTATTTATCGATTATCTTTGTTCCCAAACAACTAATCCATTAGTTATTCGTTTTTCAGGTGGGCAACAAGCAGGACATACCGTTGTCAGCAATGGAATTCGTCACGTTTTTTCTAATTTTTGTGCAGGAACATTAAAAGGCGCACCCAGTTATTTTTCCAAGTTCTGTACCATTGATCCCATTGGTATCGTTAATGAATTATCAGTATTATTGAATAAAGGGTTTAAACCATTATTATTTATCGATGCGCATTGTCCAGTGACCACGCCTTACGATATAGCGTATAACCAAAAAAATAATAAACATGGCAGTTGTGGTGTGGGTGTGGGCGATACAATAAACCGTGAAGAGCATTATTATTCCTTAACCTTTGCTGATTTATTTTATCCTTGGGTATTAGAAACTAAGCTTAAGTTAATAAAAGACTTCTATTCAGCTGATGACACAGTGAATTTAAGTAATTTTTTAGAATGTTGCGAACTTATTACCCATTCTATTTATATTGAAAAAAGCCACGATGTACCCAAAAATAATTACAGTTATTTATTTGAAGGCTCACAAGGTTTACTGCTCGATAAAAATATTGGTTTTTTCCCCCATGTTACCCGCTCAAATACCGACACGCAAAACGTATTAACTTTATTAGGGCATGAAACCCTGTCGATTTATTTAATAACTCGCGCCTATCAAACTCGACACGGTGACGGACCCTTATCCAATGAATTCATACCCCATAATATTAGTAAAAACCCCCACGAAACTAATATCACTAATAAATATCAAGGTGCGTTAAGAACCACGCTACTCGATGTCTCATTATTAGAATATGCAATAAATAAAGATGATTATCTACGCAGTACAAAAAATAAATCCTTAGTGATTACCTGCCTAGATCATATTCACAATGAATACCGCTTTACCTATCAAAATGCCATTATCTACTGTAAAAATGAAGCGGAATTTGTGAGTAAAATCGCCAGCATTTTAAATATTAGTAATATTTATATTAGTGCGTCAGAAGATTCAAAAAACATTCACTCGTTTTCTGGGTGATGAGTTAAATCTGTTATAGCGATATTATGACTGCCAGTTCTTTAAAGAACTAGCAGTCATGCTCAAAAGTAAAAATGACAGATAATATACTACCCCAATAATCTATGACAAATACGCCAATAAATCCAGATTTACTGCCTGTATTAGAAGTCTTCAAGCAAGATGATGGTCAAGTGTGTGTCAAATTATCAGGTTGTTGGAATTTGCGTAGTTTGTCGATGAATGTGGATATACAGCGAAAACTCAAAAATATCGGCGCAAATACAATCCAACAATGGGATATGCGTTGTGTAGATATGTTAGATAGCGGTGCAGCTTTGATACTTTGGCAAGCATGGAGCGAAAAAATGCCGAGTGCATTGCAAATAAAGCCTGAACATCAAGGCTTACTCGCCCGTTGGCAAGCACAATCTGTTGGTACTATTGGAGTCACACCGTTTCGTTTTCGTTCGCTGTTAGAGAATTGCGGTCAAACTGCCGTAAACTTTTGGATACAGGTATTGAGTTTTTTAAGCTTATTAGGGCAGTTGGTATTGGATAGTATTTATTTATTAGCTCATCCACAAGATATTCCTTGGGCAGAAATCTCTATCACGATTTACGATGCAGGAGTCAGAGCCTTAGGTATCACGGCATTGGTGGGTTTTTTAATTGGTATTGTGTTAAGTTATTTATCAGCCCTGCAATTAAAAATGTTCGGTGCGGAAATTTATATTATTAATATTTTGGGCTTGAGTGTTATTCGTGAATTAGGTCCATTATTGGCAGCTATTTTAGTTGCAGGGCGTTCGGGTTCTGCCATGAGTGCGCAAATCGGTATTATGCGAGTGACTGAGGAATTGGACGCGCTGTCGGCAATGGGTATTTCGCATTCTGTGCGCTTGGTTTTTCCTAAGGTGATGGCGTTGACACTTGTATTGCCGCTGTTAAGTATTTGGACGAGCATCACCGCCTTATTGGGTGGTATGTTTGCCGCGCAAACCACACTGGATATAAGTGTGATGCAGTTTTTTATGAAACTACCCGATGTTGTGCCATTGCTCAATGTGTTTATTGGTTTGATTAAAAGTGCGACTTTTGGTTTATTCATCGCGCTGATTGCCTGCCATTTTGGTTTTCGTATAAAACCGAATACTGAAAGTTTGGGTAATGAAACCACTAATTCTGTGGTTGCCGCGATTACCATTGTGATTATGGTCGATGCAGTGTTTGCGATTTTGTTTATGCGTGTCGGAATGCCATGAGTGTAAGCTGTGCTATCGAATTGAAACACCTATGGACACATTTTGGTGATAAAGTTATTCACCAAGACCTTAATTTATGTTTGCCCGCTGGGGAAATACTGGGCTTGGTGGGCGCGTCTGGCTGCGGTAAAACTACGTTGTTGCGCGAAATTATCGGTTTGCACTCACCTAGTCAAGGTGAAATTTTCGTCTTGGGACAATCTATTAGTGAAGCGAATCAAGGGCAAAAGTTACTCAGTAGTTTCGGGGTATTATTTCAAAAAGGCGCGTTATTCAGTGCGTTGAATGTATTTGATAATATCGCTTTTCCGTTACGCGAATTGGGCTTTCATAATGAAAACCTCGTGCATCGTTTAGTATTTATGAAACTTATTATGGTGGGATTAACTGAAAGTGATGCACGCTTAATGCCAGCGGATTTATCTGGCGGTATGATTAAACGCGTAGCACTGGCGCGGGCGTTGATTTTAGAACCGAGTATATTGTTGTTAGATGAACCTACTGCGGGCTTAGACCCGATTGCCAGTCAAGATTTTGTTGATTTACTTGCCGAACTGCATAAAGAGCTTAATTTTACCGCGGTGATGGTCACACATGATTTAGATATTCTGCGTGATTTATGTACTAAAGTGGCGGTATTAGCGGAGCATCAGCTCGTGGCTTTTGGAACGCTAGAGACTGTGTTAGCGTGTCAACATGAGTTTGTTAAGCAATTTTTTCACAATAAACGCGCTGAACGAGTATTTCGTTATGGGTAGAAATAATCACGCATTGATGACAGGTTTATTTTTGTTGCTGCTAGTCATTATCACCGCTGTCATTATTTTTTGGATGGGGCATTTTGATCGAAAGCGCAATACTTATACCATTGCTACCCGTGCTTCAGTGTCAGGACTTAATCCGCAATCAACGGTATTCTTTCGGGGGATTGAGGTTGGTAAAGTCATCAGCGTGCAGTTTGATCCCAATGATTCAGGCATTATTTTGGTGCCGATTGAAGTCGATACTAAAATTGTACTCACCAAAGGCGTTTATTCAACGCTGCGCTTAAAAGGCGTAACGGGGTTAACTCAAATTGAATTAGCCGATGAAGGTAAAATTACCGAAGAATTACACGCCAATAATAGCGACCCTGAAAATCGTATTCCTTTACGCCCTTCAATCACTGATAAATTATTAGACTCAGGTGAACGCTTGTTGGCAAAAGCCGATCATATAATGCTGCGTTTGGATGGCTTATTAACTGATGAAAACACCGAAAACATCGGTGATATTTTGGGAAATCTAAAAACGCTCAGCCAAAAATTGAACGATTTGAATAAAAGTATCAATACCGCACTGGCAGGTGTTCCCGCCTTAAGCCACGATGCCCAAGATACTTTAAAGCACATCAATCGTTTAACCAATGAATTACAAACCTTAAGTAAAGAACTGCGCATATTGAGTGTTAAAACAGGTAACTTCACCGATAAAGCAGGGCAGTTTGCCGATACGGGCAAAAACATAGGCGATATGATGATGCAATCCACCTTACCCAAAATGAACACACTACTGACAGAATTACAATCGACTTCACAGCAAGTGAAAAGTACCGCTACCTTGCTAGAAAATAACCCCCAATCTCTATTACTCGGACCTAAGTCCTCAGAACCAGGGCCAGGTGAAGCAGGTTATGAGGAAAATAAATGAAGCAATTAGTTATCGGTTTGATAATCCTGCTTAGTTCAGCGTGTAGTCTCACTAACAAGCAAGCTGCACAGCATGATTTTGGTTTATATGCCTTGCCAACAGGCGCACAATCACTGGCAAAATCAGAGATTAGCGTTGATTCACCCGCATGGCTCGCCAATGAATGTATTCAGTTTCGCTTACTTTATTCTGAACCCACACGGTTACGCTGCTACAGTTTAGATCAATGGATCGCGCCACCGTCCGAATTGTTTAAACAACAATTACAAACTAGCATGAACCCTACAAAACAGCGATTACAGATTCAACTACTCACTTTTGAACAGCAATTCGACAGCCCGAAGCAAGCGCGAGTAGTGCTAGCTATGGTAGTTAATGCTTACCAGCCACAGAGCGATCGTCTTATCGCAACGCAAACGTTTAAATTAGAACAGACTAGCACAAGCCCAGATGCAGCAGGCGCAGTGCTAGGATTTACACAATTAACGCGCCAAGCAACCGATAAAATTCAGCAGTGGTTGATAAATTTAGCGAAAAACTATTAACCATCGACAACAACTTGGTTTTTGAAATACTACATTGGGTATAATCCCCCGTTAACACCTACAAACCCTTAATTAACGCACTAGATATGTCCACATCCAGCACATCTCATTCTAAAAAGCATCTCATACAAATGTCCCTAGGCGCGATAGGCGTAGTCTTTGGTGATATTGGTACTAGCCCGTTATACGCCGTTAAAGAAGTTTTTGGCGATCATTTACAGATTGATAGAATTCATGTATTAGGGGTGTTATCGCTGATTCTTTGGTCATTATCCTTAGTGGTTGCCATTAAATACGCGACCTTTATTATGCGAGCGAATAATAAAGGCGAAGGCGGAATCATGGCACTGATGTCCTTAGCGTTGAACAGCTCCAAAGATTCGCTCAAACTTAAAGGCTTTATTTTGACCATTGGTTTATTTGGTGCCGCCTTATTTTATGGCGACGGCATTATCACGCCCGCTATTTCGGTATTAAGTGCGGTTGAAGGCTTGCAAATTGTAGCACCTAAATCCAGTCACTATGTGCTGCCCATTACTATTGCGGTACTGGGTGGCTTATTTGTTTTGCAATCTAAGGGAACAGGAAAAGTCGGCATTTTATTTATGCCGATTATGTGTATTTGGTTTACGGTTCTGGCTGTTTTGGGGGTTATCAACATCCTTAAAGTACCCGATGTACTCATGGCAGTTAACCCCTATTATGCGGTACATTTATTAATTGAACTTGGCTGGAAAGGTTTGTTAATTATGGGTTCGGTAGTGTTGGCAATCACAGGCGCAGAAGCGTTATATGCCGATATGGGACATTTTGGTTTAAAGCCGATTCGTTATGCGTGGTTTGGTTTTGTGTTTCCTGCCCTGTTACTGAATTATTTTGGACAAGGCGCGTTATTACTAGAGCATCCTGAAGCAGTAAAAAATCCATTTTATTTATTAGCACCCCATTGGGCAATGTATCCGCTATTAGTATTAGCAACATTTGCCTCAGTAATTGCCTCGCAAGCCGTTATTTCAGGCGCGTTTTCAGTGACAAGGCAAGCGATACAATTAGGCTATTGTCCGCGCATGAAAATCTTACACACCTCAGGGCGAGAAATTGGACAAGTGTATTTGCCGACCGTTAACTGGCTATTGATGGTCTGCGTATTTGTTGTGGTATTGAGCTTTCAATCCTCATCCGCACTGGCTTCCGCTTACGGTATTGCGGTGACAGGGACGATGATTATCGATACCGTATTAGCGTTTATAGTCATTCAAAGACTATGGCAATGGAAAAAATCAACCAGTATTTTATTTTTAGCCACCTTTTTAACGGTCGATTTTTTATTTTTGTTTGCCAACAGTTTAAAAATTCCCACAGGCGGTTGGTTGCCGTTAGTCATAGGCGGGGTGTTATTTTTAATTATGACAACATGGATTAAAGGTCGGGCTTTACTTGCCAAGTATGCCGATGAAAATCGGGTATTGTTTGAGGATTTAGAGGAAAAAGTCCTGCATCATCCAGCGGTTGTTACCCAAGGTACGGCGGTTTATTTAGCCAAAACCCTGCATGGTGTGCCGCAAGTGTTTTTGCATAATTTTGAACATAACCATGTGCTGCATGAACAAATCATCGTATTGACCATCGTTACCAAAGATGAACCTTATATTGATTATGAACACCGTATCAAAATTCGCAATTTCGGTAAAAATCATAATTTTCACCGTATCAAATTTTATTATGGGTTTCAACAAGACCCTGATGTAAGACAAGATTTGGCTCTTTGTGCGAAAGCGGGTATCGATTTGGATTTTAATAATACCTCATTTTTTATTGGCAGTGAGCAACTTACCTTCAAAAAAAGAACTCCGTTACCCGAATGGCGTAAATCCTTGTTTTTATTTTTATTTAACAATGCCGCCAGTGCGATAGACTTTTTTAGAATCCCTGTTGAGCGGGTGATCGAACTTGGTATTCGTATTGATCTTTAATGCTACTGGAGTGCAGGCTTTGCCTGCAAGTGCAAGCAGAGCTTGCACTCCGCCTTAAGTCCAGCATTACATCGGTAGCACTACTAATTTTTTAGCAGTCAATTACCAGATAAAAATTAACATTGTATTCAAACTGGTTTAGCGATACGTTATCAACGGTTTAAGAACACATCGAACAACTAATAAAGCAGCGAGTATTGGCAAAAATTTGGACAACGTAAAAATGGAGAATAATCACATCATAATACTCTGAGCTTTCATTCGGTTGCCTTCTGTTAAGATCAGGAGTAAGGCTAAAGTTTGACGGGGATTCTTATACCAACTCGATAATAACTTTAGTAGAGGACGTGTTATGCAACAGAATCCTATGACGGTGATAACGGCAATCAAGCCCGATTCACTGCAAGCGTTAACAGATTATCTGAAGCCAATTGGCAAAGATATAAAGAAAAATGACGTTATTCAGTTTTCCCATTATCAGCAACTACATTACTGTAGTTTTTTTATTATTCCCAGCAATCATCCGTCAGGCAATCTATCTGCTACACCTGCTTTATTGGTTTTTGAAGCCAATATTGACGGTGAAGTCAGCACTTTTATCAACGACTTAATTAACGACAATTCGGTATTTATGAATACCGTTTATGGTTATTGTCAGGATTATCAAGACAATGCCCACCTAGGCTCTTATTTGCTTAGTCATGATTACGGCGCGAATGCCTTTTATGTCGCCCATCCTGGACAAGGTCGTAATGTCATTTATGAGCAACAACAATTGCGCAAAGACATTGAACAGTATGTTGATGCTAACCGTTCTACGCTGCTGGAACAACCCGAAAAAATACGCGAGACTATCGCTAATCATTTTTCTTCTACCAGCAAACCAAAACCACAACCCTTTTTAAACAGCAATGGCGACATGATTTTCAAAGCCATATTAGCTGTGTTGGTATTAACCTTATTGGGTGGGCTATTTGGTTTTCTGGGGTCAATAGCGCAAATAATAGCAATCGCTGTGTTAGTGCTACTTGCCGTCTTCGCGATAGTGCTACGCTCGCATGAATCCAGCGATAAGCAAGACAGTAGACCGTGGGAATCACCCAATATCAGTGCGGTTCAAGATGTTGAAGATCGCCAATTGCAAAATCATTTGACCAGTGTGATTGAAATTAAATCAGGCTTTTTTCGGTTACTGACTCTAAAAATTGTGCTGTTTGGTATCAATCTGGTTGCCAAACTGGTCGCTACTAAAGGCGATCTTAGCGGTATCGTCACCATTCATTTTGCCCGTTGGGTCATTCTACCCGATAAAAAACGTCTGTTGTTTATGAGTAATTATGACGGCAGTTGGGAAAATTATCTGGGTGAGTTTATCGATCATGCTAGCCAAGGGCTAACAGCCGTATGGACTAACACCCAATTGGGTGAAAATCGCGGTTTTCCAGACACCAAGTGGCTATTTTTACAAGGAGGTTCACGCGATGAACAACGATTTAAAGCCTTTGCCCGCAACAGTCAGCTAGCCGAATTGATTTGGTACAGTGCTTATCCCGATTTATCAGTTAAGAATGTTGCCAATAACCGTAGTAGTCACGAAGGGCTATTTTCTTCTTCCAATCTGGCTGCTTGGCTTAAATGCTTATAAAGGACATTGACAATGACAACCCTTAATTTACAAGACGTACAAGGCATCGTGTTTAGTGGTTATAACAAATACATGAGCTGTTCCAGTTATTATTTACTGCAAATCAATGATGCAAAAAAAACCAAAGCGTGGTTAAAAAACCTGCTTGATCAAGGTCAAATCACTCACGGAGAAGATAAAGCCACCGACAGCACAGAAAATCGCTTGAACTTGGCGATTAGCTATTCAGGTCTGGAAAAACTACAACTCGATGAAGCCAGCTTAAACAGTTTTGAACGCTCATATCGTGAAGGAATGTACTCAGCACACCGCTCAACGTTGTTAGGTGATCAGAATGGTGATGCCCCTGAACAATGGCTATGGGGCAATAAAGCCAATAGCGTGGACGTGTTAGTGCTATTATTTTCTAAGGATGCCAGTATTCATGCTGCCAGTCAGAAACAACACCAAGCCGCTTTTAAAAAGGCAGGGCTTGGCATCGTTTGGCATTTGGACGCTGGTGAAAAAAGACAAGACGCTGACGGTTTTGCCATAGAGCATTTTGGTTTTGCCGATGGTATTTCTGATCCTGTCGTAGAAGGCTTTCCAACCGCTAGTGGCGCGGCAGCAATAGCAACGGGTGAATTTTTATTAGGTTATCCCAATCAATATGACGGTAAATTAACCCAAATTCCAATCAGTGAACAGTTTGGTACTAACGGGACTTACCTAGTGTTGCGCCAGTTGAAACAAGATGTTGCCGCGTTTTGGACATTCATGGATGAAGAAGCGGCACGACAAGGCATTACTGCCGATTATCTAGCCGCTAAAATGGTTGGACGGTGGCAAAGCGGCGCGTTAGTAGAAGCTAATCAAGACACCGATCCTAAAACTGTCAGTAACGACTTTGATTTCAGCAAAGACCCCGACGGTAACGGCTGCCCATTCGGCGCACATATTCGTAGAGCTAATCCAAGAGCAGTTGGACTAGGCACTAGCGATGCGGAATCACTGACCGTCGCCAATCGCCATCGTTTGTTACGCCGTGGTCGTAGTTACGGCAAAGCATTGGAAAATCCCAGAAATGATGACGGTCAAGAACGTGGTTTAGTATTCATTTGCCTAAACGCCAACATCGAACGGCAATTTGAATTTGTGCAGCACACTTGGATAAACAACGTCAAATTTTCAGGTTTATATGATGAAGACGATCCGTTAATTGGTCGTGTCGGCAATTTCACCATCCCAGAAGAACCGCTACGCCGCCGCGTGTGCGGTTTTCAACAATTCGTCTCTACACGAGGCGGTGGTTATTTCTTTTTGCCTAGCCTAAGCGCGTTGGGGATATTGGGCAATTCTTAAGCGTGATCCCAAGCTCTTGAGACTGTGAAAGAATTAATTGCTGGAGTCCAAACCACCCCATTTTATGAACTCAATTGCGTAGCCCGTGTGGAGCGTAGCGGAACACGGGGAACAGTGATATTACCACGAAAAGCCCCGCATTCCGCAAGCTCCATGCGGGCTACTTGCTATCTTGTTTAAATTTTATTCATGTTATAGTAAATATAACATGATGGTTTGACGGGAGATGCTTTTTTAGGGAAACCTGATATAGCTCTGTTATACGTCCAATTATATTTACCATCTAAGTCATTCATACTTTTCATAACACCAGACTTAGTGATAATGCCAACATGTCCGAGTGGGTTAGCTTTCCATCCTGGAAAGACTACTATTGCTCCTACTTTTTCCTTAAAATTTACTGAAAAATCAGCCTTTTTCCCCATATCTTTCGCAGCTTTTTGTGCTGTTTTACACCAGTCTTGTGCATCACCGCTCCAAGGTAGCCAACCATTACCTTTGACTTGCGCAACCCCCCAAGTACAGTAACCCGCATAAAAAGCACCTGCCACAGCAACTGAAGTCGTAGCCGATAAAACCCCCACGAGTACACTTGTTTGTATTATTTTCTTAAACATTATTGTCTCCGTAAATCTTAAAATGTATTTAGAAACATCACCAAAAGCGGCTTATTCCTTAACGTAAATAGCCAGATATGTAATCGTTGGTTGACCAAAACCTAAACATCCTGGTTGTTGGGCTTGGAATACAGAATGGAGCTTGTATCCATTTTCACTTTGACTTGTAAATCTGTTTTCCAATTGTGCAATCGCCTTATTTGAAAATTCAGCCCCAATTGGTTCAATTTTGTATTTCATATTTTATCCTTAGTCATTTATGGAAAATCTATGCCGCCAGCATCTGGACGGCAGCGGTAAAGTCTTTTACATGTCAAAACAAAGCCCCGCACAAGACCTTTATTTCTAAAAGCTAATTCAGCGTAATGGGAACAGCTTGGCTCAAATACACAACGATTGCCCAATTTAGGTGAAATACGTTTACGATACCAGCGAAGCATTTTCACAAATAGATGTAACCAGACAGGTTTATTAGGAATATCCAATGATTGAATTGCAATATCACTATCAGTAGTTCCTCTCAGCAGTCGCTCAATAGAAGGCAGTAGGAAAGGTTCTACATGACATTCATAAACCTCTCCATCCACGTTTATTTCTTTTATATTCTGTTTCATTGAAGGCAAACTCCAATTTAGAGCCTAGCGATAGAGTTAAGCGGGAGTTGCGTATAAAACGCTGAAAACGAAACTGCCTTTGTTTTCTAGGTTCTCCCGCTTAAATGACAAGTTGGACATTTTTAAATCAACGACTATTTTTTATTATCATGCTTCGCTTCCTCTAAAGCATGACGATAGCCGTCTTTAAAGTCGCGACTAGCACCAAGACTGCCATCAAGAATGCTATCTTTCTGTAAGCTTTTACTAACATCGTCAGTTCTGATGTCTTTTTCAGCTTGTTTTTTACCATCTTCGTAACTGGACTTGCCCATATTAAATACCTCTTCTTTCAAATACTTATGAATATATTGGCAAGTAGCGAGGAAAGTTTAATTTCATTTCATACGATTCTGTGTCTACTTGCTGTTGTTTTTGTAGTTGTTTGCCAATAAATTAACTACGGCAGTATTATCAAATCTTTGCCAATGCTATACAATCAAGGCTAACTTGTTATTTTGTCGGTAGAAGTGGGTATTTTATGTCAGTACATGAAAAATAAGATTGGTTAGACAGGCAAAGGGCTGGACGCAAGCTTATTTAGCCGAAAAATTAGAGATGTCGATTAATGCTTACGGCGATCTTGAGCGAGGTGACAGCGATATAAAATTATCCAAACTTGAGAAAATTGCAGAATTGTTTGGTGTGGAATTAAACGAGCTTTGTTGTTCAAGTGAAAAAGGCTTTGTTAATTTAAGCACGGGAAGAAGTAAACGAAATAACAAAAATTATTGCAGTATCAGCTCATCCATTATTGAAAGCTCAGAACTCGCCCACAAGCTTGAAAAATCAGAACAACTCAACGAGCAACAAAACAAAGAAATCGAGTTATTAAAAGAAGTTATCGCCTTAATGAAAAAGAAAGTTGCCTAGCATCTGCCAACTTTATTGATTTTGAGTAGTTTTAATCATACAAGGGTGGGCAACGCTTTTTTGCCCACCGCTTTTATCGCAAATGGTGGGCAAACAAAAAGACGCTTGTCCACCCTACCGCGCTGAGGTTTTAGCGGATGTTTTTATCACTTGTGATGATAAACTGTTGAAAGTTGCCAGAAAGAAACCAGTTTAAAAATTACCGCGATGAATCCCCTTCAATTTGTTTTATCTGAGGAGTTGCAATAATGGAACAATCCGTTTTAATCAATGAAAGCCAACTGGTTCAACAAGCCATTAGGGTGTTAATTGAAAAATTAGGTACTACCGATGCTAATCGTTTTTTATCTTTAAAATCTGCGCAGCGTTTGGATTCTGTTTTAAGGCATCAAACTTGGCAGAATACGTTAGAGAAAGAGAGTTTTTTTGATGACGTATTTAAAAATCATGCCAACTCTGTTAATTTATGACGGCTTTAAGTTTTTCTTTTTTTGCCAAAATCGAATTACTATCATTGAAAGTCGTTGATAACTATATGAAACCAAAAGAGTTAAAAAAAGCCCTGTTAATTGTAAAAGAACACCAAACTGAGTTTGAGAGGAGATGGGATGAGTATTTTAGTTAAAGGTAAATCGGTGCATTTTGATGACCGTTATCTGCACGTTGAACTGGAAGATGGTCGGGTAATTTTAACGCCGATGTCATGGTACAAAGAACTACAAACCGCTACTTTCAAGCAATTAACAAATTATCAATTTATTTGTCAAGGGTCGGGTATAGAATGGGCTGAGTTAGATTATCACCTGAGTATTGACAGTATGTTGTTATCACAAAGCAAGCAAAAAGCCGCGTAACGAGTAGTGGGGGCTTTTGTGATGATGTCACTGTTCCCCGTGTTCCGCTACGCTTCACACTGGCTACGCAACTAAAACACTCAGTCAAAATAAAACGAGGAGTGATTATGGATATTGAAACTGTATTTAAATTACTGGCTATTGTACTTTGGCCATTCTTACTGGTATTTTTATACTACCTGCTTGATAGAAAAGGTTTTAAAAAACAACTGGAAAAGTTTAAAAAAGAGGGTTGGTCTTAAATGTCCCTTTAAACGCATCAAGCGGATTTGTCAGCCGCGAAAGCCGCTTGGTGCGTTTGTGAGTACATCACTTTTTCATAGAAACGCCTATTTTCGCTATCGCTCAAACAGGCTTATTTCAACCTACATGGCTAGCAAAATAATCGACGTATTGCCCCGAATAAACACGGCTACATTTTTCATACAGTAAATGGGTTAAAATGCTCCTCATTTTTTCAGCCATTATTTAGTTATGATTAAAGCAACCCTCAATGCACGGCGATTATTATGTCCATTGCCCGTCATTCGTACTCAAGATAAAGTCAAGCAACTGCAAGTTGGCGATCAGTTGGAAGTGATTTGCACCGACCCTGGTGTCATGCAAGATATTCCAACATGGTGTCGTATTAATGGACATAAAGTGCTGGAAACCATGACTGGCGATCATGAATATATTATTGTTCTGGAAGTAGGCGCGGGTTAATGGCTGAAATTTCTGAGATTGAACGCGACCGAAAATTAAAAGCTAAAGCCAGTTATGTCGGTGCGGCGATTAATATATCGCAAACTTTGCTTAAAATTGGCTTCGGGATGTTATGGCAATCATCGGCATTAATTGCTGACGGTATCCATTCCTTATCAGATTTACTGAGCGATTTTTTGGTGATTGTTGCAGTACGCATGGGCAGTCGAGAAGCCGATCATGAACATCCTTATGGTCATCGACGTTTTGAAACCATCGCCACCATTATTTTAGGACTCAGTTTAATTATTATCGGCGGCGGTATTGCATGGTCGGTGATGAAACGCATGGAACAACCTGAACATCTATCGACCCCCGATGTGATGAGTTTAGGCATCGTGGCTATTTCGATTTTAGTCAATGAATGGCTATATCATTACACTAAGCGGATTGCTAAAACCACCCGTTCTAAGTTACTGTTAGCCAATGCGTGGCATCAACGCAGTGATGCGATTTCTTCTGTGGTGGTGTTATTCGGTATCGGTGCAGTGCTATTAGGTTATCCACTTGCCGATGCAATTGCCGCGATTGTGGTTGCCTTGATGGTGGTTAAAATTGGCTTAAGTCAACTGATTGCCAGTATTAAAGAGTTGGTCGATACCTCATTACCTCCGCACTTACTCGCTGAAATTCGTGCCGCTATTTTGGCTATTGAAGGCGTAGAAGGCATACATTTACTGCGCTCACGTCAAATGGGTGAAGATGCGTTACTCGATGCTCATGTCATTGTTGACCCACGCATTACCGTTTCTGAGGGTCATAATATTAGTGAAGCGGTACGCGATGAATTAGTCAGTCGCTTTGATGATGTCATGGATGTACTGGTTCATATTGATGCGGAAAATGATGAAGGCAAGTTTGAAAAAACTACACCGCTTTATCGCCGTGACGTAAAAGCATTACTGGATAACTATCTTGCGGCGGTTAAATCCGACATCATCGATTTCAAAATTCATTATTTAGAGGGGCAAGTCGAAGTCGAAGTGATTTTACCGTTTTTCATGAGTGAACAAGCTGAACAACTCACTCAGCTAAAAGCACAATGTGAACAAATGAAATTAGACCTTGAAAAAATAGCCAAGGTATTGATATTTTTTAAGATTTAACGAAATGCAACCTGTAAATACTGTCTTACAGATAAAAACGGTATCTACAGTGTGTATGGCGTATTAGCGATAGCGTAATACGCCGAATGATTGAATCACATACTACGAGCTGCGCTCACGACAAATGGGTGAAGATGCGTTACTCGATGCTCATGTCATTTTGCCATCATGCGTCCGTCGTGCTAGAATGTAAGGGTTGCAACTTCCCTTAGTTTCTTCGCTACTACCGAGATGAGAGATCCCTCGGGAAAATGAAGTCGTGATTATTTAATGCACATAATTTACAAGTGGAGGTTGCAACGCCCCTTACAGCCGTTAGGCTATTGAATCAAAAAGCCCTCTCAACCGAGAGGGCTTTTTGATTCTGCCTTCATTATGTTGACCCACGCATTACCGTTTCTGAGGGGCATAATATTTTCATCGTTCCAACGCTCTGCGTTGGAATGCCTCAGTTGACGCTCCAGCGTCCTGCTTAAAAATGCTGTTATCTACCGCGTACCATTCTAAACCTCTACAAATTTGCTACAATAGCCTAACAGTGCTGGTTTCTACCTGATTTAGGAAGGTGTTATGAAAGTTCACGAAAAAATACGTTTTATGCGCGAATCTAGGGAATGGTCGCAAGAGGAAATGGCGGCAAAGCTTAATATGTCAGTAAGTGGCTATTCAAAAATAGAACGTGGAGAAACTAAGGGCTATATTCCAAAGCTGGAGCAAATCGCGAAGGAGTTTGATATGGAGTTAATGGAATTATTGTCTTTTGGTGAACGGCATCTTTATTTAATCAGCGAGAACAGTAATAACGGTTGCAATGTGATTGGTTCATCAACAGAACTGGTATTTGAAAATCAAAAACAGCAATTGATTATTTCCCATCAAGACGAGAAACCATAGCGCATCTAAAACAGGAAATTATCTATTTAAAAGAAAAACTTGAGCCTTGCAAAACCAAGGTTTGATTTTGGACGCTGTAAAGCAAGCAAAGCTTGCAGTCCTGATACAGTTGTTAAACAAAACGAGGATTAATGATGGCAGTTGGACAGTGTGATTTTCCTATTATGCCCAGTATTGCAGGGGTTACTTTAGGGACGGCGAATGCGGGTATTAAGCAAACTGTTAGAGATGATATTTTATTGCTACACGCGGTAGAGGGTTCAAGTTGCGCGGGGGTATTTACTCAAAATGCGTTTTGTGCCGCGCCTGTTCATGTTGCAAAAGCCAATCTTGCCCACGCGCCACGCTGGTTTTTGATTAATTCGGGTAATGCCAATGCGGGAACGGGTGACAAAGGAATGCAGGCAGCATTAACTTCTTGTGCCGAATTAGCCAAATTGACGGGCGATGAGGCAAATCAGGTGTTACCGTTTTCTACGGGTGTAATTGGGCAGTTGTTACCCGTTGCGAAAATCACCGCTGCTTTGCCTAGTGCGATTGCTCAGCTTAATAGCGATAATTGGGATAAAGCCGCTAAAGCAATTATGACCACCGACACTTTCCCAAAAGGCGTGTCTAAAACTATTTCTATTGCTGGCGAAATCATCACCATTAACGGTATATCGAAAGGCGCGGGCATGATTCAGCCTAATATGGCGACCATGTTGGGTTTTATTGCCACCGATGCCAAAATTCAACAGCCGCTATTGCAACAGTGTTTAGCTCTTGCCGTTGAACAGTCTTTTAATCGCATTACCGTTGACGGCGATACTTCCACCAATGATGCTTGTGTCATTATGGCAAGTGGTCAAAGTGCCGCGCCTGAAATTACCACTGATTCGGGCTATTATCAGGTATTTGCCGATGCGTTAATGAGTGTTTGTAAGCGACTGGCAGAGTTGATTATCAGAGACGGCGAAGGCGCGACTAAGTTAATGCGCATCGTGGTAGAGGAAGCTTTATCCGATGAAGAAGCGGTGCGAGTTGCGAAAACCATTGCCCATTCGCCGCTGGTTAAAACCGCGTTTTTTGCCAGTGATCCCAATTGGGGACGGATTCTTGCCGCTGTTGGACGGGCTGGCGTGGAGTCTATGGTGTTGGAAGATGTCCAATTATATTTGGATGACGTGTGCATAGTCAGAAATGGCGGTTGTGCCGATGACTATACCGAAGCCGCTGGACAAGCGGTGATGGATCAGCAAGAAATTACCGTGACGGTTAAATTAGGGCGCGGAATGGCAATACAAGAAGTATTGACCTGCGATTTTTCTTACGATTATGTGAAAATCAATGCTGAATATCGGACGTAAGCTGGAGTTCAATAGCTTTAGCTATTGGCTAGAAAACAGCTAAAGCTGTTTTACTCCCATGAAAATGTGTGTGGCAGTTGGTGTTATCAAAAATACCCAAGGACAGGTGTTAATCGCCTTGCGTGATGATGCACGTCATCAAGGCGGCTTGTGGGAATTTTCAGGCGGCAAAATTGAAAGTCATGAAACCGCAGAACAAGCCTTAAAGCGCGAACTCAAAGAAGAATTAGGGATTGAGGTTATCAGCGCAACTCCATTAATCACTATCAACCATTCATACCCTGATAGAGTCGTACAATTAAAGGTATTTTTGATTGAGCAGTTTGCAGGTGAAGCGCATAGTGCAGAAGGTCAGATCATTAAATGGGTTAATGTGCAGGATTTAAAGCACTACGATTTTCCTGCCGCAAATCTTCCCATTATCACCGCCGCACAATTGCCACCGTATTATGGCATTCTCGATGACAGCGATCCATTGCTATTAGCCACTAATCTACAAACGTTATTGGCTAAGGGTTTGAAGCTGATACAAGCGCGTTTGAAAAACTTATCAGCCGAAGCTAGCCACGCGTTTATTCAACAAGCGTATCCCTTATGCCAACAACATGGCGCGTTACTGCTCATCAATTCAGCCGTTAAACAAGCGGATAATCTGGCAGATGGACTGCATTTAACTAGCCGTGATTTAATGGCAATGCGGCAACGCCCTGCTCATAGCCAATGGTTAGCCGCTTCCTGTCATAATCGTGAACAACTCCAACACGCTGAACAAATCGGCGTTGATTTTGTGGTACTCGCGCCCGTGTTAGCCACCCAAACTCACCCCGACACCGCACCACTCGGCTGGCAACAGTTCGCCGAACTGGTGAATCAATGCAATCTCCCTGTGTACGCGCTAGGTGGTCAAACCCTAGCTGATTTAAGTAGCGCACAACAAGCAGGCGGTCAAGGTATAGCAGCTATTAGGGCTTTTTTGTAGACCTGTTTAAGCGACAACGAAATAGGTGTTTTTGACAAAGCACTACATAGCCTTACCATAGAATGACTTTATTTTGGCAATTTATTTCATTCTATGCGACTTATCATAGACAACTGAATCGTGTTGAGTTATTGTTTGAACTGAGAAGGCATAATGTGTGAGTGCTTACTCAGATTGGTTTTTTGGTCAGTGTTATAACCACGTTAACAGCCGTTATAACTGACCTGATGGCTTATACATTTTAGGAGGAATTAACCATGAATAAAAAGTTATTGACTACCTGTGTGCTTAGCGGTGCATTACTATTTGCAGCGACTGCTAACGCTGAAGAAGAAAAAAGTTATCTGTCTGGTTTTAGTGATAGAGCCAGCCAAGGATTTGCTAATACAACAACTGGCTTCATTGAGTTACCCAAAAACGTTATTAACATCAGTAGTGAAAGCAATGTGTTTGTTGGTTCAACATGGGGCGTGTTACGCGGAACATTTGAAGCTGTGGGTAGAACAGTTGTCGGTGTTGCAGAATTAATTACCTCACCTATTCCAACTGACCCTTATATTACGCCGCCCTATGTATGGAATCGTTTTAGCGAAGATACCCGTTATTTTGGTCAACACCTACCAGGCTACTGGACTACTTATGGACCTGACGACGGCGAATAAAATTCCCTGCTTAAGTGTTTAATGAAAGCTCACTTTTTTTGCTAAGCACTTAAAGCGTTATATTCATCCGCCACTAAAAGGTGGGGATTTGACTGAGAGGATAAAATTATGAAAACACACTATAACTACCTACCCTTTGCTGTGTTAATCACTGCACTCAGTGCTTGCAGTGCGCCACCGCAAAAAGACATTCCCGCACTTACTGCTGGCATTGATGCCTCGGTTGCTGGTCATTACGGTCAGGCAATACTGCATGAAGATCAAGCCAATAAATCACGCGCCGTTGCTAATAAAGTCTTAGAGCATTGGACTAAAGACTATTATTGGAATATTGACGAGTATCAAAAAGGCATGGATGCTGCGACCGATTCCGCTAAACATCGTCTTGAATCTGAAAAAGAGTTATGCCAATGGCTAACCGAAGTTCATGGTCAAAATCATGCCCAAGACACCGCATTTTATCAAGCGGTTGCCTACTTCCATACAGGCAAAGATAAACCGTTTAAAGTCAACAATGAGGATATAGCTGTTGCAGGTCATTGGCTACAACTCTATCCAAATGCAACCGCTGATGTCACTGCTTCGGCGGATACCATTGGCAAGACTAAAAGCAATCAGAGCTTATCTGAGAGAAGAGCTTCTGCAATCAGTAATTTACTGATGTCTCATGGAGCAAGAGCAGAGCAGCTTCATGTAACAGCACTAGGTGAACAAGGACCTCCACACACACCCAGCCAACCACACCGTTCTGGTGCGGTGGGTGCTATTCATTTCAACTACGCAGATTGTCCGAATGTAAAATAAGCTAAGTAGGGTGTGTGCGATGCGCACCCTACAGTTTATCCAACCATTCAAACGTCACAAAAATAAACCACTCTGCTTTCAATTGGTCGCTGGAATCCATAATTAAAACGTGTTCGTCACTCACATAATTCATAAACACTCCCTCCGCATTTTTAATTTTTAGGAATTTCGCAATGTCCCCATTCAATAACATTACAGTAAGAAAAATATTATTTTATCCAATAATAGTTATCTGTTTATTTTTATTCAATAACACATTATTTGCAGACGATACTTGTACGGGCGACTGTATTAATGGACACGGAGAAATTACCTTAGGTAATGGCGATAAATATGAAGGTGAATTTAGAAATGGTAATCCAGATGGACAAGGAATCTACAGATTAGCCAATGGTGATAAGTATGAAGGTGATGTTAAAAATGGTAAGCCAGATGGAAAAGGAAAGCATAGATTAGCCAATGGCGATAAATATATTGGTGAATTTAAAAACGGTAAACGCGAAGGTAAAGGCACAATTACTTTAACTAATGGTGATGAATATATCGGTGAGTTTAAAGACGGTAAGCCAAACGGCAAAGGAACGCATAATTCAGCCAATGGCGATAAATATGTAGGTGAGTTTAAAGAGGGTAAACAAGACGGCAAAGGAACGTATAACACAGCCAATGGTGATGAATATAGTGGTGAGTTTAAAGGTGGTAAATTTGAGGGGCAAGGCACATTCACTTATAAAAATGGCGATAAATATAGTGGTGCATTTAAAAACGGTAAACGTGAAGGTCAAGGGTTATTTACTTACAAGAATGGCGATAAATATGAGGGCGAATTTAAAAACGATCTGTCTGACGGAAAAGGTAGTTTTAGCTACGCCAATGGTGACAAATACGAAGGTGAATTTAAAAGTGATAAAGCCGAAGGACAAGGTACATTTACTTATTCAAGTGGCAAAAAATATACAGGCGAATTTAAGGAGGGTCAGCCTGTAAAAACGTCCAAATAATTTTCTAATATTCAGGAGTCCAATAGCTTCAGCTATTGGCAAAAGTCAGTATCTATAAACAGATAACATCCCTTAAACAGATGTTATCTGTAACCGCTTAATTTATCGCTAATCTAGTTATTTTTCTAGTCCAATAAAATCCCACACCTGATGTGAGAAGGTGGCATCTTTATGCTCAGCAACAGGTGGACCATTTGGGTAGTTGAGTTCATAAACGCGGGCAGCATCTTGAGCCAAATCAGTCATACCGAGATTATTATAAGCTTCCTGCATGACCTCTAAGGCATAAGGTACAGCGGGCGTACCTTGATAGCGTTCAACAACACCTGATGCACGACTTGCGGCAGCGACATAAGCTTTTCGTTTAATGTAGTAACGGGCAATATGAACTTCGTGCATGGCTAGGTTGTTTCTGACTGCAATCATCCGCAATTTGGCATCAGGCGTGTATTTGCTGCTAGGAAAACGTTCGACCAGTTCTTTGAAATTATTGTAAGAGGTTTGGGCTTTGCTTTGATCCCGCTGTGCGGTATCAGTGGGTAAAAAACGGTCAATAAATCCGATGTCACGGTTATAATTAGACAAGCCTTTTAGGTATAAAGCATAATCAACCCCTACACTACGCGGATTCATTTTAATGAATCGATCAGCAGTTGCTACGGATTCTTCATACTTGCCCGCCTTGTAATAAGCGTAAGCTAAATCGAGTTCTGCTTGCGAAGAACCTTCACCAAAGGGATAACGAGTTTGAATGGCTTCGTAGAGTTTGACGGCTTTTTCATAACTGCCAGCATCGAGAGCGGCTTTGGCTTCGTTACGAAATTTGCCCACATCCCAGCCCACATATTCGTCTTCAGATGAAGCAGAGTCGCCAGAAAATAAATTGCTCAGTGTTGAACAACCTGTTTGTGTTAGGCTTAAAAAGCCGATAAATAAAAATTTTATTAAAATTAATCGCATGATGCTCGTGACACGTTGTAACATTAGGGGTTTTCTCGCCGAATGAATGGCTGACTATCGTGCGAGTATAACTTAACTATGTGTTATTCAGAAGAACTTGTTATGACAAAATTAATGGAAGAAGTACCTTACGAAATGGCAGGAATGCGTTTAGATCAGGTACTTGCAGAACTATTTGCGGATTATTCGCGCAGTAAATTACAAACATGGGTTAAATCAGGACGCGTCCAAGTCAATGGTTTAACGCTAAAAGTGAAAGATAAATTGGACGGCGGCGAAATTATTACCCTCGATGCCGAAGCAGAAGTGGTGATTCATGCTGAACCTGAAAAAATCCCCTTGGATATTGTGTTTGAGGACGAGAGCTTACTCATCGTTTTCAAACCAGCGGGCTTAGTGGTACATCCTGCGGTGGGCAATTGGAGCGGCACATTAATGAACGCGTTACTTAATCATGATGCCAGTCTGGAAACTTTGCCCAGAGCAGGTATTATTCATCGTCTCGATAAAGATACCAGCGGCTTATTGATGATTGCCAAAACCTTGCAAGCACACAATAGCCTCACGCAACAATTGCAAGAACGTAGCATCACCCGCGAATATCTGGCGATTAGCCGTGGACGCATGACCGCAGGTGGAACAATCGATGAACCTATCGGCAGACATCCTCAGGATCGTTTACGTTATGTAGTCCGCGAATCAGGCAAAGAAGCCATTACCCATTATCGGGTGGTACAACGATTTACTCGTCACACCCTGATTCGAGTGAAATTAGAAACAGGACGTACTCATCAAATTCGTGTCCATCTGGCGCATATTCGCTTTCCGTTGTTGGGTGATCCTATGTACGGTGGGCGTTTTCAAATGCCACCGAATTGCAGTGAAGCTCTGGAAAAAGAATTGCGTAGCTTTAAACGCCAAGCCTTACACGCGGAAAAACTTGGTTTGCTCCATCCTGTTACCAATGAATATATGGAATGGGAACAACCCATGCCTGATGATATGATTCGATTGCTTGCCGCCTTGGCTGATAATGAACAAGAATAAGTATTGGCTGACACCTGATTGGCCTGCACCCGCTAATATTCACGCTGCCACTACGCTACGCACAGGTGGTGTCAGTGTCGCGCCTTACCACAGTCTTAATCCTGCGACTCATGTCGGAGATGATGCGAACTGTGTGCGTGAAAATCGTCACCGCATTAAAACCATGCTGACGTTACCTGCTGAACCTGTGTGGCTAGAACAAACCCACAGCAGCCTTGTTATTAATGCTGGGCAAGCTACCACACTGCAACAAGCCGATGCCAGTGTTAGCAATCAAGCGGGTGTGGTGTGTGCCGTGATGACGGCGGATTGTTTACCGTTATTAATCTGCTCTACCGATGGCAAAAAAATCGCCGCTATTCATGCGGGTTGGCGGGGTTTGTTAGCAGGGATTATCAGCAATACGCTAGCCGCGTTGTCTACCACTGATATTTTAGTATGGTTAGGTCCTGCGATTGGCACATCCTGTTTTGAAGTAGGCACGGAAGTGCGTGAGGCATTTATGGCAAAATCTGCCGTATTTGCTCCTGCTTTTACGCAAATCAGCGATAACAAATATTTAGCTGATATTTACCAATTAGCGCGTATTGAATTAGCAGCATTGGGTATTGATGGCGTTTATGGCGGGGATTTTTGTACCTTTACCGATACAGAACGCTTTTATTCTTATCGTCGAGACGCACAAACAGGACGCATGGCAACCCTAATCTGGAGAACATAAGGACTGTGAATTTACTGTTATACATTATTATTTTTACCGCCGTCGGGGGGATACTCAGTGTGCTAGCAGCGGGTATTTTTTTATTATTACCCGATAAACAGCGCAACGCAGTATTACCGCACGGCATTAGTTTTGCCATTGGCGCGTTATTGGCGGTTGCTTTTTGGGGCTTAATTCCAGAAGCCTTTGAAGCGGTAAAACCTGAACAATTTCAATCCCTGTCTGGCACTATTCTGGTCGGCATACTGGGGTTTTTCGTACTGGAAAAATTATTGGTTTGGCGACATTGTCATTTTGGCGATTGTGCTGCTTATGACGATGACGCAACACACGACCACAATCATAGTTATGAGCATGGACATCATCACGGAGTCAGTAAATCCGCAGGTGCGTTAATTATTATTGGCGACAGTATTCACAATTTTGTCGATGGCGTACTCATCGGCGCGGCATTTTTAACCGATGTGCAGTTAGGTATCGTCACCAGCCTAGCGGTTGCTGCGCATGAAATTCCGCAAGAAGTCGGCGATTTTGCGATTTTATTACAAAGCGGTTATGGAAAAGGCAAAGCATTGTTTTATAACATACTGGCGAGTTTAACCACAGTCATTGGTGGCGTATTAGCGTATTTTAGCTTGGCAGATTTACACGCCAGCTTGCCGTATTTTCTGGCACTGGCTGCTTCTAGTTTTATTTATATCGCCGTCGCTGATTTAATTCCGTCCTTACATAAAAAAACCGATACTAAAACTTCGTTACAGCAAATTGCGTTAATTACGGCGGGGGTGTTGTTGATTTGTACGCTCCATGATATTGCGCACCATGTGGAGCTAACGTAGAGACGCGATTTATCGCGTCTTTATGGTCGTCTGGTTAGATAATAAGACCGCCCAAGCGGTAGTAAGTAGATACCATCTCTCCAAATCAACCACAAACAGGATGATTTTTCCGCTTGCGATATGGTATCTACATGAATGAATAGAATTACAATTAAACAGTAGAGAGAAGCAATGGCTGGACATAGTAAATGGGCAAACATCAAACACCGCAAAGCGGGACAAGATGCCAAACGAGGCAAAGTTTTTACCAAAATGCTACGCGAAATTACGGTTGCGGTAAAAACCAGTGGCGTTGATGTGGGGAGTAATCCTGCATTACGCACCGCAATCGATAAAGCATTAGGTGCAAATATGCGCCGTGACACCATCGACAACGCCGTTAAAAAAGCGGCGGGTGCGTTGGAAGGCGTAAATTACGAAAATATTCGTTACGAAGGTTACGGGCCTGGCGGCACAGCCGTCATTGTCGATTGCTTAACCGACAATCGTAACCGCACCGTCGGTGAAGTTCGTCATGCGTTTACCAAATCAGGCGGAAACTTAGGCACAGACGGTTCAGTCGCTTATATGTTCAGTAAACTGGGTATACTCAGTTACGCGCCTTCTGTCGATGAAGACGCACTGATGGAAGCCGCGTTAGAAGCAGGTGCGGAAGACGTAAACACATTTGACGACGGCGCGGTCGATATTATCACCACACCCGAAGATTATTTAGCCGTTAAAGACGCGCTGGTTGCCGCTGGTTTTGAACCAGACAATGCCGAAGTCACTATGCAGGCTGCGACAATGGCTGAATTGAATGCCGACGATGCCGAAAAAATGTTGCGTTTAATCGACCGATTAGAAGATTTGGATGATGTGCAGAACGTTTATTCCAATGCCGATATTAGTGATGAAATTATGGCAGGCTTGGAATAGCCGCTTTTGTATGACACTGCGTTATAGTGCGATAATGCACGTCCAATATTTATAGGATTACAGTATGTGGTTTAAAAATCTGAGTATTTTTCGTTTAACTGAAGCATTTACCTTAACGGCTGAAGAGCTAGAAGAAAAACTGGCGGTGTTAACGTTTCGCCCTTGTGGTTCGCATGAAGATTTTACCTTAGGCTGGGTATCGCCTATCGGTAAAGCCGCGCCGCTAGTGCATAGTGCCAATGGTTTTATGATGATTTGCACTAAAAAGGAAGAGCGCGTATTACCCGCCTCTGTACTCAATGAAATGATGCAGGAAAAAATTGAGGAAACCGAAGAGGCAGAAGGGCGTAAGTTATCAAAAAAAGAACGCACTGCCATTAAAGATGAACTGATTTTTGAGTTATTACCGCGTGCGTTTACTTTTTCACGCAAGTTGTATGCGTATATTGATGTGAAAGGCGGTTTTTTGGTGGTCGATTCAGGCTCTAGCAAAAGTGCGGAAGATTTACTCAGTTTACTGCGTAAATGTTTGGGTTCGTTGCCAGCCGTGCCGTTAAATACGGTAGAAAAACCGATTGCAACCATGACAGAGTGGTTAATCAGCCAACAAACGCCTAAAGATGTGACGGTTGAGGATGAATGTGAGTTACGCGCTCCCGAAGAAGCAGGTGGCGTGATTCGGTGTAAACGCCATGATTTGTCGTTGCCAGAAATTAAAAACCATCTCGATATTGGCAAGCAGGTGATTAAATTAGCATTGAACTGGGATGATCGTTTGAGTTTTATCCTTGATGAAAATTTATCAGTTAAACGCTTGAAATTTTTAGATTTAATTCAAGATCAAGTGACTGAGACCAATACTGACGATGAAGCGGCACGCTTTGATGTAGATTTTTCGATTATGTCGTTGGAGTTAGCCAATTTTATTCCACGTTTATTAGACATATTTGGCGGTGAATTAAAAGCGTAATGATTGAAATATAGTTGCGCAGGGATGGGTAGAGGCGATAGCTGAAACCCATCATGTTCCTACATTAATGAGGAGTTTCGTTATCCCTCTACTCATTCTACCGCGCTTTTTTTACCGCACGCTTTTGTTGCCACCGTATAAAACCCGTCACATAAAGTATGGCAGGGATAAAACCGCTGATAAAAATTATCCAACGTCCTGTGAGTCCTGCAACTTCGCCACTGTGTAGAGGATGTAGCCAAGTAATAAAAGTATCACCTGCTCCGCTTTGTCTGGCATCTTTGCTTGCCAATATCAGCCCTGTGTACTGCTCTATCCACACCATTGTTTTAGGAAATCGCTGACTGGGTTCGCCTGTTTGATATAGCATAATGCGATAACTACCCGTTGCATTATTGGGCGTTTCTATCCATCGCAGTTGTGCTTGCGGGTGGTATTGCAAGGCGATATTAACCGCTTTGTCAACGCTGATACGCGGGGTTTGTTGCGGGTTAGATACCACTTTGGGCATTTGATACAGCGACGAAATTTGGTTAATCAGCGGGTTAAAGGTATCGGGTAATTCTAAAATAATACCCGTTATTACCAGCAACAATAACAAGGCTAAGCCATAAATACCATTGAGTTTATGCACATCAAAAATTAACCGCGCAGTGCTACTGTGCCGCTTGAATGTTAAAGCAGTACGCCATTTGTTAGGTGCGGGTAACCATAAATAGATGCCTGTGAGTAACAAAATTAGCAACACGCCGCCGATGATACTCATGATGAGTTTGCCTGTTTTGTCCCATAACAAGCTGTAATGCAAATCATACAACCATGTCATGAGCGTTTGCCCCCAAAACCGACTGCTCACCACCTCGGCAGTATAAGGATTGAGCCACACCATATAAGGCGCGAAATGCAAGTGTTGAGTTTCTTGGGGTTTGTAATACCGCGCGACTGCCATCGCCTGTTCATGACGTGGCAGTTCAATCCGCCACGCCGCTGTGCGTTCAGGATGGGCTTGATTTAAGGCGTGCAACCATGTTTCATAAGGCTGTTTAGGCTGTTGTGCGGCATCAGCAGAAATTTGTAAGGTGGGATTTAAGACTTCATCTATTTCAACATAAAACACCAACAGACTGCCTGTCAGACCAACCAATACGAACACCAGTCCAACGGTTAATCCTAGGTATAGATGACAATTAAGCCAAACGCGCCGCCATTGATGACGGCGCGAGTTTTGTGTGTTTGTGTTGAGCATTTATGGGTAATGGGGCAAATTTATCATTAGGAGTCCAAAACAAGTTTTGGACGTGTTTTAAAGTCCAAGTCCTGCCTTGGACTCCAAACGCTATCCGTTTATTTTAAATCGTAGTTGACACTAATCGCGCCATAAACTGCTCTGCCATCACCTGGTGAATGCAAGGTTTGCGTGCCGTCATCCCAGACATATTCCCAGTAGGTGTTAGTCAGGTTTTTGACTTGCAATTGTAATTCGACCATTTTATTAACCTTGTAACCTAGGTCTAAATTCAACAACGCGTATTCGCCGACTTTTTTGCGTTTATTGGCTTCATCTGGATAATACGCACCTTGCCCTGTTGTCCATAACGATGATTTAAGTTCTTTGGTGATTTGATAATCTATCCCTGCTGAAAACAGATAATTGGGCGTGTGGTCAATGGTATTACCTTTGAATTGTGGTGTGGTAGGTGATGGCGTTTTGATAATAGCTTCTTGCAGTGAAAACGTTGTCCAAACGCTTAACGGATCAATCGGTGAAACTTTTAATTCTATATCTACACCTTGTCTATCAGTCGCGCCGATATTGGTGGAATCGCCATTAGGACTGTTTAATTGTCTGCGCCATTCATTAGTTGCCGATTGCTGCCAGTAAGCGACCCGCCCCTCTGCCCATTTTACAGGTTGAACTTTAATCCCTACTTCCCAGCCATCGTTAATCGACGGAGCTAAGTCTGTTGCAGTCGCGGTCGTCTTATAAGAAGCTGCGCCTGTCGCCACTTGGAATGTTCTACCCCAGTTACCGTATAAGCTATAACCTTCAATCGGGGTAATCACTGCGCCGATTTTAGGTTGCCAGATATTGCCGTAATCATTGATTTCCGCCAGTTTGCCATTGGCACGGTTAGCAAAATTCCCTTGAATACTGTCAACACGAAACCCTGGAGTCACTCTTAACCATTTAAACGGTTGTATCATCGCCTGCATATAGCCGCCATAATCGACAAAATCAAATGCTTGGGCGCGGGTTTGTGAGGTGCGGGTACGATTTTTGGTAAGATAACGATAACTTTGATTATCCTGATATTGAATGTCAAAACCCGATTCCAGCGAAAAATCATTCAACCAAGAAATGTCTGGGTGATAGGTCAAAGAAGTTATTCCGCCATATTGCAACTCGCGTGTCAGACGTTCTTGTTGTGCAAACGCAGCACTAAATGTCACCCAGCGTTTATCCTCAAACGAGTTGCCATAGACTTTGGTTGACCAAAATAAATCATCAGTGATATTCACATCCAAATGCCCGCTTAATTGCCCTGTTTGGCGTTTATCACCATCGGTTGCGTTATGCGGCATGGATTGCAATTTATTCGTGCGTGTTTGGGCTTCTGTCAGATAACCTGGTTCATCGGCAAGCGCGTCACTCCAACGGGCAATAACACCGACTTTATACTTGCCACTCTCTGGCGTATAAAACCATTTACCCGAAAAACTTTTTTTATCAGAATCGGCATGATCCCGATAGCCATCGGTGCTGATGTAGTTAATGCTATAGTTTTGGGAAAAACCACCTGTTTCATAACCCACACCCGATTGAATTTGCGGCGTATTAAAACCACCGTAACTGACACGCGCTTTCGCATAATTGCCACCCTGATAAGTGTTAATCGTGGCATCACCTGCAATCGCGTGTAAGCCATAACGCGGATCGTTTGTACCACGCACTACTTCAATAGATTCTATGTCCATTGGAAAAATCGCATCAATAAACGGCATATTGCCATCATTGGTATTACTGGGAATACCATCAATCAGTAATTTCACCCCATTAATATTGCCTTCGCCATTGAACGCCCGAAAAGAAAATTTGCCTGTGGTTGTGCCTTGATTAAATTGGGTAATCTGTACACCTGGCATACGATGAAGTAAATCATAACTGGTCAGCACGTTTTGATTTTCGATTTTGTCGGCATTCATAATATCGACCGAACTTAAAATATCGCGACTTTGTAATTTGCCAGAAGGCGTGCGGGTGTCGGTAACTTCCATTGTACCTAGCTCAAAAACTGAATTATCTTGTTGAACAGGTTTGTTTTTATCGGCGGCTTGTGCAGATATTGACAGTACACCGCCTGTCATCAACATGGTAATCGCCATAGATAAGTTATTTTTTTGATAGGGCTTATTTTTCAAAGGCATGAACACACTCCATTATTTTAAGGATAAAGGATGGTTTAAAGCAAAAAAAGTGCCAAAAATAAAAACCTTAGCAATCATTAAGTTATATTTTCTTATATAAAAACTGTGTTATATAACGTCTTATTTAAAATAAAAATGAGTGATTTCACGAAACAGTGGTGTCATGTCAGTCAGAGCAAGTAGATAGACAGTTGGATAGAGCGACAAAAACAACAGATAACCTAACTAAAAGCATATAGGTTAATTGCTCAATTGGGTTGATTAACGAAGTGTAACAATAGTTTAAAGCTGCGTAGAATATTGGCTAAGATGTACCTTGAATGCCTTTGGTTTTTACGGATAACTTACAAGCATAAAAAAAGCCCAGTGACGAATCACTGGGCTTTCTAATGTTCTAAAACGGTAATGAAAAATTATTTTTTCATGCCGTGTGAGAACAATTTGTCTAATTTGCTGTTAGTGTCCATAGCAGCTTGCTCAGCACGGTTAGCAGCAGCTTCAGCAGAAGCAGCTGTTGCAGCAGCTTGATCAGCAGCTGATTTTGCGCTAGCAGCGTCAGATGATGCTTGTGCAACTGAAGTAGCTAAACCGTCAACACGCGCACTCAAAGCATCTAAGTCACCTTGTGACGCACAACCAACAACCAAGCTAGCAACCAGTGCAACCATAGATAATTTTACGATTTTTTTCATTTCTATTTACCTTATATTTTGAGAGTTAAGTTATATTGAGCATAAAACTAGGACTAATTTTACCACTTTACGCGAAATTTTCCAGCTTTATTTTATTTTTACCACTGTTCCCGTATCCAACCATTGGCTTAAGTGATCGATTTGAGCGTTCGTCAATGCGATACACCCATGCGTCCAGTCAAATATTTCATGAATCTTCTCGTCCCCCGCGCCTAGCCCATGAATGCCTATTTGTCCTCCTAATGGCGTGTCTTGCGGGGGTATTTGGTTAAATTGTTCCGCTGCCGCAATACTGTAATAGTCAGACTGACTAATAATACCGCGTTTTAATGCAATTTCAGCGTCTTGCTTGGAAGGATAGGTTAAGCCGTAAAATTTACGAAAATTACTTTTTTCACCCACCCAGCCAATTCTATAATTGCCATAAGGGGTAATATCATCACCTCGATGATTTTTTAATCCTGCACCTTTTCGACCAATGGCAATGCCACTCAGCGTTTCGAGCGTTAGCTCACCTTTTTTTACTTCAATTTTGTGTGCTTTGGTATCCACTAATAACCAAATACTACTATCTATATTCGCTGGAACACGGCTGACTGCACTCGTTGGAATAGAACTGACCACATTCGCAGGAACACGGCTAACTGCACGCGCTGGAACAGAGCTGACTATATTCGCTGGAACACGGCTGACTGCATTCGCTGGAATGGAACCGAATATATTCACTGGAACAGGATTATCTGCATTGACTGCAAAAGAGAAAAAACCACAATACAATAATATACAAGTTCGTAACATAATTAAAATCTACACTGAAAAAGAGTTTTGGTGTACTTTATTCCACCACTAACGTTAATTGTCGCATTAAGGATCAAACATGCAAATAGAAACTATCAAAACTCAACCCTATTCCGACCAGAATCCAGGTACCTCTGGACTACGAAAAAAAGTTAAAGTGTTTCAACAGTCTGGTTATCTGGAGAATTTTGTTCAATCAATTTTCGACTCACTAGAAGAAATTACCGAAAAAACCCTAGTTCTGGGCGGAGACGGTCGCTATTTTAACCGAGTAGCGATACAAATCATTATTAAAATGGCCGCAGCGAATGGTTTCGGTGGTTTAATTATAGGACAAGGTGGATTGCTGTCTACACCAGCGGCTTCACATATCATTAGAAAATATCACGCATTCGGCGGATTAATCTTATCTGCTAGTCATAACCCTGGTGGTCCTGAGGAAGATTTTGGTATCAAATACAATTCAGGTAATGGTGGCCCTGCTCCTGAAAAAGACACCAACGCCTTTTATGCGCGTAGCCAAGTGATTGATAGTTATAAAATTGCCATCATGGATGATGTGGATTTAGACACTATTGGCACACAACAAATTGACGGTTTTAATATCACCATTATTGATCCTGTCAGTGATTATGCTGAATTGATGGAGTCGATTTTTGACTTTCCGTTATTGAAACAAAGTATCAGTTCTGGCTATATCACCTTGTTATTCGATGCGATGAGTGCCATTACAGGGCCTTATGGGAAGCGAATTTTGGTTGAACTGCTGGGTGCAAGTCCCGAATCGGTGATTAATGCCGAACCGTTAGAAGATTTTGGCGGACATCATCCTGATCCTAATTTAGCCCATGCTCACGAACTCGCCGAACGTATGTTCAGTGCCGATGCACCGACGTTTGGTGCGGCTTCCGATGGTGATGGCGACAGAAACATGATTACGGGCAGTCAAATTTTCGTCACACCCAGTGATAGCTTAGCCATCATGGCGGCTAATGCGCATTTAATTCCCGCCTATAAAGCTGGCTTAAGCGGCGTTGCCCGTTCTATGCCCACTAGCCAAGCAGTTGACCGTGTGGCTGCCAGCTATAAAATTCCTTGCTATGAAACACCCACAGGTTGGAAATTTTTTGGTAATTTGCTAGATGCGGGCAAAATCACCCTGTGCGGTGAAGAAAGTTTTGGCACAGGTTCAAATCACGTCCGTGAAAAAGACGGTCTATGGGCAGTGTTGTTTTGGCTAAATTTAGTTGCCAGAAAACGCCAATCCGTTGCGGATATTGTTCACGAACATTGGCAAAAATTTGGACGCGATATTTATTGCCGTCACGATTATGAAGCCATTGAAACCACCATAGCGAATGGCATTGTCGAGCATTTACGCGCTCAATTATCTGAGTTAGCGGGCAAAACCTTTGGTGAATACACAGTGAAATTCGCCGATGAATTCAGCTATCACGATTCCATAGACGGCAGTGTCAGCAATAATCAAGGAGTACGCGTTGGTTTTACCAATGGTTCACGTATTGTGTTTAGACTGTCAGGCACAGGGACAGTTGGGGCGACTTTACGCATTTATCTGGAAAAATTTGAACCCGATGCCACTAAACATGACCAAGATGCACAAGTAGCGTTAGCGGATTTAATTGAACTGGCGGAACAGTTTTGCCAAGTGAAACAACGCACGGGTAGAACAGAGCCGAATGTGATAACTTGATTGTGGCTTGATTGAGATCAAAACCCAGTCCGTAGTCTGTAGGTTGGGGTGAGGTACGAACCCCAACATTTATACATAGTCGCTTGTTTTTGTTGGGGTTCGCTTAAGGCTTACCGCTTATCTGCCCATACCAGGATAACCGAAATTTTCATGGGGGATACCGCTCAGATTGGCACCGCTCAGATTGGCTTTCAGGTTGGCATAGCTCAGGTTGGCATAGCTCAGGTTGGCATTGCTCAGGTTGGCACCCAACAGGTAGGCCTCGCTCAGGTTGGCATCGCTCAGGTTGGCAAACCTCAGATTGGCACCGCTCAGGTTGGCATCGTTCAGCTCGGCACGGCTCAGATTGGCACCGCTCAGGTCAACTATTTCTGAGCTTTGTTCTCTCCAGCTATTCCATTCATCAATACTGCGTTTTAGTAAAGCAAGTTGTTCGGCGTTTGCCATTATGTGACTCCTAATAGGATTGGGTGAAATGCGGATTATACCCGACAGCCTTGTAGGTCGGAATAAGCCTTATTGAGCGGGAGCGAAATAAAGCGTTTCCGACAAACTTATATGATGTCGGAAACGCCCGTCCTGCGCTACCGCTTGGACGGTCTTATTCCGACCTACACATCTTATTTTTATCCACGAAAAGCACGAAAAAAGCAAAAATTTCATGCGGTTTTTCGTGCTTTTTGTGTCTTTCGTGGACAATGCTTTTCAATTAACCAAGCTCTACATGGTGCGCAATATCATGTAACGTACAAATCAACAACACCCCCGCCGTAATCAAGGCAATTTGTCCTAATGATGCTTTCATATCAGTTTTTTTATGCAGGGACGGAATTAAATAGGCAACGGCAATATAAATAAAACTAAACGCGGCACTGAATATCCTTGCCAGAGTACAACGACAAGGACATTAACAGGGTCACGCCTTACCAAAAAGTAAAGCAAATCCTGTTAAAACGTACTGCGTGTTTCACTGAAAAAATGAAACTCGGTGGCGGAGTACCCATCGAAGGTTTAGCGTAGTTGTTTTACGCGAACCGTAAAAATAGGCGATTGGTGGTGTGTGTCTCAAATACTACCATTTATTGTTACTCAGCAGTGTATTGATAACTTGACTCATGAAGGCGGCAAGTTCTGGAGTGCTGATGGTTATACCTAAATCCGCTAATTGAGTGACTTGTAGGTTTTTATAGCCACAGGGATTAATATAATTGAATGGCGTTAAATCCATGTTGTTGTTAAAACTTAAGCCGTGATAACTGCATGAGTTTTTGATACGAATACCAATTGAACCAATTTTTTTACCCTGCACATAAACACCTGGTGCGTCGGCCTTGGCAATGGCTACGATACCGTAATGAGTTAGGGTATCTATCATGGTTTGTTCTAATAAACTGACTAATTCGCGGATGTTGATATTGAGGCGTTTAATATCTAGCAAAGTGTAAATAATCACTTGTCCGTGTCCGTGGTAAGTGACTTGTCCGCCTCGGTCAGATTGAATAACAGGAATATCGCCTGTATTGAGTAAGTGTTCACGCTTGCCGTTTAATCCTAGGGTATAAACGGCTGGATGTTCGACTATCCACAATTCATCGGGCGTGTCGGCAGTGCGTTGTAGGGTGAAGTCTTGCATAGCTTGCCAGACGGTTGTGTAGTCTTGCAAGCCTAGGTCATGAGTGATAATGTCGCGTAAAGTACGCATTGCGTACCCTACAATGACATTAAAACGTGGGGATGATCGGTTAAATCTTGATAAATGGCATCGAGCTGTTTTTTGCTAGTGGCTTCGATAATGACAGTCACGGAAATAAAATTGCCGTCTTTGCTATGACGAGTTTTTATCGCGGCTTCGTCAACTTCTAGCACATGGCGACGCACAATTTCTGTCACCACCACAGGCAATTCAACGTCTGCTTTGCCCATTGCTTTAATGGGAAATTCACAAGGGAATTCAAAAAGGGTTTCTTCTTCACTCATAACAGCGATTGTTTGTAGGCTTGAAAAATACTGTTTACCTTGTGCCAAACTGCACCAACCTTACCATCGGCTACGCGTTGACCGTCTAATTCAACGATAGGAATAATTTCGCGTGTTGAGCTAGTGACCCAAATTTCAGTCGCGGTTTTTAACGCATTTAAGGAAATGCTATTCTCACGGTGTGGAATATTATTTTTTTCAGCAAGCTCTAAAATCACATCACGCGTGATACCCGCTAGAATACTATTAGACTTGGGTGGCGTGACTAACTCGCCATTAATAACGGCAAATACATTACTCGCCGCGCCTTCGGTGATCAACCCATCACGATTAACTAAAATCGCTTCGGCGCACTCTTGTTCTACTGCTTGTTGGCGTAGCAGAATATTAGCCAGTAAATTAATGGATTTAATATTGCAAAACTGCCAGCGACTTTCATCGAGGGTGATAGCTTTTACGCCTGTTTCAAGTCCTGCAAAAGGGACAATATCAGAACACATCGCAAAAATAGTGGGCTGGATATTTTCTGGAAACGCATGATCTCTTTTCGGTGCGACACCGCGTGTAATCTGCAAATAGATGTATTGATTTTTGCTAACATCCATCAAAGGTTTAAAAATCTCCAACCATTGCTCGGCACTGTAAGGATTGACCATACGAATCCCTTTCAGACTAGCGATAAGTCTACCTAAATGGGCTTGAAAATGAAATAAATTGCCAAAATAACAGGGGATGACTTCATAAATACCGTCACCAAATAAAAACCCACGATCCATGACCGATATTTGCGCTTGGTCTAACGGCAGGTATTGACCGTTTAAATAGACTATTTTACTTGTCATCTGATTTCTCCATCATCATCATAATACTGTCGTAAGCACGGTACAAAATATTGCCTTTTTCTACTGACTTTAAAGCGATTAAGTCTTTTTGCGAGACTATTTCACCTTTAAGCTCAACATTCACCGAACCGTACTTATCGCCTTCTTTAACAGGGGCAGCAATTTTTTTATCGACCACAATCGTGGCTTTTAGCTCGTTATAATGACGGCGGGGAATAGTGGCATAAAGGTCTTCCGCTAAACCTAGCGGTATTGTGTTTTCCGCACCTTTCCATAATTTTGCGTCTTTTAACGGTTTTTTGCCTTCGTACAAACGATGCGATTCAAAAAACCGAAAGCCGTAGTTTAATAATTTTTGGTTTTCGTCGGCACGCGCTTTGGAACTTTTTGTTCCCATCACCACCGAAATCAGGCGCATTCCTTCGCGTAACGAAGAAGCGACTAAACAATAACCCGCATCATCGGTAAATCCAGTTTTAACACCATCAACCGATTCATCACGACCTAGCAATAAATTACGGTTATGCTGAACAATTTTGTTGAAGGTAAATTCTTTTTGTGAAAACCAAGGATAGTATTCGGGAAACTCTTTGATTAATGCACTGGTGAGCGTGGTTAAATCACGCGCGGTGGTGTAGTGATTTTCAATCGGTAGCCCATCACTGTTTTGAAAATGGGTGTTTTTCATGCCCAGTTGCGCAGCTTGTTGATTCATCATATCAGCAAAGGTACTTTCTTGAGTGGCGATATGTTCAGCTAAAGCAATGCTGGCATCATTACCTGATTGAATAATGATACCTTTTAATAGGTCTTCAACTTTAACTTGCTGTTTGACTTCAAGAAACATACGCGAACCAGAGGCATCACGCGCTCTTTGACTGATAGTCGCTAGATCTGTGAGATGTAAATGCCCTTTACTGATTTCTTTTAACGCCACATAAACCGTCATAATCTTGGTTAGACTTGCGGGAGCGAGCTTAGTATCGGCATTGTTCTCGGCTAATACTTTGCCAGTGTGGAAATCTTGTAGAATATAAGCACTCGCCGCGATAGTTGGCGCGGCGGGTGTTAAGGATTCAGCGGTTTCTGCATTTGCCTGAAAGGCGACAGTGAATAAAAAAAATAAAAACGGGATAAAACTCTTAAAAAGTGTCATTTCTAGTTGTGGACTCAATAAAACATGGCGTTATTGTATCATGCGTGTTTTATGTTTGTTGGCTTGCCTGTCGATAAAAATTAATTCATAGCTAGAGGCGTGATTTTTATTTGTCCAGAACCGCCTTCAATGCCCAGTTTCTCTGCCGCAGCGGAAGAAAGATCCAGCATCTTATTGCTATGAAAAGGACCTCTATCATTAATGCGAACAACCACGCTACGATTATTGCGTAAATTGGTGACTTCAACATAAGAGCGCAACGGCAACGTTTTGTGTGCAGCGGTTAGCGCGTACATATCATAAGGTTCACCACTTGCTGTTTTTCTACCATGAAGCCTTTCACTGTACAAAGAAGCACCACCTGAATGAGAGTCGCTTGATGCCAGCTCATCATCAAATCTGTGTCTATGGTTTGTTAGCGCGTAATGCGTGGTGTGTGAGTGTTTTGAATGGCTTTTTGAAGAAGAACTGGTTTTATGTGCTGTGGCTGGATGCTTAGAATGACTGCTAATCGAGTGGTGTTTAGCCGCCTCAGCTGTTGAGACAGAACTACATAAAACAATTGTTGAAATCGCTAACTTGACTTTATTTTTCATGGGAAAACCTCTGTTTATTTAAAATCGCTCGTCAATAACTGGTTGTCAGTTACTTTGTACAAAGCCCTGTGGTTATTCAAAAATGACAATCATCCACAGTGCTTTATCTTGTTATAGTCCTTTTAAAGGCAGTGGTTTACCCTCAACCTGAGTTAATTCTAACGTAGCAAGTCTTAAACTAGCCTTAATGGCAACTTTTTTGGTATTATTTAACTAATTTAGGGTGTTACTGATTACAGAAATTATAAAAATGAATGCCCGCTAATCGCTGGACTTTCAAGACCTTGCTCATTATGATGCTAACTGTGCCGTCTGTGTAGACGGATTCACCAACAAACTGGAGGCTTTTATGTTAGAAAAACAACACACTGCACCGCTGTTTACCTCACCAAACCAAAATGATGTACCGATTAGCTTGTCAGATTACGCGGGTAAAAAAAATGTCGTTCTCTATTTTTATCCCAAAGACGATACTCCTGGTTGTACTATTGAAGCCAACCAATTTACCCAGTACGCCGAACAATTTGTCCAGTTAGATACGGTTATTATCGGAGTCAGCAAAGATTCTTGCGCCAGTCACCGTGAATTTATCAATAAATATGGTTTAAAACTGGAGTTATTAGCCGATACCAGTGGCGAACTGTGCGAATTGTATAAGGTATGGCGAGAGCGCGAAAAAGAAGGCGTTAAAAGCATGGCGGTTTTACGCTCTACCTTTATCATCGACAAGCAAGGCATATTAGCCGATGTGGAATATGGAGTAGTGCCAGACGGTCATGCGTTGGCGGTGCTGGAAAAAGTGAAAAGCTTGTAATATTTTGATTAGCTATGTAGCTATGTAGGTCGGAATAAGCCTGTTTGAGCAAAAGCGAAAACAGGTGTTTCCGACAAACGGCGGTGTTGTCAGAAACGCCCACCCCGCGCTACGCTTGGGTAGGCTTATTCTGACCTACTCAACCATTGGCAATAATCGATAACCGATCCGCTTCAATTCCCAGCAATAACTCGCCTTTTAACAAGCCGACTAATTCACGTCCAGCCATAGCGTATCGCCAGCCGTGGAGTAATGGGCATTCCTCATCACCGTTAAATAATAAGGCTTCTAGGTCTTTGCGTGAGGCGAGAATAGTCGGGTTTAATTCGTTTTCTTCAGCTCTTATTCTGACCAAAGCCGTTAGAATGTCCAATATCGCTTCTTGTTGCTGAGTCTTTTTAGCAGGGCGGTCTTTAATCGTTAACGCGATGGGGGGGCGATTTTTAGCGATGGTTATTAATTGACACAATTCTTTGCCATAACGCTGCACTGCGCGTTCATTGATACCGCGTACTGCCGCTAAATCAGTGACCGATTCAGGTTGTAGCTTGGCTATATCAAACAGTAATTCATCACGCAATAGCCAATTTTTCGGTCTATCTTCGGCTTGAGCGGTTTTTTCACGCCACTCGGCGACGGTTTGAATAATAGATAATTGTTTGCCCGTTAATTTATTTTGCCCTTTAATTCGTAGCCACGCTTTTTCTGGCTGCACTTGGTAATGAGCAGGATTGCTCAGTTCAGCGAAGTCTTGGGTTAACCAATCAATACGCCCTAGCTCCGTTAATTTCTGGGTCATGATTTGATAAATCTGACAAAGATAAATGACATCATCAGCAGCATAGTCGATTTCATCAGTGCTTAAAGGGCGTTTACTCCAATCAGCACGGGTATGAGCTTTGCTTAAATTAATATTTAAAAAACTAGAAACCAACATGGCATAACCAGGATTATCTTGAAAACCTAACAGCGGCGCGGCGATTTGGGTATCAAACACGGGTTCGGGCAATTTGCCTGTGATTTGGTAAAAGATTTCTAAATCTTGACGGCACGAATGAAACACCTTAACGATAGCGGGGTTATAAATCGCCTCAAACAAAGTGCTTAAATCTGGTAAAGCAATCGGATCAACACAGGCAACCCAATCAAGCGTGGCAATTTGCAATAAACAAAACTTGGGGTAATAGGTTTTTTCGCGCAAAAACTCAGTGTCTAAAGCTATCCACGTCGCTTGTTGTATTTGTTCACACAGCTTAGGTAATTGGTCGGGACGGTTAATGTATTGAATGGGAGTCATAGCGTTCCTTGTGCTGATTAAAATAAGCGGAGTAAAAACAGCTTTAGCTGTTTTTCTAGCCAATAGCTAACGCTATTGGACTCCTGATTATGCCAGTATATCTAAACCCGCCGATTCTGAATCGAATTCTTGTTCACGACCTAACATCAAGCTCGTAAAATCAAACAGTTTTGTATCCGCTAATTGCGAAGGCGCGACATTTTTTAAGCTGGTAAAGATAGTTTCCAAGCGACCAGGGAATTGTTTATCCCACGTTTTTAGCATCACCTTCATGGCTTGACGTTGCAAGTTTTCTTGTGAACCGCACAGATTACAGGGAATAATTGGAAAATCTTTAAACGCAGCAAAGCGTTCAATGTCTTTTTCACGCGTGTATGCCAACGGTCTAATGATGATGTTTTTCTTATCATCACTCAATAATTTAGGCGGCATAGCTTTGAGTTTACCACCGTAAAAAATATTCAGAAAAAAGGTTTCTAAAATATCGTCACGGTGATGACCCAAAGCGATTTTAGTCACGCCATTCGCTTCGGCATAGCCGTATAACGTACCGCGCCGTAACCGTGAACACAGCCCGCAAGTGGTCTGCCCTTCAGGAATCACGCGCTTCACCACGCTGTAAGTGTCTTTTTCAATAACATGATACGGCACACCCAACGATTCCAGATATTCAGGCAAAACGTGTTCAGGAAAATTAGGCTGCTTCTGGTCTAAATTGACGGCAATGAGTTCAAAATCCACAGGCGCGGTTTTTTGTAAATTCATCAACACATCAAGCATAGTAAACGAATCTTTACCGCCTGATAAACACACCATGATTTTGTCGCCATTCTCTATCATGTTGTAATCGGCAATGGCATCACCGACCGTGTGACGTAAACGTTTTTGGAGTTTGTTAAATTGGTAACGAGTTTTTTGCATGGGGTTTAGTAGGGTACGCTGTGCGTACCAATAGTTATTTGTGTGTGATATGAATAAAAGTGTGCAATGCACACCCTGTTTAATTACTTGACTGGTTTTACACCTAAATCTTTACAGATTTTATTGGCTAGAATATCACTAATCTCACTGTGACGTGGAATGGCAAAACGTCTATTTTGCAGAGGATTTTGCCACCATGAATGTCGTCCACCCTCTCTTAATAATTCACAGCCTTGTGCGTTTAAATATCTAATGAATTCTGAACGCTTCATAATGCAATACGTTCTTCTCGATAATCAGACCCTGCACACATAATCGCCTCTTCACGATTAAATATTAAGGCTTCCTGTAAGGTTATTTTTAAACTTTCCAGTAATTCAGGGTAAGTCGTTTCTTGGCAATTCACGCCTTGAATTTCTTCAATCCAACCTATCCACCAATCGCCATCTTGTTTTATTACTGCGGTATATTCGTTGCTCATGATGTTTTAGTAAGTTTTAAATGGTTGGGGTTTTGATGGGCTTCGTACCTCATCCTATTACACTACGCTCACACTATTAATAATTTGACATCCTCCCCCGCCTAAAGAGCGGGGGATTCCTGATATAACTCAGGAGCAAGCGTGTATCGCTACTACTTGCTGGTTTCTGCTGCTGACGGCATTATTGCACCGTTCACTTCACAGAATAGCCCCCGATAGACCTCGGGTTAGTATATTTATTGCACCGACTACGTCAGCATTGTTTTCATAGCCACAACCCACGCCAACAAATTCAGCTTGTGTCAGTCGATTTGCTTTATCGGTGTGATGACAACGTGGGCATTTTTGACTGGTGTACTGCGGCGGTACTTTGATTAAAAGCCCGCCGTTCCAGTCTTGTTTGTAGGCTAACATCTCAAAAAACAATCCCCAGCCTTGGTCGAGGATGGACTTATTAAAGCCCGATTTTTGTTTGACTCCTGAGCGTGTCGAAGGGTTGAGTTTTGCCGCTTTGCTCATGTTGTTAATCTTCAAATCTTCTATGACAATCACCGCTTGGTTTTCGCAGATTTCAGTAGAGATTTTATGAAGGGTGTCATGACGAGCCGCCGCTATCTTTTCATGGTGCTGGGTGATTTTGGCTTTTTGTTTGAGCCAGTTTTTTGAAAACTTCCTTTTGTGTTTTAGCTTGCGTTGCAAGGTGGCTAATTTTTCAGCCGATTTTTTAAAACTATTCAACGGTTCAAAAAATGCCCCATCTGACAAGGTGGCAAACCGTTTCACGCCCATATCAATACCGATAGCAGACGTGGATGTGTGTTCAAGGATGTTCGCTTCGTATTCGACTTGAATTGAAACGTACCACTGTTTGCCTTTGCGACTCACTGTCACATTTTTTGGCGTACCAATGATTTTGCGGCTATTGCGATAGCGTACCCAGCCCACTTTAGGCAAAAATACCTGATTCGCTGGTTGATCGATTTTAAAACCTTGTGGATAACGGAATTTATCGGCGTTGGATTGACCTTTGCGTTTAAAAACAGGTAGCCGTTTAAGTGGCTGATTTTTGTCGAACGCGTCTTTAAAGGCTTTGTCTAAGTCCATCAGTTTTTGCTGTAAAACCTGCGAGGGCAAGTCTTTTAAAAAACCATATTCGTCAGAATTTTTCCACAGCTTTGACCAAAAATCCAGTTCGTCATAGCGCAAAATAGGCTGTTTTTTGTTCAATCTATCCAAATTTAACGCAAGAGCTTTGTTCCAAACAAAACGACACCCGCCCGTGTACATGACTAACTTTTGGTTAGTTTCTGGCGTGAGATTCAACCTAAACTTAAAGGCTTTGCGACTCGTTTTGTTCATGTGTGCAGTCTAGCATAAGGCGGCTATCGCCGCCGCGCTATTCATCCCCGCCCTAAAGAGGCGGGGTTTTTCGCGCATCTGGATAAACCTACAAGTTAATTAATCTATAAGTAGATGAACAAAAGTTTTCTGGTAAGTTCTTAGTAACAAATAAGGATGTATTGCTTAACGGCTTTGCCTGACTTTGCAAGCAAAGCTTGCACTCCAGCGTGGACGAAAATATCACTGCTCTTTTTTACCACGAATTAAAGAATCAGGGTGTTGTTCTAAATAATTGGTGAGTTGTTTTACTGAGCTGGCGGTTTGCGTGAGTTGTTGCAGTAATTGATTTAGCTCAAACTGTGCGGTTGAGCCAGGCTCTAAGGTGCTTAATACTTGTTGTGCTGAACTCATGGTTTTATCAGCGGTTTTTAGGGTGTTGTCAGCATTTCCAAGTGTGCCTTTAGCGGTGACCAAGGTGTTGGTTGCTGCTTTGGATGTGCCTTGTAAGGATACGAGGGTTTTGTCAATTTCATCAGCCATTGTTTCCAGTGGTAGTTTGGAAATTTTGTCCATGATGACTTGTGCAGAATTAGTAAATTGATCTAAAGTATTGGGTGTCGTTGGAAATTCTGGATAGCCTGTCACATTATCGTGGCTAATTACTTTGCTTTTTGGAAACATATCGATAGCAACAAATAGCTGTCCTGTCAGTAGGCTGCCTGTTTGTAATTGGGCGCGTAAGCCTTTGGCAATTAAGTAGGCGAGCCTATCTTTAGCCGTTAAATGTTCCGCTGCATTGATTTTTTTAATGCGATCAGGCTCAAGTTCAACGATGACAGGAATGTGAATATCAGTCGTTTTATCATCGAGTTCTAGGGTGATGTCGGTCACTTTACCAACAGGGATACCGCGTAATAATACAGGCGCACCGACCGCTAAACCACGCACGGAACTCTCAAAATACATAACCAATTTGATGGTTTGGTGATAAATCATTTGAGTTGATTGATCGTAATTATCGAACAGTTGAAACGCTGTGTTTTCAGGTACGTTCTCCTCCTTCTTTTGGTCATTGGAGGGATTACGAAACGCAATGCCACCACTCAATAACGATACTAAAGGCCCTGTTCTCACTTTAAAACCATCGGCACCCGCAGATAAATCAATGCCACTGTCTATCCAAAACAGAGTGTCTTTGCGAATAAATTGGTCATAAGGGGCGTTGATGAAAATAGTTAATTTGATATTATCAGCGTTGTCCGCTAATTCATAATTGAGTATCTCGCCTACGGTGATGCCATGAAAGCTAATCGGTGTTCCAGAACGCATAGAGCCGACATTAGTGGCTTCAAGAATAAACTGCCTGCCTTTCTCATTGGTTTTTAATGCAGGCGGTATGGAGAGTCCGATAAAATTTCGTTCTTGATTACCTTTTTCAGGTTTAATTGCTATGTAAGCACCAGACAGCAAAGTACTCAAACCAGAGACACCGCCTAAGCCAACTTGCGGTCTGACTACCCAAAACTGGGTATTTTTTGTTAAATATCCGTGGGTATCTTTATTCATTTGGGCAGTGACTTGAATGGTCGTTAAATCTTTATTAATGGAAATAGCAGAGACCTTGCCAATTTCCACATCCAAGTATTTTATTTTAGTTTTATCAACTTCCAAACCGTCGGCGGTAGAAAAAACGATGGTAATCTCTGGTCCTTTTTCTGATAGGTTTTTATAAATAAGCCAGCCAGTGACCAATAAAGCGCACAAAGGTAATAACCAAATTAACGGTAATTCACGCTTTTTATTGATAACAGCATCAGCCGCTTCGAGTGGATCGATCAAATCAGTCATAAGTTTTGTTGGTTATCCCAAAGTAAGCGTGGATCAAAATTTTCAGCAGCAAACATAGTTAATATCACCACAGCAGCAAAGGCGGTTGCCGCAGGCCCTGCAATAATCTGTACACCGTTAAAATTAACTAAATCGACCAGAATGGAAATCATAAAAATATCGAGCATTGACCATCGCCCGACAAAAGCAATGACACGATACATTGTTGTCCAGCGACGCGCATTTACTTGCCAGCGAAAATGCGCACATAGTAATAGCAGGCTGATGCCTATCAGCTTTGACGACGGCACGAGAATACTCGCTACTAATACCAGCAATCCAATGGGTATCATGCCACTGTCTATTAATTCAACAATACCGCCTGCAATCGTATTTGGCTCGCCCACGCCGAATTGATTAACGATCATAATGGGGAAAATATTGGCGGGAATATACAGTAAAAAACTACTGAGCAATAAGGCGGTGGTGCGTTGCAAGCTATGAGGGTGTCGTGCGTGTAGAGGACTGTCACAACGCGGACAAGAGGATGGCTGATTAACCGTTTTTACCAAGTAACCACAGTCGTGGCAGCGGATAAAACCTTGGCTTAGTGCATTCGCTTTAGCTTGCATTGTTGTTTCTATTACTCAATTGATGAATGCGTTGCCAGAATAGATCATTATCCAGATTGCCAGTTAGCAGGGTTGTTATGACGATTAACGCGATAAACGCATAAAGACCCCAGCCGAATTCGAGTTTAGCCAGTGACATGAGCTTAACGCAAGCCACAATAATACTCAGCATATAAACCTCTAACATTACCCATTCATCTAAATGGTGCATCCAGCGCATCCAGTGTGCTAAATAACGATTAGGACTATTAAAATAAAGATGACCACTGATGAGTAACGATAAAATAATATGCACTAGCGGAAACAAAATACTTGCCAAAAATACTACGGCAGCAACTGCAATCATTCCATTGTTAAATAAAGCAACAACGCCAGAATATAATACCCCTGTGTTAGCATTACCCATCATTGTTATGCCTACCATAGGCAATAAATTGGCGGGGAAAAATAATATGAAGCCCGCAATGGACAGTGCAAAAGTGCGTTCAACACTTCGCTTACTTGGGCGTGATAGTAACAGACCGCAACGTGGACAATGGGCTTTTTCACCAACACTAGCGGTATTGGGATTGAGTAATAAATCACACTCAGGGCAAGCATCGTAGTGGGTGATATTCATTTTTTTAGTAAATGACCGCGATAAATCGCATTCTTGCTGACATTTTATGATGATAGGTATAGACGGGCAACTAAAAACCTGTAATTTCAACATAATTACAGATTTAACCCGCTACCCTCTGCATATTCGCTATTTTTGTCCTTAACTTAATGGCTGTAAGTGTCTGAATGGGGTTATAGTATCATTGTGAAAAAAGATTGAATTAATTTATTCTATCCCCATATAACCCCGAACGTTAACTTACAAGAGGGCTTTACCATGATGCGTATTTTGCTTTTTTTGGCGACTAACATCGCCATAATGATTGTTATCAGTATTGTTTTCAGTGTCTTAGGCTTAAGTGGCACTTTAGACGCGCAAGGTGTTGATCTCAATCTCAACGCTTTATTAGTGATGTCGGCTGTGATTGGCATGACAGGTTCATTTATTTCCTTAGCCATGTCTAAATGGTCAGCCAAAAGGGCGATGGGAGTTCAGGTGATTGAACAACCCCAAGACCAAACCGAACGCTGGTTAATTGAGGTGGTCACTAGACAAGCACAACGGCTAGGGATTGATATGCCCGAAGTGGGTATTTTTAACACCCCAGAACCCAATGCTTTTGCCACAGGCATGACTAAAAACAGCTCCTTAGTTGCCATTAGCACAGGTCTATTACAAAGCATGAATGCCGATGAGATCGAGGCGGTTATCGGTCATGAAATGACTCATGTTGCCAACGGTGATATGGTAACGATGGCATTAATGCAGGGTGTGTTAAATACTTTTGTGTATTTTTTCGCCACAGTGATTGGTCATGTCGTGGATCGTGTGGTGTTTAAAACTGAGCGTGGTGTTGGTCCTGCGTATTACATTGTGCAAATAGTGGCGCAAATCGTGTTGGGTATTTTGGCATCAATGGTGGTGATGTGGTTTTCTCGTTACCGCGAATTCAAAGCCGATGCAGGTGGGGCAAATTTAGCAGGACGGCAAAAAATGATTAATGCCTTACGCGCTTTACAACGCACTCAAGAAGCTCCTCCTTTAGCAGGCTCATTAGCCGCCTTTGGTATTAGTGGTGGCGGCGGCATGATGCGTTTATTTATGAGCCATCCCCCATTAGAAGAACGTATTACTGCCTTACAAAATCTTCGTTAATTCATCACATACAAGACCTGTCAGGTTTTAAAAACCTGACAGGTTTATAGCAAATCACTCTAAGGATTTCCAATGAAAAAAATATTATGTTTAGCTGTATTGCTAGTTGCGACTAATAGTTATGCCGCTGATGATGCTAAACAAGCTAAAAATGAATGGCAAAACACCACCATTTCAGAAGCGACCATCGCCAAAATTCAAGCGGCTAAGTTTGAGTATAAAAAATGCGTGAGTGACGAAATGCAAAAGTCGGATTATGCCAAACAAGAAAGTAGACAGGCAACGGAAGTTATCATTAAACAATGTGAATCGGTATTGACAAAAATGCGTGAGGTTTATCTCGCTGAAAAAGTACCCGAAGTGATTGCTGACCGTCATTTAAAACAAATGCGCTTACAAACCACTCGTGATGTTTTGCAAAATATGATGTATGCCGAAGCCGCGCGTTCATCAGGTCAGTCCAAATAATCAACGAGTTTATTACATGAATACCTATACAATTGATCTATCCTTACAACCGACTACCTTTGATTTATGGCATATTTGTCTTGCGGGTACGGTGGTTTTATTAGCCCTGATGTTGATCGTTTTATTACTGAGCATGGTGATTGCTTTAAGTCGCCGTAAGCCTGAAACGATACAACAACCGCTCGAACCTATTGTCAAAATTGTCGAAGTCGAAAAAATCGTTGAAGTTGAAAAACTGGTACAAGCTCCAAAGCCTGAACCTGTAGTGTTAAAAGAAGCCACACCCGATGCGGCGTTGCAATTACTGGGTTTATTGCAAAAAGAAGCCCGTTTTATCGATTTTATTGAAGAAGATATTGCCGCTTACAGTGATGCTGATATTGGCGTAGCCGCACGAGTGGTACATGAAGGTTGTCGTAAAGCCATTAACGAACATTTCACTTTAGTTCCTGTGCGTAGCGAAGCCGAAGGCAATAAAATCACTTTACAGCAAGGCTTTGATGCTGGAACGGTACGGTTAACGGGTAATATTGTCGGAACTGCACCGTTTACTGGTACGCTGATTCATAAAGGCTGGCAAGTAACCAATGTTCGTTTGCCCAAACTTACCCAAGGACATAATGCCGCGATTATCGCTGCCGCTGAGGTTGAATTATGAGTTTTTTCGATCAAATAAAAAAATCCAAAGACGCACCTAAAGCTAATGAAAACCAAGAAGCTGGGGCGGTCACAACACCTGTTGCTGAACAAGAAATGCCCGAACAGAGGGTTGAAAATAATGAAGTTGAGTTTGTCGAGGCAGCACCTATTGTTTTTGAAACGCCAAAACCAGCAGACGATAGCAGCACACATCCGCATTTTTTTGTCGGTATCGATTTAGGTACAACTCATTGTGTATTGTCCTACGCAGAAGCGAACGATGACGAAGATGCCGAATTTTCGCAACAAGTCATGGCGATTCCCCAATTGACCTCGCTAGGTATGGTGGAAGATAAATATCAATTGCCATCTTTTCTGTATCAAGCCCATGAAGCTGAAATATCCGAAGGTTCAACTGCATTACCGTGGACGAACAAAGCCGATTATTTAGTAGGTGAAGTGGCGCGTAATATGGGTAGCAAAACCCCGATACGCTTAGTGTCTAGTGCAAAAAGTTGGTTATGTCATACGGGTATTGATTGCAAAGCTCCCATACTGCCCGCTGACGCACCCGAAGAAATTGAGCGTGTATCACCCTTTCAAGCGACCACTGCCTACTTGCAACACATCCGTGATGCGTGGCAATACTTACATCCTAACGCGCCTTTATCGGAACAGGATTTAGTCATTACTGTGCCTGCCTCTTTTGATCCTGCGGCGCGTGAACTCACCGTAGAAGCAGCGCGTGCAGTGGGTTTACACCAAGCTATTTTGCTAGAAGAACCCCAAGCGGCGGTTTATAGCTGGATAGAAAAAAGCCAAGGTGAATGGCGTAAACAAGCCAAGTGTGGCGATGTTATTTTAGTCATCGATGTCGGCGGTGGTACTACCGATTTATCATTAATCGCGGTGACTGAACAAGATGGTAATTTAGAATTGACTCGCGTAGCTGTTGGCGACCATATTCTATTAGGCGGTGATAACATGGATTTGGCGTTAGCGTACACCGTTAAAGCTAAACTCGAAAAAGACGGAAAACGCTTGGAAGCTTGGCAACTACAAGCCTTAACGCATGGTTGTCGTGATGCCAAAGAAAAAATCTTTACCCAAACTGATGTGGATAATATTCCATTAGTGGTAGCCAATCGTGGTTCATCGTTAATTGGCGGCACTTTACGCACTGAATTGACTCGCGACGAAGTCAACCGCGTGTTAATTGAAGGATTTTTACCCAAAGTTGCCGCCAGTGATCGCCCCGTCAGTCGCACGCGTGCGGGTTTAAGAAGTGCAGGTTTGCCTTATGCGCAAGATGCAGGTATTACCCGCCATTTAGCGGCATTTCTTGCTAAGCAGCAACACGCTACCGAAGATTTAAAAGATATTAATCTCCCTGAACACGCGACTTTTCTACATCCTACCGCTGTATTATTCAACGGAGGCGTGTTAAAAGCTGATGCCTTAGCCGAGCGTTTAATGGAGGTGTTGAATTCATGGCTACACGCTGAACACGCCCCCGAAGCGCGACTTTTAGAAGGTGCGGATTTAGACCTAGCGGTAGCAAAAGGTGCTGCGTATTACGGCTTTGTGCGCAAAGGTAACGGCGTGCGTATTAAAGGCGGTACGGCGGCGGCTTATTATGTCGGCATAGAAAGCGCGATGCCTGCCGTTCCTGGTTTAGCACCTGAAATTGAAGCCCTGTGTATCGCACCTTTCGGTATGGAAGAAGGCACACAAAAAGAACTCCCCGATGATGAATTTGGTTTAGTGGTCGGCGAACCTGTACGGTTTCGATTCTTTGCCTCTAATACCCGCCGTGATGATAGTGTCGGTACACGCTTAGATTATTGGACAGATGACGAATTATCGGAGTTAGACGAAATTGAAATTACTCTAGCCGAAGACGGTCGCCGTGCGGGTGAAGTTGTCCCCGTACATTTACGCGCTGCGGTTACTGAAGTTGGTACATTAGAATTACACGCCGTATCGCAAAAAGACGGTGGACAATGGAAAATTGAATTTGATGTAAGGGCAGGGGAGTAGTAGTAACCCCTTTGTGTATCGCCCCCGTTGTTTTTTCCAAACTTAACGCACTATTATTGGCGTTAAGTTTGGTTGTTAAGTAACATACTGTACATACCCACTTAGCTTATTGTTTTGTTTTATGGACTACACCTTACCTCCTTGGCTTAAAACATATTATTATGACTGTTAAGATAATGACCAGCTTAATAATTGGATATTTAATGTGTAGCAGTGTTAGTTATGCTGTTACCAAAACAAGTAGTCATAAATCGGAGTCGCAACATAAACACAAACGCTTAAAAATAACGCCTATTACTAATGAAGACGGTGTATGGACAGTGAATGCCGAATCAGGTATATATCGTGTGGGTACTTATGAAAATATAGGCGTGGGTTATTCAACAAATAATGGCTGGGATTTTAATTTATCGTTAATTAATACCCAAATATTAGGGGCTAATAAACTATTTCAAGGTGATATATTTTTTAGCATTGCCAAAACATTTTTCATTAATAAAGGCTTATCTATAACCGTGGGTTCGCAGAACGGATTTGCTGCTGTGAATCAGCAGCCACGATTATGGTATAACTATGATTATGTAGACACTCGATATAATGTTATACCTTGGCTATCATTACATGGTGGTGTTTATATTGCTAATGCAGAATTAACAAACACAGTCCGTCAAGTAGGTTATATAACAGGGACTGAAATTATCTTTATTCCCCATAAATTATCATTGCAACTGGATTATGTTAGTGGGCATCAAGCCTTATCGGGTGCGACGGCTAATATAGTCGTCACTATAACACCACAATTCCAATCTTATATCGGTGTATATGTCCCTGAACAAAATAGTGGCAACGAATTTGCGGGTATTATAGGATTTAATTTAGCAACTAAAAACTTTTAGCTCGACTATTCATTGAGTGAATTAAAATTTTTACCCAATAGTTTTTAGCAAAAAGTCTGCGTGTATAAGTCAATCAATCTTCCGATGCTATTTATACAGTCGAGCTTATGTTGTGAACTTGCAGTAATACGCCGAACATATCAGGCAATTTTCTTTAGTCTCAATCAGATAATTTACTCAACTAGACACAGAGCCATGAATCATATCGCTTTAAAAATGTTAATGGGTGATACAGGAAAATACGTTGGTATTGTCATGGGGCTAACGTTCGCGTCGCTGATTATGACGCAACAACCTGCGATTTTTCTTGGGATAATGGCGCGTACTTACAGTTTTATTTCGGATACGGGTTTGCCTGATATTTGGGTGATGGATGAGAAAGTCCAATTTATCGATGACATCAAGCCCTTGCAAGATACCGAGCTATATCGAGTACGCGGTATTTCAGGGGTTGCGTGGGCGATGCCGATGTACAAAGGCTTGTTAAAAGCACGCTTAGCCAACGGTATGTTTCAAACCTGTAACGTAGTCGGTTTAGATGACACCACCCTAATCGGTGGCCCTCCAATTATGTTAGAGGGTAAAATCAGCGATTTACGCCGTAGCGATAGCGTGATTATCGATGTTGATGGCGCGAAAGAAAAACTCGGTAAACCCGCATTGACTCCAAACGGTACACCAGTGCCACTGAAAATAGGCGACAGCTTAGAGCTTAACGACCACCGTGCTATTGTGGTCGGTATCGCCAAAGTTACTCGCACATTTCAATCCCAACCTGTGATTTATACCACTTATTCTCGTGCTAAAAGCTACGCACCTAGAGAGCGTAAATTACTGTCGTTTGTTTTGGTTAAAGCGGCACAAGGGCAAGACCCACATGAACTCACGCACCGCATTCGAGAAAAAACGGGCTTAGCCGCTTATACACGAAACGAATTTATAGAATTGACATATAACTATTTCATGAAAAATACAGGTATTCCCATCAATTTTGGTATGTCAGTATTATTGGGTTTTATTGTCGGTGCGGCAATTGCGGGACAAACTTTTTATAATTTTACCCTAGAAAATATTCGCCAATTTGGAGTATTAAAAGCAATGGGAACGAGCAACTGGACGTTATTACGGATGATTTTATTACAAGCGGTGTTAGTCGGTAGTATCGGTTACGGTATGGGCGTGGGTTTAACTGCATTGTTTGGCTATGCGATGCGTCATTCGATTTTGGCGTTTAAATTTCCTTGGCAACTGTTGTTATTTAGCGGCGTGGGTGTTAGTTTGATTTGCATGATTGCTGCATTAATCAGCATCATCAAGGTTATTCGTTTAGAACCTGCTATCGTGTTTAAGAGTTAACTATGGTAGCGGCAGTTCGTTGTGAAAAACTGGTAAAAATCTATGATACGGGCGGACAAAAAGTCATCGCTTTAAACGGTATCGACCTGAGCATTAATTTAGGCGAATTAATGATGTTAGTGGGGCCTTCGGGCTGTGGTAAAACCACTCTAATTTCTGTGATTGCAGGTATTTTGGATCAAGATTCTGGCGTGTGTGAATTATTCGGCGAAAACGTCAACGCCATGCGTAGTAAAGATAAATTACAATTTCGAGCGCGACATATTGGTTTTGTGTTTCAAGCATTTAATTTATTACCGTCACTCAATGCCGCTGAAAATGTGTCTATTCCATTGCTTATTAACGGTGTAAAACGTGCCGAAGCGGAGCGGTTAGCCATTAAGGTGCTGGAACAAGTCGGCTTAGGGGATCGCTGGAAATCTTTCCCTTCACAACTTTCTGGTGGACAACAACAACGGGTTGCTATTGCCCGCGCTCTTGTTCACAGCCCGCGTTTAATCGTTTGTGATGAACCGACTAGCGCGTTAGATCATGTTAGCGGACATAATGTGATGAGTTTACTCAAAGAGGTCGCCTTACACCAAGATCGTGCTTTAGTCATCGTTACTCATGATGCGCGGATTTTTGAATTCGCCGACCGCATAGCCCAGATGGATGATGGTCATGTGGTTAAGGTAACATGAGGGCTAATTTTGAATAGTCATAGTCAAATAAGTAGGGACATAAAAGTTTTGGAGTGCAAATGACAAATAATTTTACCTCGCTTTAGTCTTTTATATTAAGCTTCTCACTCAAAACTAAATTATCATTAGTTCACAAATTATGAATATAAATTTTATTACCAAGGCTTTGTTTTTCATCGGCTTGATTTTTTTACCGTGTACCGTGCTGAGTAATCCCATAGAGCAGCAAAGAATGGATTTTTTGTCGGCAGAACAGGCGATAAATCAGGGTAATGACGCTGTTTTTTTACAGCTAAGCACAGGCTTAGTCGATTATCCACTGTATCCATATTTACAGTATCAATGGTTAAATAATCATTTATTGGATACCGATAAGATACTGGCATTTTTGGCAAATTATTCGGACAGTCGTTACGCACCGATGTTACGAGCTAAATGGTTGGCTTATCTGGCGGGTCAACAACGTTGGCGTGAATTTATTCAAAATTATCAAGCCAGTGACAATACCGCGCTGGAATGTCAGTTTCAGTGGGCAAGTTATCAAACAGGCAATATCCCACAGGCATTAAATGAAGCTAAACGCTTGTGGGTAACAGGCGAGACCTTGCCCAAAGAATGTGATTCGCTGCTAATTGCGTTGCTGGCATCGCCATTAATGACCTCCGAACTTATGTGGCAGCGTTTTGAGTTGGCGTTAACAAAAGACAATGTAGCATTGGCAACTCACATTCAACACTTGATGAATCAAGATGTTCAAAGCGTTGCTAGTAGTTGGTTGCAAATTCATAACAACCCTGCGCTAGTTATGCAGAGTAATTTTTGGCAACCATCTATGGGGGCGTTATTCGCACACGGTGTCTTGAGACTGGCTAAATCAGAGTTGGATATGGCGATTGCCGCGTGGGATAGCAATAAGACAACATTTAATCCAAGCAATGAACTAAGTCAACAAGTTGAGCATGATCTGGCACTCGCGCTGGCGCGTAAACGTGATGCTCGTGCATTCGAGCGTTTGAATCTGGTGTTAAACCCCGATGAAGATGTCAGGGATTGGAAAGTTAGAGCGGCATTGCTAGAACAAAATTGGCAGCACGTTAGTAGTGCGTTGGCAGGTTTAACCAGTGCAGAGCAACAACAACCAAAGTGGCAATATTGGCAAGCGCGGGCTTTAGGTCAAATAGGTGATATTATCACCTCCCAAACTTTGTTTGCCAACGTGGCACAAGACCGTAGTTTTTATGGATTTCTCGCCGCCGATACCGTCAATAGACCCTACCAAGCCAACGATAAACCCGTATTATTAGCCAGCAATGAATTAGATGCCTTAGCCAACGAAACTGATTTTAAAGTGGTAAAAGAACTGAGTTTTTTGCATCGGGATCAGGAAGCCAAACGGCAATGGTCTTATGCGATCAAAAAACTTCCTAAGCAACGCTTACTGGTTGCGGCAAAATTGGCGCAAGCATGGCAATGGGATCAAATTGCCATTATGACATTGGTGCAAGCGGATTATTGGGATGATTTGGCATTGCGCTTTCCAGTGACTTATTCTAGCCAAGTGATTAGCAATGCCACTGTGCAACAGCTAGAACCTGCGCTGGTGTTTGGCTTAATTCGTCAAGAAAGTATGCTGGATAAAAATGCCGAATCGCCTGTTGGTGCGCGGGGTTTAATGCAGATTATGCCCGACACAGGGCGGCAAATCGCAGGTAAAATGAATGAGCCTTGGCAATCGGCGAGTAGCTTATTCAATCCAGATACCAACATAAAGTATGGCACTTTTTACTATAAACAAATGTTAAATCGCTTTAATGGTAATTTTGCGATGGCAGCAGCGGCTTACAATGCAGGGCCGCACCGTGTTGATAAGTGGTTGCCTAATGGACAATGGATGCCTGCCGATGTCTGGATAGAAACTATTCCTTTCAAAGAAACGCGAAAATATGTCACCTCTGTCCTGTCCTATACACTGATTTATTCGCAACGCTTACAACAGAACACGCTAAAAATAAAAAATTTCCTGCCCGATGTGCCATCAGGCTAAAAATTGAGCTGATTTTTTTTGGTGTCTGTTAGATAATACCGCGTTCAATAATAAGAATAATGACTAAGGGTCAGATACGAGTATGGAGAAGCAGCATAGTTTTACGCGCGAAGAATTATTGAAGTCTGGTAGAGGGGAGCTATACGGACCGAAAAATGCGCAATTACCCCTACCCAATATGCTCATGATGGATAGAATTGCCCTTATTACCGATGAAGGTGGTACTTACGGTAAGGGTGAAATTATTGCTGAATTGGATATTACTCCCGATTTATGGTTTTTTGATTGTCACTTTCAGGGCGATCCTGTGATGCCAGGTTGCTTAGGCTTGGATGCCATGTGGCAATTAGTCGGTTTTTATTTATGCTGGATGGGAGGGCCTGGTAAAGGTCGTGCATTAGGTGTCGGTGAAGTTAAATTTACAGGACAAGTATTACCTACTGCGAAAAAAGTAACCTACCGCGTTAATTTAAAACGTCTCATCATGCGTAAATTAGTTATGGGTATTGCCGATGCAACGATGGAAGTCGATGGCAAAGTGATTTACGAAGCGACAGATTTGCGCGTGGGTTTATTTACATCTACAGCTGATTTTTGAGGGGGAATCAATGAAAAGAGTGGTGGTAACAGGTTTAGGCATTGTTTCTAGCATAGGCAATAACCGCGATGAAGTGGTTGATGCCTTAAAACAAGGTCGCTCAGGCATTAGCTTTGCCGAAGACTATAAAGAGCTTGGTTTTCGTAGTCAGGTTCGTGGCGCGATTAATATTGACCTAGACACGTTCATTGATCGAAAAATAAAACGTTTTATGGGGGATGGTGCTGCATTCAATTACATCGCCATGCAGCAAGCGATTGATGACTCTGGTTTAGCCGAATCTGATATTTCTAATTTCAGAACAGGATTAGTGATGGGTTCTGGTGGACCTTCTACCTCAAATATCGTTGAAGCGGCGGATATTTTACGCTCTAAAGGCGTTAAAAAAGTCGGTCCCTACATGGTGCCACGCACCATGTCCAGCACCAACACCGCTTGCTTGGCAACTCCATTTAAAATTAAAGGCGTGAATTATTCCATTACCTCAGCATGTGCTACCAGTGCGCACTGTATCGGTCATGCAATGGAACTTATACAAATGGGTAAGCAAGACGTAGTATTTGCGGGCGGTGGCGAAGAAGTGCATTGGTCAATGTCGGTATTGTTTGATGCAATGGGCGCAATGTCATCCAAATACAATGATGCCCCGACCACAGCCTCCAGAGCGTATGATGAAACCCGCGACGGCTTTGTTATTTCAGGTGGCGGCGGTGTGTTAGTCATCGAAGAACTGGAACACGCACTGGCACGCGGCGCAAAAATCTACGCTGAACTCACAGGTTACGGCGCGACTTCTGACGGTTATGACATGGTACAGCCCTCAGGTGAAGGTGCGGTGCGCTGTATGCAGCAAGCAATGGCAACCGTAAACGGGTCAATTGATTACATTAACGCACACGGCACCAGCACACCAGTGGGTGACACCAAAGAATTACAAGCATTGCGTACCGTCTTCGGTGAAGGCAACGTGCCTTGGGTCAGCTCAACCAAATCATTAACAGGTCATGCTTTAGGTGCGGCAGGTGTCAACGAAGCGATTTATTCGTTATTGATGATGGAAGAAAATTTCCTCAGTGCCTCAGCTAATATCACCCAACTAGACGCAGGTGCGGCAGGTATTCCTATCGTCCGTGAACGTCAAGACAACATCACCCTGAACACCATCATGTCCAATAGCTTTGGTTTCGGTGGCACTAACGCCACGCTGATTTTCCAACGTTATAACGGCTAATTCTCTCTGGCTTGGGTTGCTGTTTTTGGCAACCCAACACATTGCACGATAAATGTTGGGTTGGAAAAGCACCAATTCAACCTACGCTGCTTTAACTCATTGATTTTAAAAAAATGGGTGCGTAACATCAGTCAATAATTCTGGAAAATAAATTTATGGAAATCTTATTAAAAAATTGTCCAAACGGATGTAATTCAACGTTACAGCCATCAAAAATTATTGTTGCTGAAGGTGAGTTAAATGAATGTCCAGCCTGTGGACAGTTACTTAGTAGTTGCAGTAAAAGCCACTATGAAAAGTCCAACCAAGATTGGAATAGCGAAGAAGGAACGTGGCCAGCAAAAAAAGATTATGTGCGACTGGTAAAGCGAAGAAAAAAAGATATTGATCATATCGCAAAAATATTATCCAAAGACTATTCGGGTATTCGAATTTTGGATGTAGGTTGTTCAAATGGATCGTTTGTCTTTATTGCTAATAACTTAGGGCTTCAAGCTGAAGGCGTTGATCCTTCAGAAAAAGCCGTTAATGATGGAATAAAAAGAGGCTTAAAGCTTCATTTAGGCTTATTAAATGAAGTAGGATTTGATGATAATTCATTTGATGCAATAACCCTGCATGAGGTTATTGAACACGTTTCGAACCCCATTGCTTTATTAAATGAATGCGCTCGTATTTTACGACCCAATGGTATCCTTCTTATCGGTTCAGGTAATACCGATAGTTGGACTCGACGCATACGAAAAAACAAATGGGATTTTTTTGATATGAATCATCATGGTGGGCATATTAGTTTCTTTTCTCCGAAATCACTAAAACACTTAGCATTAAAAACTGATTTTAGTGTTGTAAAAGTTATCACACATTCTGTGAAATTTTATGAAAAAGATGAGCTTCCTCGCATCTTATACAGAACAATAAAGCTATTTGCAGAAATATTAAATTTGCCCGCTAGGATGTTCAACAAAGGACATCAAATGGAAGTTTATTTAAGGGTAAATAAATCATAATCAGCATGGTAGGTACCATCTCTCCAAATCAATCGCAAGCGACATTTAAGTCGTTTGTGATGTGGCTACACTAAAACAGGACACTTTTCTATAAAATCATTGAAAAGACCTGAGATTACTTATATGACAACCCAAGCCAAAAAAATACACCGCAGAATTTAAAGAAAACGCAGTTAAACGAGCGAACGAATCACATAATGTAGCAGAGACCGCCTGCGAGTTAGGGATGAAAGAAAATACGCTGACTAACTGGGTTTAATCAGTATAGCCGCACGCTTAAGCCTGATAAGGCGGTACGAACCGATGAACATTTGTACCATGAGCTGAAACGCTTGAAAAAAGACGTTGCGCGTTTGACGGAGGAACGCGATTTGTGGACAAGGCGGCAGCGTACCCTTCGTTGGTAGTGGGTGAAACCTGTTATAGCTATATTAATGACTGCCAGTCCTTTAAAGGACTGGCAGTCATGCTCAAAAGTAAAAACAACAGATTTAACCCACTACCCCTTCGTTATACTCAGAACAGGCTTTGCCAAAGAAATACGGTTCAGACCGCATGGATTCTGGAGCAGAGTGTGGATCATAACGTGGCATTACTATGTTTGGTGCTATCTGTCAGCCGTAGCGCGTACTACGCGTGGACGACAACGCGCCTATCGGACAACGTTGCTTTGGTAAACACGATGGGCATCACCAGAGGTCGAACAACTGTCATGGGCGCGTTACTGGCAAGCACACTACTGACCGTGACGTTATTCACAGGCACGATTAACGCCCGTGTATTTTTTGCCTGGCTTTCCCAAGATTTGTTACCCAAACTACCGCCAAACAGCGTCATCGTGATGGACAACGCTAGCTTTCACAACCGTGCCGATAGCCAACAACTCATCGAACACGCGGGGCATCTAGTCGAGTGTCTTCCCCCTTACTCACCTGATCTCAATCCTATCGAACATAAATGGGTGCAGTCCAAAGCCCTCCGAAGACAAAAGGCTTGTTCTATTGATGACTTGTTTGCCCAAGTTTTTTTAAATCATTTTATTATGCTTTAGCTATACCATGAGCTTTTGGCATTTATCATTGGAAAAGGCAATGGAAAATGCTCATCACGATGAACCTGATTTTTGGGAAAAATGGGCGGCGGATTTTTGAGTTTTGCGTGGTCAGTGCTTTGTGATAACACTACGCCGCGTTATTAAAGAATTGGTACTTTAGATTTAAGGCGTGGTACGGTATTCTAGCGTTTTTGAAAAATACACAGACGAGAACGATGCAAGAGAATTATCAGCCACAAGCGATTGAGCAAGAAGTCCAAAAAATCTGGGAAGAGTCAGGGGTTTTTAACGTCGAACCTTCTGCCACGAAAGAAAAATATTATTGCTTATCGATGTTTCCTTATCCCAGTGGCAAGCTGCACATGGGTCATGTGCGCAATTACACCATTGGTGATGTGATTAGCCGCTATCAACGAATGGCTGGGTATTGTGTCATGCAGCCTATGGGCTGGGATGCGTTTGGTTTACCTGCGGAAAATGCCGCGATGCAGCACGGTGTACACCCTGCCGATTGGACGTATAGCAATATCGATTATATGCGCGACCAGTTGAAACAACTGGGCTTCGGCTATGATTGGAATCGTGAACTGGCGACCTGTGATCCTGATTACTATAAATGGGAACAATGGTTTTTCTTGAAACTACTCAAAAAAGGCATGGTTTATAAAAAAACCGCGCCTGTCAATTGGTGTCCCAATGACATGACAGTGTTAGCAAATGAGCAGGTGATTGATGGCTGTTGCTGGCGGTGTGATACCCAAGTGGAGCGCAAAGAAATTGCGCAATGGTTTTTAAAAATCACTGCCTATGCTGATGAATTATTGACTTCATTGGATAGCTTAGACGGTTGGCCTGAGCAGGTGAAAACCATGCAAGCTAATTGGATAGGGCGTTCAGAAGGCGTGGAAATGGATTTTCCTGTGCCTGAGTTGGCTGAACCGTTGCGCATTTATACCACGCGCCCTGATACTTTAATGGGTGTCACTTATTTAGCGGTTGCCGCTGAACATCCACTGGCAAAACACGCCGCTATGACTGCCAGTCCTTCAAGGACTGGCAGTCATGTGAATGAAATTCAAGCCTTTATTGAAGAATGTAAGCATACCGAAACCGCTGAAGCGGCAATGGAAACCATGGAAAAACGCGGTATTGATTCGGGCATTACGGCTCTGCATCCGATTACGGGTGAAGCTGTGCCTGTGTGGATTGCTAACTTTGTGTTGATGGGTTACGGTACGGGTGCAGTGATGTCTGTCCCTGCGCATGACCAACGCGATTTTGAATTTGCTGTTAAGTACGGTATCGCTATTAAACAAGTTATTTTTGCTCAAGATGGCTTGAATGATGACTGCTCAGAACAGGCGTACACCGTTAAAGGGGTATTAAAAAATTCTGGTGCGTTTGATGGCTTAACATCCGCCGAAGCGTTTGGCAAAATTGCTGAGACCTTAGAGCAAGACGGTAAAGGTACGCGCAAAGTGATGTTCCGTTTACGCGATTGGGGCGTATCACGTCAACGTTATTGGGGCGCACCGATTCCTGTTATTTATTGTGACGATTGCGGCACTGTGCCTGTGCCTGAACACGATTTACCTGTCACCTTACCGCGTGATGTGGTGCTGGACGGTTCACAATCACCGTTAGTCGCGCATCCTACTTTTTCACACGTTGATTGCCCACAATGTGGCAAACCTGCACGACGTGAAACCGATACCTTTGATACCTTCATGGAATCTTCGTGGTATTTTGCTCGTTTTGCCAGTAAGCAAGGCGACAGTATGTTAGATGCCACAGCGAATCACTGGCTACCCGTAGACCATTACATCGGCGGTATTGAACACGCGATTCTGCATTTATTGTATGCGCGTTTTTATACCAAATTATTGCGTGATGAAGGCTTGTTAACGTGTGATGAGCCGTTTAAAAAACTATTGACGCAAGGCATGGTGTTAAAAGACGGCAGTAAAATGTCTAAGTCCAAAGGCAATACCGTTGACCCACAAGGCTTAATTGCGCAATATGGCGCGGATACCGTGCGTTTATTTATCATGTTTGCCGCGCCACCAGAGCAATCACTAGAATGGTCAGATACGGGTGTCGAAGGCGCGTCTCGTTTTCTAAAACGCCTGTGGAAGCAAGTGTTTTTGCATACAGAGCAGGTTCAAGGTTTAAGGTTCAAGGTTCAAGGCAATTTAACCGAAGAACAAAAAACCATGCGCCGTCATTTGCATCAAACCATTCAAAAAGTAACTCATGACATGGGCGTGCGGATTATTTTTAATACCGCGATTGCTGCCAACATGGAATTAATCAACACCTTGATTAAATTCACCGATGAATCGAATAACGGCAAAGCCATACGCCAAGAAGTATTGGAAGCGATTGTATTGATGTTATCGCCCATGGTGCCGCATATCTGTCATCAACTGTGGTTGGATTTAGGTCATGATAATGCGGTGGTTAGGGAAACATGGTTAGCGGTTGATGAAAGCGCGTTAGTGCAGGATTCATTAGATTACATGATTCAAGTCAACGGTAAATTGCGTGGTAAAGTGTCGGTATCAGCAACGGCAACTAATGCTGAAATACAAGCGGCTGCCTTGGCTGATGAACATACACAACACTTTATTGATGGTCAGCCGATTAAAAAAGTTATTGTTGTCCCTAATAAACTGGTTAATATCGTTATTTAACGTTTACGACTGCCAGTCCTTAAAGGACTGGCAGTCTTGCGTAACATCACACATTCGGAGTCTCAGTGTTAGCAAAAATACTTCCATCAACCTTTATACTACTAACAGTCTTATTATTGACTGCCTGTGGCTATCATCTACGCGGTGCAATGGACTTACCTTCAGAGCTAAAATCTATTTATCTGGAAGGCGCGTCAGCATCCTTAATTGAACAATTTAAAAAAGCATTGGAATCATCCAGTGTTCAGATAGTAAATACACGAGATGCCGCTGGTATGATTATCACGGTAGCGAATGAAGAAAATGCGAAAAGATCTTTGTCACTGGGAGCGGGAGGACGCTCTAACCAATATGGCTTGGAATATCGGTTAACTTATCAAATAACCGACGCTAAAGGTAACGTGTTACAGAAATCTCAACCAATTGAAATTAGGCGTGATTATTTTAACGATCAGCAGTTGATTCTAGGTAAGGATAATGAAGAAGTTGTGATTCGTAATGAAATGTACCAACAAGCGGTACGCACCATGATTAACCAAGTACGCTTTGGCTTAAAAAAATAATGCGTGTTAAACCCGATCAACTCAGCGCGACTTTACAGAAAAATTTAGCCCCCGTGTATTTTCTCAGTGGCGATGAACCCTTGCAATTGGGAGAAATGGCGGATGCTATTCGTAAAACTGCGCGACTTGCAGGCTATAACTCCCGCGAAATTTTTTCGGTGGAAACAGGTTTTTCTTGGAATCAGTTGGCATTGTCGGCTGATTCCTTGTCTATTTTTTCTGATAAAAAAATTATCGAATTGCGCATACCCACTGGCACGGTAGGAGCGGATGGCGCGAAAGCCCTCACAACTTACTGTGAACGCATCCCTCAAGATACCTTATTACTAATTACCGCTGGTAAACTTGCCAGTGCTACACTAAAAAGTCGCTGGGTAGAAGCCATTGATAAAGTCGGTGTAGTGGTACAAGTGTGGGCATTAGAAGGACAAGAGCTATTAAGCTGGTTGCAACAACGATTATTACAACGCGGATTACTGGCAGAACCAGACGGCGTTCGTTTACTCGCCTCTCGCATTGAAGGTAATTTATTAGCTGCCGATCAAGAAATTACCAAGCTCTATGTATTGTACGGTGCGGCAAAACTCAGCACCGCGCAGATTTTTGATGCAGTCGCTGATAGCTCACGCTACGATGTTTTTAAATTAATGGACGCGATTTTGTCCGCCAATCTTAACCGCATCATTAAAATATTATCAGGCTTACGCGCCGAAGGCATTGCCGCGCCTGTGATATTGTGGGGCTTAACCAGAGAAGCACGAAGTTTAATTAAAATTAAATTAGCACTGGCAAGTGGTCAACAAAAAGACATCGTGTTTAGAAATAACCAAATCTGGGATAAACGCAAAGCCTTGGTTGAAAAAGCATTAAACCGATTAAAACCAGCCGATTTAAACCGCATATTAATTTTGAGTGCAAAAGCCGATAGGCAGATTAAAGGGCAACAATCAGGCGATGCGTGGGAAACACTGTTGGCGATTTGTTTACAATTCGCCTCATTACATATTGTTAGAACTACCGCGTAATTAAAAATTTTAGGTAATGAGGCAAATCTGTAAATCAGGTTAAAATCATACGCAGAAAAAACCCAAGCATCCGACACAAAACATTGTGACTCGTTATCAAGAAATCACCTGTCCGTAAGATCGAGTTTGGGCTTGATATTCTTGCGTAATTACAGATTTAACCCATTACCGTTTAAGTTAGCCTATCGCTTTGAAAATGCCCTTAAATTATTATTTCCATTTCTTGCCTGTAATCAGCTTCGTGTTTCAGGCTTATTTTTGTCATGTACAGAGAACGGTGATATAACCTTTGGTTAAGAGCCTCCGCTAGGCGCGTAATGTGATTCGATATAGCGTTGGACAATTTCTTGAAATTCTTCGGCAATTCTGTCGCCTTTGAGGGTAACGGTTTTTTCGCTGTCTTCATAGACAGGTGCAACAGGTGATTCGCCTGTTCCAGGTAAGCTGATACCGATATTGGCACTTTTGCTTTCGCCAGGTCCATTAACTACACAACCCATGACGGCAATTTCCATTGCTTCCACACCTGGGTATTGAGTGCGCCACACAGGCATTTGATCGCGTAGATAAGTTTGAATGTCCATTGCTAATTTTTGGAAATAATCGCTAGTAGTGCGACCACAACCAGGGCAAGAAATAACCATCGGCGTAAAGGAACGAAAGCCCATAGTTTGCAGGATTTCTTGTCCAACGATGACTTCTTGGGTTCTCGATGCACCTGGTTCGGGTGTTAACGAAATACGGATGGTGTCGCCTATGCCTTGCTGCATTAATACCGATAATGCCGCCGCAGAAGACACAATCCCTTTAGAACCCATACCTGCTTCGGTCAAGCCTAAATGCAGTGCATAATCGGAACGGCTGGCTAAATCTTGATAAATGGCAATTAATTCTTGTACGTTACTGATTTTGCAGGACAGAATGATTTTATTTTTGCTTAAACCAATTTCCTCAGCTTTTGCCGCGCTTTCTAATGCCGATAAGACAATGGCTTTGCGGGTCACAGCAGCTAACGGTTCAGGCGTTTTTAGACTACGATTTTCATCCAATAAGCGAGTTAATACCGCTTGATCTAAACTACCTCCGTTGACACCGATACGCACGGGTTTGTCATACTGGCAAGCAAATTCAATCATTTGTTGAAATTGTGGATCACGGCTTTTACCCCGTCCAACATTACCCGGATTGATACGATATTTATCCAATGCCGCTGCGCAATCGGGGTATTTTTCCAGTAATTTATGCCCGTTAAAATGAAAGTCACCGACGACAGGCACGGTACAACCTTTTTGAATAAGCCGATTTTTAATCTCAGCTACTGAGGCAGCGGCTTCTTCAGAATTCACGGTAATCCGCACTAATTCAGAACCAGCGGTTGCCAATTCAATAATCTGTTTAACGGTGGCAGTGATATTAACGGTGTCGGTATTGGTCATGGATTGCACGACAATTGGTGCGCCACCACCCACTTTGACATTGCCGACCATGACAGCGTGGGTAATTTTTCTGATACTGATTGACATAATATAACGATATAAAAACAAAAAAGAATGGCGAGAATTATACGCTATCGAATAAGCTAAGTCAGAGATAAAACAGTATGAGATCACAAGGAAGGTGTTTATGTAGAAATAGTTTTCTATTCTTCCTGTCTTTGCTATTGAATCTTTGGTGAAACATTGAAACAAAAAATGAAACATTGAGCATTTGTGAAACACCCACTAAGCCACTGAAGCGAGCAATCAAGGCTGTTTTAAACTTGGCATAGGCTTTGCTTTAAGTAAGAAAACCCCCATAACAATAATCACTCGGAGAAACATCATGATATTTAAGCAATTGTTTGATAAAGAA
>JAPLRZ010000062.1 GCA_026398895.1 Methylococcales bacterium
CACGTCTTCGCTGTATCCTTTATGTGCGACCGTGTATCTATATCCACAACTCTTACAGTGGTAACGCTGTTTTTCTCTAACCATTCCATCTTTTCGGCTTTCGCTAGGTTGACATTTTGGACAGTTAATCATTGGTTTTTCTATTGCTATAAATTTTTTAATTTTATTCGAGCTATCTATGTTTAACAATGCCCTTTTCGTTGTGATGAGGAGATACGGATTATTTCTGCCATAAAAGCAACGGCTAACGAGAATTGACCCCTGTTGAACAGATTGAATTACCGATTTATTTAGATAAAGACCTCGTGCTATGTCTTGAGAAAAAATGCAAGGAATTACATGAAAGTTTACAGATTATGGTACATAAGTTATTACGCCGTGCCATTGAAAATGATTCTATCACCACGCCCTGATTTTAACGCGATAAATGCGATAAGATGTGCTGAGGTACGAACGCGCTCATTCGTGTGGTAACTGTTGATCTCGAATGACGCGCCTCCTATTGTCGGCACATCCTATTGCACTATGCGAAAAATACCCAATGTAATTATGTCTTTCTCTGGTGGCGTGGCGCGTTCAGGTTCTAAAGTTGGTTCTAAATACAAAACCCTGAATGCTTCAACGAATGACGCATTCTGCCCAACTTTAAAAGGTGCGACCAAAACCGATTTATCGCCAGTAAAACGTTAAACTCCAAATTTGCTGAGCCTCAGTGGCATTTAACCGCGTCCAACGCTATGCGGGGGATATGGCGGAAATTGGGCGGGTGAGGTGTTAGTCAAACTGTAAATCGGGGTGATGTACGAACTCCGACAAGCAAGATAACACAGAGAGTCAACACAAGCAGCCTTGATGAGATAGCTGTGTTTTATTGATCGAGCAAATGTTTGAGAATGTTGGGGTTCGCTTAAGGCTCACCCCAATGTGCGCGGTAACGCGACACATCACTAAGCTCGGTGCGGTTTTTGCGCCATGCTGATAGGTGATGTTTTCCAAATATCATCACAATATTCACGAATAGCTCGATCCGAGGAAAATAAACCAATCCGTGCTACATTAAGAATGGACGTACGACTCCAGTCGTTTGTGTCTTTGAACTTACACCCGATTTGCTCCTGACAACTCGCGTAGCTGGTGAAGTCAGCACAAATTAAATAGGGATCATGATTCCAAATATTATCGAGAAATGGCGCGAATAGCTCTCTATCGCCGCGTGAGAATAAACCCGATGACAGCAGGTCGAGTGCCTCGCGTAGCTCAGGAGTACGCTCGATGAAGTTTCTACTGCTATACCCGTTAGCTTGTAGGGACTGTACCTCCTCCACGCTGAGTCCAAAAAGAAAAAAGTTTTCCGTGCCTACCGCTTCCCTGATTTCCACATTAGCACCGTCCAGTGTGCCAATAGTCAACGCGCCATTCATCGAGAATTTCATGTTGCCCGTACCAGAGGCTTCCATGCCCGCCGTGGATATTTGCTCGGACAAATCGGCGGCTGGATAGAGTCGCTGCCCCAGTTTGACATTCATATTCGGCACGAATACCACTTTAAGAGTCTTGTTGACTTGTGGGTCGCTGTTAATAACCTCCGCCACAGAATTAATCAGTTTAATAATTAGCTTAGCCATACGGTAACTGGGTGCTGCCTTGCCGCTGAAAATAAAAGTGCGTGGCGTGATGTCGAGGTGCGGATTTTGCTTTAGCTGATGATAAAGACTGATGATGTGTAGTACGTTCAGGTGTTGGCGTTTGTATTCGTGAATACGCTTCGCCTGAATATCGAACAGGCTATCGGGATCGACCGAAACGCCCGTAGTTTGCTGAATATAGTCCGACAGTTTGACCTTGGCGGTGCGTTTGACCTGTTGCCAGTGCAAGCGAAAATTAGCATCGTCAGCGTAGGGTTCTAATTGGCGCAATTGCTCCATATTCCGCAGCCAACCCGTACCGATGCTGGAATCAATCAGTTCCGCGAGTGGAATATTTGCCAAAGCAATAAAGCGACGCGGCGTAACCCCGTTGGTCTTGTTGCTGAACTTTTCGGGCCAGACTTTATAAAAATCTTGCAGAACCGTTTTTTTCAACAGGTCGCTGTGCAGAGCGGCAACACCGTTAATGGCGAAGCTGCCCACGCAAGCCAGATTCGCCATGCGTACGCGTTTCTCACCTGCGTCGTCGATAATAGAAATGCGAGCGAGGCGTTCATTGTCGTTCGGAAAATGCCAGCGCATTTCGTCTATGAAGCGGGCATTAATCGCGTAAATAATCTCCAGATGACGTGGCAGAATGCGTTCAAATAAGGGCAGCGACCACGTTTCCAATGCCTCAGGTAGTAAGGTGTGATTGGTGTACGCGAAAGTTCGCCGCGTGATGTTCCAAGCAGATTCCCAATCTATCTGATGGTCATCTACCAGTAGCCGCATCAGTTCTGGAATTGCAATCGAGGGATGAGTGTCATTGAGTTGCGCGACGAACTTGTCGGCAAAATCGGTGAGCTTGCCTTGGTCACGCAATGTCATTTGGATCATGTCTTGTAACGAGCAACTCACAAAAAAATATTGTTGCCGCAAGCGTAACTCTTTGCCAATTTCAGGCTCATCATTGGGGTATAGGACTTTACTGATATTTTCGGCAACTACCTTGTCACTCACCGCACCTTGATAATCGCCCTGACTGAATGCCAGTAAATCGAACGGTTCGCGTGCTTCGGATTTCCACAATCTAAGCAGGTTTGCATTAGTTACGCCATAGCCAAGAATTGGCGTGTCGTAGGCTAAACCATAGATAATCGTTGCGGGAATCCAGCGTGTTTGTGTCTGCTTTACATCATCTAAAGTGTGTTGTATATGACCATCCATCTTGACGGGATAGCGGATTTGACGATTGGGCAGTTCCCACGGATTACCATTACGCAGCCACGCATCAGCAATCTCAACTTGCCAACCATCGCGAATTTCCTGATCGAAAATACCGTATTCATAACGCAGACCATAGCCGATAGCGGGAATCTCAAGGGTAGCGAGCGAATCCATATAACAGGCTGCAAGTCGTCCCAGACCGCCATTTCCTAAACCTGGCTCCAGTTCGGTCTCCAAAATAGTATCCAAATCCAGCCCCAGATTTTGCAATGCCTCGCGGGTGTGATCCCAAGTATTGCCCCACGCATCTAAATTAAGAATGTTATTGCCAAGATGTGGACCCAACAGAAATTCTGCCGATAAATACGCCACCGTTCTGGCATTGGACTGCCGATAACGCTCAGTGGAAGACACAAATCTGGCAAGTAAGCGATCACGAATCGTGTACGCCAAGGCAGTGTAATGATCCACAGGTGAAGCATCCTCAAGCCGTCTACCCACCACATAAAACAGATTGTCCATAAAGGAATGCTGGATGGCTTCAACGGATCGGGCAATACGAGTGCTTAGTGATTGTTCAGCGATGTCAAACATAAAATATCCTCAGTATGGGTAACAACTTTTTATAATAGGGTAGTAGAGTGTACAAAAAAATTGTACGGGCTACCTGATTATAAGTAGGCATGATGACTGTATAATGACAGCGTATTTAAACACGATAAGACGCGCTAATAGGATGCGCTGAGGCACGAACGCACTCATTTGCGTGGTAACTCGATGATGCGCCTCCTATCGTCGGTACATCCTATTGCACTGAAAAAGTAAGTCAAAAATCCGTCCATTCACTGGCAGAATTTAGATTTCACCAGTATGGTTTGGAGGAGTCCAAGGCATGACTTGGACGGCACAAAACGCCCAAAACGTGTTTTGGACTCCTAAACAACGGACGCACCCACTACCCTACATTTCTTCCGTGTTTTTCATGGACGCTAACGCTAACAACCCCAACGCAACGCCGCCGTATGCACAGGCGCGTCCCATAACGCCAGCAATTCATCATCCATCAACGTCAAGGTAATCGAACACCCCGCCATATCAATTGACGTGGTGTAATTGCCCACTAAAGACCGCACAATATTAACACCGCGTGCTTGCCAAAATTGTGCGGCTAATTCATAGATTAAATACAATTCCATTAACGGCGTTGCACCAAAACCGTTGACGTGTAGCAACACCGCTTGTCCCGCTTTAGGTTGCAATTCAGCATCAATTGCAGAGGCTAGGTGTTCGACAATTTCACTGGCAGACGCTAACGGTAAGGTGTCATGTCCGCGTTCACCGTGAATACCAACGCCCATTTCCATTTCTGTGTCGCTGATAGTAAAAGTAGGATGACCCAACGCAGGCACGGTACAACTGTTCAAAGCCACGCCCATTGATGCGGTCGCCGCATTGACTCTATCACCCAAGGCTTTACAGGCAGCCAAATCCGCACCGTTTTCTGCCGCCGCGCCAACAATTTTTTCTACGATTAACGTACCCGCTACGCCACGCCGTCCCGTGCTGTGAGTTTTGGGTAACGAGACATCGTCATCTATTAACACGGTCGCATTTGGACACTCCAACATTTCAGCGGCGATTTCAAAATTCATTACATCGCCTGCATAATTTTTCACGATGAATAACACCCCCGCCTCACTACCAACGGCTTGTGCGGCGGCAAGCATTTGATCGGGAGTCGGCGAGGTAAAAACCTGCCCAGCACACGCAGCATCCAACATTCCAACACCGACAAATCCCGTATGCAACGGTTCATGCCCTGAACCACCGCCCGAAATTAACGCCACTTTATGGGTGTTAATGTTCAGGCGTTGTACAAAACGCGGTTGGCTATTGAGCTGAATAATATCGCCATGCGCTTTTGCAAAACCGTTCAGGCTTTCATCTAATAAGGTATCGACTTGATTAATAAATTTTTTCATGACCGCCTCAATATAATCTGCAATGTTATTAATGACTACCAGTCCTTTAAAGGACTGGCAGTCATATAAAATTTAAGACACTACCCAACGGTTAAAGTGCTTTTATCGCCGCTGTGACCGCTTCCAAATCAGGCAAAATCCACGTCGGTTGATAATCCAATTCCACTAAATCGGCTTCGCTGGAAATACCCGTCAACACCATCAAACTACGAATACCCGTATTAACCGCGCCTAAAATATCTGTTTCTACGCGGTCACCAATAGCAATAGTTTCAGCCAATGACGAACCTAATAACGCAATCGCTTGTTGATACATAATCGGCTCAGGTTTACCTACACACACAGGCGTGACCCCCGATGCCGTTTGTATGGCGGCTAAAATTGCGCCATTACCGTGGGTGATACCGTGTTCAGTCGGTAAAGTGGTATCGGCATTAGTACCGATAAAAGCCGCGCCATTACGCACATTTAAGGTCGCCGTTGCTAATTTATCCCACGTCAGCGTGGAATCTTTACCCACCACCACCACATCGGCATTAACCTCATAAAGCCCCGTTAGTGTAAATCCCAACTCCGCTAACGGCTGACTCGCCCCGTCTTCACCCAACACATACACCCGCGTTTTCTTAGGTTCATAATGCTCCGCAAGATATAAAGCGGTGGCGATACCCGACGTTAGAATTTCATTCAATGCCACCGTCACCCCCATTTTTGCCAACTTAGTGACATACTGCTCACGGGTCAAACTGGCATTATTAGTCGCTAAAATAAAACGGATTTCTCTATCGCGCAGCAATTGAAAAAACTCGGTTAACCCCGCAATGGCTTTATCGCCATGCCATAACACGCCATCCATATCGATGATAAGGGCTTTAATATTGGTAAAATCTTGCATAGTGTCATTCTCGAAAAGAAACAAAGTGGTGTGAGTATCGTATAGGCTGTTGACTAGCACAAGTGCGTTATGCAGTTTTTTTGAATAAGTGAAAGATATAAAACTTGTTACATTAGGACTTCCGCAACGCGCCTGAATTTGAGGCGACCGTCACTCATTTTTCAAAAAGTCAGAAATCAGACGGGTACGAACTGTGTAAAGAGTTTTTAATGTTTTCTTAGCCTATATTTTAATGACAACCAACCGAAATAACAGCAGGCGAGGTGATTACGTTATGAGCGTGTTTTACGACATTGACAAAATTACAAACCAGTTTAAATATTTTAGTTGACGGTGAAACGTTTCTTTCTACTTATTTTAGAGTTAGTTGACAGCAAATCTAATGTAGATAATCGATAAACTCACAGGAGCGTGTCTGTTGGTTTTTAATTATGTGGCAGCATTTCTAAGTGCTATAAATTAAATTTCAAGTAAAAAAATACGCCCGTAGGCGTATTTTTAATCATTATCAAAGACTCCTGTTTACATACTTCTGTGCATTTTTGCCATACTCAGATTTTCTTCGACAGCTTTTTCATAGATATGAATGAGCCTCTCACAATGTGCCTTTAAATCATCTGCTTGCTTGCCATATAAATAACCTTTGGCTTGATATTGAGCCAGTAGTTTTGTGTGTTCGTCAACTTTAAGCTGCATTTCTGCCGCTGTTTCCTCGTAATGTTCCGCTAATGCCACATGATCGGCTTTGGAACTCGCGCTTTGCACAGCTTGAGTCATATCCATAGTTTTTTGGTTCAGTCTCATATTGGGTAAACGATAGCCAACCCAACTATTTATACTAAATTTCTGTTAGAACGTAATAGTCGCATCAGTAGAGAACAAAAATTGCGATTGTCTGTCGCCGCCGTCAAAAACGTTGTATGGCGTACCATTAGCATTCTTACCGTCGTTCCAATCATAACGTACATTGGGACGGACATTTAACCATGGTTTTGGTTTCCAATTTAGACCAGCGGTAATCGCATAGTAGGTTGCAGGTTGGCAAGTGGCAGTACCGCGAGCTGAACTTACGCCAGTGCCAGCGTCATCAACGACATTGGTTGTTGCAGCAATACGACCAGGTGAACACACTCGGAAACCGTCTTGATCTCTAAACCATTCACCACGCATTCCTACTGATAAATCATCTTGAATATCGTAGTAGAGATGACTGTTAATGCCATACCATTGCGCGTCTCGAATAGCACCTGCTGTCAGTACGTTATTCGCATAACCGTGGTCATGTTGTACGATTAAATGAGTTTTATCAGTAATATTGTGTTTTAACACAATGCTGTACAGTCCCCATGATTGGCTACTGTGTTCAGAGGTACTGCCGTAAGTACCGCTGATATTTGCCGATGAAGCTTTATCGGTACTTGTCCACGTCGCACCCGCAATGCCGCCCCAATTACCTAATTGTTTATTCCAGCCGCCATCCCAGCCACCTGTCGCACTGCCTGTAGTCACACCACCCATGACCGACACGTTACCATTCACAGCGTAATTACCTAAAATACCAGTATGGGTGAACGGTTCGCCATATTGCATAGTATACGCGTGAGTGTAGAAAAAGTTATCAGGTGCAGGAACGGTTTCATAACCAATAGGGGTATAAAAATGTCCCATTTTAACATTCAGCCCGTTACCAATGGGAACATAAGCTTCGGCATACGCTTGCGGTAGGGCTATGTCATAAAAACGATTTTGACCGCGTAACATATGCAAATCCCAGTTGTTACGGTTCAGAGGTTGTAAGGTATTAACATCATAAGCAGGTACACCATAAGCCTGCGTAAACACCGAATCGGTACCGAACATAAAATCAAAACGTCCACCGAAATCCCATTTATCACCCTCAGTGGCAACGGCACGCTGTACAAACAAATTCAATTGATTCAATTGAAATTCACTAGCGCGATCACCAAACGTCACTGGACCATTGAATCTATCGGTTGGATTGACGGCGTTATAGGTAATACCCCCATTTAGCCAGCCACCGACGGTAATGCCATTATCTTTTAATGGCTTAGCATCATTAATGTCGTAAGCTGTGAGTGCTGTAACCGCGCCTGTTCCCGCATAGGAGTTACTTACGAATAAACTGCTGATAGCAAGTACAATCATTCGGTTTTTGCGATTTAATAACAAGTGTTTCATTTTTATAACTCCTTCGATAAAAAATATATTAAGTGAGGGTAAAAAGCCTCTCTTGTTGAAACAACAATAGCAGATAACGTGCCAATCGTTGTTTTAATGATAAAACCGTTGCTTATATGCTATTGATCAGAATTATAGCCAATATTCGACCCAAAGCAGTGCGTATAATGCAGATATTGAACTAATAGTGTGCGTATTTTTCGGTAATGTAAAAATAATACTCACCTAAACTACTATGACTATTTTTTTAGTGGCTAACTCAATAAAAAAGATGGTATCTTTAACTCGTTTTCATAAAACATCAACCCAATAATCTTAGGAGACGCTATACATGGCTATTGCAAAAGTATTAAAAATGATCGAAGACAACGACGTAAAATTTGTCGATTTTCGTTTTTGTGATACACGCGGTAAAGAACAACACGTTACTTTCCCTGCACACAGTATTGATGAAGATACCTTTGAAGAAGGTAATATGTTTGATGGTTCTTCAGTCGCGGGCTGGAAACACATCAATGAATCCGACATGATTTTAATGCCAGACCCCACTACTGCGGTAATGGATCCTTTTTTTGATGACAATACGCTGATTTTGCGTTGTGACATTATCGAACCTAAAAATATGCAAGGCTATGAGCGTGATCCTCGTTCATTAGCTAAACGTGCAGAAGCTTATTTACAATCAACTGGCATTGCTGACATGGCGTTCTTTGGTCCCGAAAACGAATTCTTCATCTTTGATGACGTGCGTTGGGGTACTGATATGAGCGGCTCTTTCTACAAAGTTGACTCAGAAGAAGCGGGTTGGAACTCAGAAAAAGTTTATCCAGACGGCAACACGGGTCATCGTCCTGGTATTAAAGGCGGTTATTTTCCTGTGCCACCTGTTGATTCATTCCAAGACATTCGTTCTTCAATGTGCTTAACATTAGAAGAAATGGGGCAAACTACTGAAGTTCATCATCACGAAGTCGCGACTGCGGGTCAATGTGAAATCGGCGTGAAATTTAACACACTGGTTAAAAAAGCCGACGAAGTATTAGTGCTGAAATATGTAATTGCTAACATTGCGCACGCGTATGGCAAAACAGCAACCTTCATGCCTAAACCCTTAGTTGGCGATAACGGTAGCGGTATGCACGTTCACCAATCGTTATTTAAAGACGGCAAAAACCTGTTCACAGGCGATTTATACGGTGGCTTGTCTGAAACGGCGTTGTTCTACATCGGCGGCATCATCAAACACGCTAAAGCCTTAAACGCATTCACCAACGCCTCAACTAACAGCTACAAACGATTAGTACCTGGTTTTGAAGCCCCTGTTATGTTGGCTTACTCAGCGCGTAACCGTTCAGCGTCTATTCGTATTCCTTTCGTCAACAACCCAAAAGGTCGTCGTATCGAAGTACGTTTCCCTGACTCAACAGCAAACCCTTACTTGGCATTTTCTGCCATGATGATGGCGGGCTTAGATGGTATTCAAAACAAAATCCATCCTGGCGATGCTATGGATAAAGATTTGTATGACTTACCAGCCGAAGAAGCAAAAGCAATTCCACAAGTGTGTCATTCATTTGACCAAGCGTTGGACGCGTTGAACAACGATCGTGATTTCTTAAAACAAGGTGGAGTTTTCACTGATGACGTAATCGATGGCTATATCGCATTAAAAATGGAAGAAGTGACTCGTATCCGTATGAGTACACATCCAGTTGAATACGATATGTACTACAGTCTATAAGCAGTAGAACCGCGATTTATCGCGGCTTTTCTGGTCTACACAAAAACGCCCCCGTAATGGGGCGTTTTTCGTTCAGCAATTTTTTTGTAGCTATTTATCCGCTCTATGGCTATAAAAATCTTTTAAAAGGTGATGTGGCTACACTAAACAGGACACTTTATCTATAAAATCACTGAAAAGACCTGAGATTACTTATATGACAAGCCCCAAACCAAGCCAAACAAAAATACACCGCCGAGTTTAAAGAAAACGCGGTTAAACGTGCGAATGAATCGAGCAATGTGACAGAGACAGCCCGCCGAGTTGGGGATAGCTACAGCCTAGGATGATAAGTTTAAGCAGCTTTGATATAGCTAAAGCACAATAAAATGATTCCGTTCGTGGTGAGCTTGTCGAACCACATTCACACTTCGACAGGCTCAGTGCGAACGGTTTTGTAATCAATTTAAACTACTTTGACTATAACACTTGGCGCGTTTCGTGCGACTCTTAAATTATCGTAATGGGTGCGAATGTTAGCCATGAAACCTACTTGTTATTATTTGAGACCGCGAAAAATTTTGATTATAGCCGACTGGTTAAAATGGCTGTACCTATCGGTAAAATGCGCTTGGGTTTCATTGAAAGGGTGTTATCTGTGTTTTATTTTTTCATTGTGTTTATCAAGTTCATCACTGCCGCCATATCGCCATTGATCATTTGTGGAATATAGCTTCTACTCAAATCAAACGCAGTCAGCAATAACTCGAATTCACTTTTTGGTGGGGAGGATAACACGAAATCGGCAACCACTTTGCCAGCGGCAGGGCGACCGATGCCGATTCTTAGGCGGTAAAAGTCTTTGGAATTTAGATGGGCAATAATGTCTCTTAAGCCGTTATGTCCAGCGTGTCCACCGTCTTTTTTCAGCTTGACTAAGCCTGGATTAAAATCCAATTCGTCATGCACTACTAGAATTTCTTCGGGTTGTAGTTTGTAATAGCGGGCGATTTTGCCGACTGATTGCCCACTTCGATTCATGAAAGTGTCGGGCTTTAGTAGCATGATTGGGGTATTGCTAATTTTGCCTTGGGAAAAAACACCTTGAAACTTGGCTTCGTTAACCCAAGTGCAGCCTAGCTGATCAGCTAGAGTGTCTAAAAACAAAAACCCAGCATTATGCCGGGTCTTTTCATACTGCCGACCTGGATTACCCAAGCCAACGATAAGTTTAATCATTATTAAGCAGCAGTGTCGTCTTTAGTTGCTTTTGAAGCCATCATAGAAACAACAGGTAGGTTATGTTCCGCACCTTGTGCTAATACGACAATACTAACGCCTGCTGGTAACACTAGATCAGAAAGATGTAATGTTTCACCCACATCTAACGTCGCTAAGCTGACTTCGATGTATTCAGGTAATGCTGAAGGCAAGCAAGATACTTCTACATCAGTCATGGAATGAGCGGCGATACCACCTTTCTTGCCACCGATACCAGTGTGTTCGTTGGTAAAATGTAAAGGAACGTGTACTTTTACCATTTCAGTCATATCAACACGCAAAAAATCCATGTGTAATATTTGAACGCCTGCTGGTTTACGCTGTATCCCTTTCAAAATTGCTTTTTCAGTTTTTCCGTCAACTGTTACGTCTAATACATGAGAATAAACCGCTTCATGTGCAAGATGTTTAATGACTTCATTGTGATTAAGCACCAACATTTGAGGCTCTTGATGCCCACCGTATATTACTGCTGGTACATTACCGATGTGACGCGCTCTTTTTGCTGCGCTTTTACCTGATTGCCCACGACTTTCGGCAACAAATTCAAATACGTTAGACATTTTTCCTCACCCTTTTTCTTCAAAAGTCCGTGCATTAAAACACAGACACTAAATTCTTAATCTACATAGAGGGAGCTAACTGACTCACCCACTGCGATACGTCTTATTGTCTCAGCAAGCATTTCTGCTACGCTTAACTGTCTTATTTTTCCTGATTGAATAGCATCCAGACTTAAGGGGATGGTATCAGTTACCACTAATTCATCAAGATCAGAGTTATTGATATTGTTCATCGCAGAACCTGATAACACGGCATGAGTGCAATAGGCAACGACTTTGACAGCTCCGTGTTTTTTTAATGCAGCTGCCGCATTACATAAAGTCCCTGCGGTATCAACTAAATCATCCACTAATACGCAGGTGCGACCATCGACATCGCCAATGATGTGCATAATCTCAGATACATTTGCCTTGGGTCTGCGCTTATCTATTATGGCAAGGTCTGCATCATCTAGTCGTTTAGCCAACGCTCTTGCCCTAACTACACCACCGACATCAGGCGAAACTACAATTAGGTTTTGATATTGTTGCCGCCACACATCACCTAAAAGAATCGGCGATGAATACACATTATCAACGGGAATATCAAAAAAGCCTTGAATTTGATCAGCGTGTAAATCAACCGTCAAAAGTCGATGCGCCCCCGCTTGCTCAAGCATTCTTGCAACTAATTTAGCACTGATAGGGACACGCGCTGAACGTGTACGTCTATCTTGTCGTGCATAGCCATAATAGGGTATGACTGCTGTAATTCGTGATGCGGACGCTCGTTTAAGTGCGTCTATCATCACCAGCAATTCCATTAAATTTTCATTGGTGGGCGAGCAAGTCGGTTGAATAACGAAAACATCTTTACCGCGAACGTTTTCTTGAATTTCTACCGCAATTTCGCCATCACTAAATCTGCCAACTGCCGCCATTCCTAGGCGCATATTGAGTTTCTTAACGATGCCCTCAGATAAATCAAGGTTAGCGTTTCCAGAAAACACCATCATAGAGGTGTCATTCATTCAAGACTCCCAAAAAAATTTAGTGGAGGTAAGTAAATAATGGCTGGGTCGCAAGGATTCGAACCTTGGTATGCGGAGATCAAAACCCCGTGCCTTACCGCTTGGCGACGACCCAATAATCATGATGGTTAGCCATCCATTCGTAGTTTGGTAAGCAAAGGCGATTCATTTATGCCTTTAGCCAGATAAACCTGCCACTTGTTTTTAAGTGACTGATACGCTCTGTCTGCCGACTCTTGTGAATCAAACTGTGCAAAAACACATGCCCCTGTTCCCGTTAATCTTGCCTCTGAAAACTCAGCTAAATCAACTAAGGCACTCTGAACAGATGGATAACGCTGGCACACCACCTCAATGCAATCATTTTGGTGTTGACCTGCTACAAAGTCGGCTATTTTGATGGATTTACTATTGCGTGTCAATTCTTTAGTTGAAAAAATTTCACCTGTATTGACATGACAATCGGGCTTAATAATAACAACCCATTGTTCTGGAACAGTTATTTTTTCTATTTTCTCACCTACACCTTCTGCCCAAGCTGAATGACCGTAAACAAATATTGGCACATCCGCGCCTAAAGACAAACCTAAAGTCATGAGTTTTTCTGTGGAAAGCTTAAGTTGCCATAATTTATTCAACACGATTAAGGTGGTTGCAGCATCAGAACTACCACCACCTAGCCCTCCACCCATCGGCAGATTTTTTTCAACATCTATGCACACGCCTAGTTCACAGCCTGTTTCGGCTTTTAGCAGATTTGCGGCTCTCACCGTTAAATCATCGGCTTCGGCAACACCTGCTAGTGTTTTTTGCAAAGTCACGCGTCCATCATCGCTAGGCTGAAAACTTATCCAGTCGCATAAATCGACAAATTGAAACACCGTTTGCAACAAGTGATAACCATCGGCTCGTTGCCCGACAATTCTTAGCATTAAATTTAATTTTGCAGGGGCAGGGTATTTCTCTCCCCAGCCATTTTGTGTTTGCGTCATGGTAACAGCCACTGGTCTACGATTAATTTTAGTTTGACTTGCTCGTTGGTCACATTGAGTTTGTAAGGCATAGTGCTTGTTTTAACAGCCTGCATTTGTTTGTACTCGATTAGCCAGCCCGCTTGTTTAAAGCCTGTGGCAGTTTCGGCAAAATCCATAGTAGGTTCAGGCAAACCAATAACCCAATAGCGCAATGACTGCACGGGTACAAATAGCCCTAGTTGCTGATTAATAAAGGCTTCGGGCTGGTTTGAGGTTTGCGCCTTGCCATCACCCCTATCGATAGTGACTACACCTTTGCCTAGTTCAATCAGGGTAGCCCCCTGCCCTAACGGCCCTGATAATTTTATTTGCTCCTTATTGAGGCTATGTTGCCAATCGACATTTGCTGTCCAAGAATCGTTGCGTCCTGTGATTGACAATCTACCTTCTAATGACCATTTTTCTAGTTTATACAAGGGTAAAGTTGCGGTTTTTGAATACGGAATAGTGGGTTCTACCGTAAAAAACGAACACCCTGATAATAACAATAGGCAAAAAAACCAAAGGATTAATTTTACTTTAGTCAGCAACACGGTTATTTCGCTTTATTCAAAATTCGACGTTGAAAATCCAGTAAATACTCATCTTCTGGTGCATCTTTGATTACTTCATCAAATAATTTTTTAGCATCGTCTTTTTTACCCATAGCCCATAATACTTCGGCAATATGGGCAGCTATTTCGTTTTCTTGTTGTTTTGCGTAGGCGCGTTGCAAGTAATCTAAAGCTGCTTGATTATGTCCCAGCTTAAACTGTAGCCAACCAAAACTATCCATGATGACTGCTTCATCTGGGCGTAATTTAATTGCTTTTTGCAAATAGCGTTCTGCTTCACCATAGCGGGTATGATCGGACAATAAGCTATAACCTAAGGCATTTAATGCCTCCACATTATTGGGATCTTTTTCTAATATTTGCTTTAAATCTTTTTCCAATAACTCTGGCTTATTCAGATGCTCGGCAATTAAAGCGCGAGTATATAAAAATTCTTGTTGATCAGGCTGTTCAACTAATGCACTGGTCAATAAGTCAAAAGCTTTTTGGTATTGCTTTTGTTGGCTATACATTTCTGCCTGAATCAACAAAATACGCGGTTTTTGTGTTGGAAACCGACTAGGCAAGCCTTTTAAACGGGTATTTACCGCATCAAACTGCTTATTTTTTGCTAATAAGGAAATCGATTCAAGTGCCGCATCAAGAGCAAAATCGCCTTCGGTTACTTTATCAAACCAAGTGATGGCTTTATCAATGGCTTCATGTTTTTCTTCTAGTTTTCCTAAATAGAAGCTAGCTTGATACTTCCAATCAGGCAGCTCCAGCAATTTGTTAAAAATTTCTGCTGCTTGCTCATCTTGGTCTAATTGCAAATACACTAAGCCTAAGGTAAATTCACTTTCTATGTCCTTTGAATCAGCTGCAACCAGTTGTTGATAAAGCTCACTGGCTTCTTTGTAGTTTTCCGCTTTTATTAGCAGTTGAGCAAACAGCTTTTTAATTTTGTCATTGTTAGGATACTTAACACTGGCATTTTTTATGATGGTTTTTGCCTTGTTCATATCGCCAGACAGCATGGCTATCTGCGCTTGAAGAATTAGGGCTTTATCCCAATCAGGCTGTATTTTTAGGGCTTTTTGTATTTGTTGTTCAGCCACCGCCATATTTTTTACCTGTAAGGCGAGCAATGACTGAGCAAAATAAATAACCGCCTGATTAGGTTGCTTTACCGATAGTGCGGTCAGCGTATCGTAGATAATCTCGATTTTGCCTTCTTTTTGTAACACACCCCCCAATTCAAGCAAAGTAGTTTCAAAGCCCGCAGGATCAGCCTTAAGTAGCGCGGACAAATGCTCAACCGCCGCAGGCTTATCATCCGCTCTGAGTGCTGATAACGTGGCAATTTTTCGAGCCGTCAGATTTTTTGCATCATGCTTCAACCATAAAGACACCGCCTCTTGAGTTTTTGGGCTGTCTTTCATGTACATAGCAATCACAGCCGCTCTTTCAGCAAAACGAGGGTCATTCACTCGCTTAGCTGCTTCCATATAGCCCTCCAATGCGACCTCATACTGATCTCTTTGCCCTGCGATTTCTGCGATCAACAGCATAAACATCACATCAGGATCAATAGCAGTTTTTACTTCTTTTTGTTTAGTTTTTTCTTTATTTTCCGTTTCCTTAGCAGGCACAACAGACTTTGGTTCATTAGGCTTATCTAACGAACCCGCGCAACCATTCAACAAGATGAGGATAGCGACAAAAGACAATCTAAAAATTAACACTCAATAATCCTATTTCACAAAAATAACTGCCTATAGATTAACAGAAAAATGCAATGATTTAGACAGGTGATTTATTCCATTTGGATAAAATGCGTATATTTCTTAGAATAGAGCGGCATAATAGGTAGAAATTAGCTATAAAGTACAAAATATAAGGTAAATTGCCTTGCTTAGCGCGTACATCTCGAATCCTGAACCCCAAAATTAAATTTATGACATTTCTTGCAGTGGGTATTAATTATAATACCGCCCCCGTTTCCATCCGTGAACGTCTGGCATTTCCCGCAGATAATCTGCAACTTGCCTTGCAAGACCTGTGGCAAATCAAAGAAATTAATGAGGCAGCAATTTTATCCACCTGTAATCGTACCGAGTTTTACTGCACCACTACGGCTAATCAACAAGTGCTGATTGATTGGGTGGCACAAACTAAAAATATCAACCCCAAAGACTTCTCCCCTTATTTATACAGCTATACCGACCAGCTGGTATTCCGTCATCTATTTCGTGTTGCCTGCGGATTAGACTCTATGATACTGGGTGAACCGCAAATATTAGGGCAAATGAAAACCGCCTATCAAGCCGCATTCGAGGCAGGTACGCTAGGCAAACGTTTAGGTAAATTATTTCAACATACTTTTACCGCCGCCAAAAAAGTCCGCACCGATACGGCAATTGGTTCTAGTCCTGTGTCAGTGGCATTTGCAGCGGTACAACTTGCACAACAAATTTTTGACAAATTGAGCGAACAAACCGCCTTACTGATCGGTGCGGGCGAAACCATTGAACTGGCGGCGCGGCATTTATCGCAACAAGGCATAGGACGACTCATCATAGCGAATCGCACTTATGATAAAGCCCATACCCTCGCTATGCAGTTTAACGGTTACGCAATAGATTTATCTGAATTGCCTAATCATCTTGCTGAAGCTGATATTGTCATTTCTTCAACCGCCAGTCAATTACCCATTTTAGGCAAAGGACGAGTAGAAAGCGCGTTAAAAAAACGTAAACACAAGCCGATGTTTATGGTTGATTTAGCGGTGCCGCGTGATATTGAAGCCGAAGTTGAACAATTGCGTGATGTGTATTTGTACACTGTTGATGATTTACAACATACCATCACCGAGAATATGAATTCGCGTAAACTCGCGGCCGAGCAAGCCGAAGAAATTATTGATACCCAAGTGGATTATTTTTTAGCGTGGTTACGCGCTCAAAGTGCGCAAACCACGATTCGAGATTATCGCACCCAAGCCGAACAAGCGCGTGATGAAGTATTACAAAAAGCGATTGCCTCATTAAAAAATGGCGTGTCAGCCGAAGAAGCCTTAAATCGTTTAGCGCACACGTTAACCAATAAACTGATACACACACCGAGTTCGCAAATCCGTTCCGCAGCAGAAAATGAACGCTATGATTTAATCACTGCCGCGCGGGAAATTTTTAAACTGCCCACTAATTCTGATAATTAATTGACGCAAGCGAAGCTTGCACTCCAGAATAGTGAATTATGACAATTGCTTGAGAAGTTTTTTGATATTAACCCTAGCTGATTCTTCGTATTTATTTTTAAAATAATCGGTTTTAAAAATTTGCTCGCTGGCTAATAGTGTCTGTAAAAAATGACCACGTCCTGCTTTATAATCAGCATCACTGGCAAAGGCATATTCACGGCGAATATTGGCTTCATAGTGTTCAAATTCATGTTCTGAATAGCCCAAAATCGCCATGTCTATATCACAAACATAATCAGTATCCTCGTTTTTATCACCTATAAAATTGTGAGAGGTGTGCAAAATATGATTCATTATCGCACTGTGATCTTGATCGTTTAACTGACAAAACTGTTTAAGCATATCCCAGCTTGCGATTTCATTGGCTAAGTGTTGCTGGGCTTGAGGATCATAAATAATGTCATGAAATAGCAATGCCAATACCACTGCACGAGGGTCTGTTATTTTTGCTTCAATTTCTCTGAATTCTGTTAAACAGTTTTCGATATGTTTAAGATTATGATAAAAACGCCCTGCCGCACTATACCGCTGCTCTATCATTAAACTTGCTTGGATTCCGACATAATAACGCGCAACCTCTACTGGATCACAGCTAAAGCGTTCAATCAATGCCAAGCGCATCGTTTCAGGTACATAGCGTTTCACTATCGTTTCCCAACCTTTGATTTTCAACATCCCTTTTATCATGCTGGAACTGACATCAGACAGATTTTTAGGCGGCATTAAAAAAATAGTCTCGATGCTATCATCTAAATCAGTGTTGACATTTTTGAGCATTCTTTCATAGTCAAAATCAGACATCGAACGAATACCACGCAAAATATAAGCAGCATTTTTGTCGCGGGCAAACTGCACCAGAGCAAGATTACCAAAATCTTCAATAATCAGATTATCAGCAAGCCCTGCACAGGTCGATTCTAATAAACGTTTGCGGGTTTTAAAATCGAATAGGGTTTGTTTGCTTGGGTTTGTGCCAATGCCCACAATCAGTTGATCAAATAGGCTCACACCTTTTTTAATCATCCATAAATGCCCTTCGGTAACTATATCAAAAGAACCTGAATAAATGGCGATACGCATAGTTGTTTATATGACAGTTTTTGCCTGAATATCGGCATGATAAGACGATCTGACCATAGGCGCACTCGCTACTTGTTTAAAACCAAGGTTTTTAGCAATCACTGCATACTCATCAAATTTAGCAGGCGTGATGTAATCTTGCACAGGTGTATGGGCTTTGCTGGGTTGCAAATACTGCCCTAGCGTCAGCATAGAGCAACCCGCCGTTCTTAAATCTTGCATGACTTGCTCAACCTCTTCAGAATGTTCACCGACACCCAGCATCAGCCCCGACTTGGTAGGAGTTTGCGGATGGATTTCTCCATATTGGCGTAATAATTCCAATGAACCTTGATAATCCGCCCCTGGCCGAATTTGTTTGTATAAGCGTGGTACAGTTTCTAAATTATGATTGAACACATCACAAGGTTGTTCCGCAAGAATAGCAACCGCTTTGGCGATACGTCCACGAAAATCGGGTACTAAAATTTCTATTTTAGTGTGCGGAGTTTTCAAGCGAACTTGTTCAATACAGGCAGCAAAATGTCCCGCGCCACCATCTCTTAAATCATCTCTATCAACCGAAGTAATGACCACATATTTTAACGTCATTGCTTGAATAGCATCGGCTAAATGTGCGGGTTCATTAACATCCAAGGGTAGCGGTTTACCATGCGCCACATCACAAAACGGACAGCGACGGGTGCATAAATCCCCCATAATCATAAAAGTCGCCGTGCCGTGCTGAAAACATTCGGATAAATTTGGGCAAGCCGCTTCTTCACACACACTGTGCAGATTGCGTTCACGCATGATTTGTTTAATGCGAGTAATTTCTTCACTTGCCGATAATTTAATGCGTATCCACTCAGGTTTACGCAACACGGTTTCACGAACTTCTACTTTAATAGGAATTTTTGCCAGTTTCTCGCTGTTGCGCTGGTGTGATTCAGGAGTAGAACGGGACGGAGCTGAATAGGTCATGGCAATAGGTCTATATGAATGAAAGCTAAGTTTGCTGGTAATTACCAGTGCAGTTAAGGCAATGACTGGTAAGAAATGACACTATTGTATAGCACTACTCAAAAAACACCTGACAGGTTTTAAAAACTTGTTAGTTGTAACCAAGCATACTCAAATAATCGCGTTCGTGGTGAGCTGTGAGCTTGTCGAACCGCGAATGGCTAACAACAAGGTGACAGCTTGACAATGTAGGAAGTCGCGCCTGAGCTGATTGAATTAAATGCTATCGATGTAGCGGGTGATATTCGCCTACAGTTCACCCTCCAATGAAAACCCACTGCTAAGGCAACTCTTAAGCAAACGGGGATACACGAAAAATTTTATATCCGAAAATTTTTAAGCATATTTCCCACGCTCCAATGTGAAAATTTGTCTGACAACGCCCCAGCGCAGAGCCTTGGAACTTACAATAATTTGTAACTCGTTGTTTTTAATTATCTATCTCGATACCAAACCTACACGGCTCGCATGACTATTGTGATGTTTATTTTGCCATTCCATATGTAGAGAAAGTATCAACTGGCATGGTACGGTAAAGCTCTCTAATGTGTTCTTCGTGCGCTTCTCGTGCTTGCCTAATGTGTTCTTTACCCAGTTCATCTATTTGCGCGTCTGTAAGGTGGGCGGCGGCGAGACGTGTTTTCTCATTTGCGTCAGACCTTGCTCTGTTTGCTGCTGCTGTGAGAGCATTTGCTCTTTGTATCTCCTTATCCCTGCTTAGATTATTATTAGACACACTTAGTTTTGCTTTTTCTGCTTCCTGCTCTGCCATGCGAGTTTTGTCTTCCAGTTCTTGTACTGGTACATATACTTGGGAGAAGGGGGCGAGACGTATTTTCTCATTTGCGTCAGCCCTTGCTATGCTTGCTTCTTTTTCGAGAGTATTTGCTCTTTGTATCTCCTGATCTCTGCTTCGATCATTATCAAACACACTTTGTCTTGCTTCTTCTGCTGCCTCCTCTGCCACACGAGCTGCGTCTTTTGCATTTCGCACGTTGCTGGCATTGTCTGCTGATACTTGAATGCGTATACGATCATATTCTGCTTGTCTTTGTGCTTCCGCTTTAACTCTGGCGCGTGCCAAGTCATCTTGTGGTGCAGTCGTCAAACCTTGAGCATCAAGTGCTGCTTTTTGCGGCAATTCAAGTGCAGCTTGAGCTGTTTTTTGTTGTGCTTCAAGTGCAGCTTGGGCAACTTTTTGCTGTTCCTCAAGTGCATCTTGAGCAGCTTTTTGTTCAGCTAAGCGTTTTTCGCTATCAGGGTCATATATGGCGTGTTCACCATTTCTCCAGTACCCGTCATATTTACTTCCATCGACATACACATAAGTTCCAAAGCCATTCCTGCAATTGCCTGTACAGCCGTCAGTTTGCGGGGGTGGTGTGGTTGCGGCTATATGTTCTACTTGAATTTCCTGTAAGTAACTTGCTTTTTTCCATATTCCAGACCCTGCAAAAATTAACACGACGGTGATAGTGAGTAACATTGTACGCACAATACTTACGGATTCGGCTATGACTTGAAATCCAAATCGGTTATCCCAATAAGTCTCTCCTTTTTGTTGCAATGTCATGGCTGCCTTTAATGCGGTCAAAAGGAATATAACAGGGATACCGCAGCCCAGACCAACAATCCACACGGCAATACTGCGCCATAAGTATTTAGGTTTAGTGTTGTGGCTGATTAGCCGCAAGCCAAACAAGGCTTTTCCAACGGTGGTGCCGCATATTAATAGACAAACAGGCTCTATGATAACCCACAACAAAGTAATGAAAAATATCAACACTAACGGTTTCATCATAAGCGCAGGTAAGGCGATAATGATGAGTAAGCCGCAAATGGCATAATCGACACCACGCGCAAAACAACGTTGCCATAAATACAGCGAGGGATCGGTTTTGGCGGGTCTATGTCTTAAAGTATGTGTTGGTGTTGGCGTAGACGTGGTAGTGTGTGGTATGCGGATGTTTGTCATATAACTTATTTTTTATGAGGTAGCTGGCTTATTGAGAATACTATACAGCAAGTAACCCGCATGGAGTTTGCGGAATGCGGGGCTTTTCGTGAGCTACCGCGTACCACATACGTTGGTCTGAGGAACGAAACCCAACATTCTTAATGTATTCGCTATTTGCCAAGAATAAACAACCTTTTTATTCAATTATAAATGGTTGCGTGATACCTCCGTTGCTACAACGTCACAAAATGCGCTTATCATGACGCTTGCAGAATGCGGCGTGTTTTGATGCTTGGGTTTATTGACAACGCCTACGGTCTTCATCTGTCATAACGGGTTTAATCTCACAACCAGAGCTTGTGTTGTTGCTATAACTGGCAAATCCCTCTGTGTCTCTTCGACTATTCTGATCTTGTCGCCAACTCTCATAATTTGCGTCATATTGTTCCCGTGCCGCTTGAGCTTGCCTAGCCCTATCAATATTGAACTGGTCTATAAAACCTTGGGTCTGCGCGGGGGTGAAACGTAGCTGATTTCCGCCATTTCCATAATAATTACTTCCTGAATAATTGCTGTTTGGATAATATTGCCCTAGCTGCGGCTGCACTAGCATTGGTGGCATGGGTGGCGTGTTAAAACGTCTGGTGTCAGTGATAAATTCTCTCGATGCACGCTCAGATGCGTAGTATTGCTGCATTTCGTTGGCATGAGCAGTCTGTTTTGCCATCTCCGCATTACTTCGGTGAGCAATCTCAGCATTCCGTTGATCTATAAAGCCTTGTCTTTGCGCGGGCGAATACTGCTGTTGATAACGGTCATCGGAAAAAGAATGGCTGCCCGACCTGTCTCGCCAGAGTTCCATCACTGATGGGTCGGCTATTGCTGCTGATGACATCAATACTAGCATCGGTATTATTATTTTCATTTTCGCTCATCCTAAGTTTGGTATAAATTGTAAGTTGGTGTCAGGCAACCTGATGCGAGCGAGAAATTAATGTAGAGCAAGATAGGATGGGTTGTTCACGTTCAGTTCACTCTCATACTGTGATACTGTCACCGACTTGATACGATACACAAACCTATCATCAAGCAAGCTAATAGAAAATATTTAATCCCATATTACTTTTAATCAACATTGCATTAAGCGAACTCAGTTATGAAATTAATACTACAAATTGTCCTAGGTGTCAGTATAGGGATTGTGTTGGGAGGATCATTGTTGTATTTGTACACAGGTGCGTTTGCGGAACAATTGATTAGCCATGTAGGTCGGGTTAGCGTAGCGTAACCCGACATTTCCATTCAACTCAACCCACGCGGTAATATGTACGCTTTTGTCGGGTTACGCTATCGCTAACCCGACCTACTTAATTAACTTTATGTTCATAAAATAATCATGCGTTATCGTCGTGTTTATATCCAAGGTGGCAGCTACTTTTTTACTGTCGTCACCGAAAAACGCCGCAAACTCTTTGCCGATGATGATAACGTCCAACGCCTACGCGCCGCCTTTAAAACGGTGATGGAAAAACGTCCTTTTGTGATTGATGCCGCTGTGGTTTTGCCAGACCATCTACATTTTATTTGGACATTGCCTGAACATGATTGCGATTACTCAACCCGCTGGCGACTCATTAAAACCGCCTTCACTAAACAATTCCCTGATCCTTTCATCGTTCAAAACGCCAATCGTCAACATAAAAACCAACAGGACATCTGGCAACATCGCGGCTGGGAACATTGCTTGCGTGATGAAGCCGATTTTCAACACCACATCGATTATATTCATTACAATCCCGTCAAACACGGACTAATAAAACGTTCTTGTGATTGGCAATATTCCAGCATTCACCGCTATATAAAAACTTGGTATATTGGATAAACACTGGGGAGGTGGTGATATGGATTTTGCGGATGATATTGGCTATGAGTGAAATGTCGGGTTACGCTACGCTAACCACGACCTACAAAAATACGCAAGGAAAAACCATGACCATTACAATCGATGACCAACTAATTAACGAAGTGATTGCAGTTAGCCACTATCAAAATGTTTACCGCGTATGTTGGGTTGAGGAACGAAACCCAACATTCTCAATATATTCGCTACTTGCCACCTCGTACGGTGTACCTCGTAAGTAACGAGTTCACCACAAAGGAGAAAACAAAATGAAACTATCCCCGATTGAAAAACAAGTTGTCACCAATATGCACGACTTACCTTTAGACAAACAACACGTTATTTTAGAATTCAGTGCATTTTTAAAAAATAAAAGCACAGAAAAACAACCTGAAAACAACGGGCAATCCTTTAGAGAATTTTTAAAAGAATTTCGCAAAGAAATTGAAGCAGAACAACTGGATATAGACACATCTATTTTTGACAGAGATAGACATTCGTATGCTGACCGTGAAATAGAATTATGAAACTCATCTATTTGTTGGACACGAATACTATTTCAGAACCGATAAAGAAAATTCCTAATGAACAAGTGCTTGAAAAAATTGCACATCATTATTTAAGCTGTGCATTATCTGCTTTTACTGTTTTTGAATTGATAAAAGGCGCGTATCAAATGCCTGAATCAAAAAAGCGTTTAACCGTTTTGCGTTATACTGAAAAAACATTTTCCGAACTACCGATATTACCTTATACGCAAGATGCCGCAGATTGGCATGGACAAGAAACGGCTCGATTACAAAGCATTGGCAAATCACCCCCCTTTTTAGATGCTCAAATCGCCGCTGTTGCCAAAACTAATAATCTGATTTTAGTTACTCGCAACACAGATGATTTTAAAAATTTTTCGGATTTACAATTAGAAAACTGGTTCATGGAATAACTACATACACCTCGCATGGTGTACCTCGTAAGTAACAACTAAAACCCATCAAACCAAAACCGTCCTTAAGGCAACGCGAGGGCGGTTTTTTTGTCGTGTTATAATTTAACGCATAATTTTGAACAATGGAGGCTATGAAAATGACGACAACGGTAGCAGATGATATTTGGGCAATTTTGCGTGAAGTTGCTCAAACGCAAAAAGATTCGCAAAAGGAATTTAAAGAGGCGCAAAAAGAATTACAAGACGCACAAAAACAAACTGAGCGTGAAATCAAAGCGGTCAATGTCAGTATTGGACGCTTAAGCAATCGCTTAGGCGAATTCGTAGAAGAAGCCGTACGTCCATCAGCGGTGCGTTTGTTTAGAGAACGTGGTATTGATGTGCATGAGGTTCAACAAAATATTATCGTGAAACGTGATGGCGAAGGGTTAGAAATAGATTTACTGGTCATCAATGATAAAGATGCGGTAGTCATTGAATGTAAAAGTAATTTAAGTCTTGATGATGTGAACGACCATCTTACGCGCTTGGAAAAAGTTAAACGCCTAATGCCACGCTACAAAGAGTGTCGAGTTTCAGGTGCAGTAGCGGGTATGGTAATTCCAGACAATGTTGCTGCTTACGCAATCCGCAAAGGGCTATATGTGATTGGTCAAAATGGCGATCATTTAGAATTACGCAATGATGCGGTGTTTGTGGCAAAGGTTTGGTAATCTTTTACATCGTATTGCGTACCCCGTAAGGCGCAATAGCGATAGCCGTATGTGCCGTGTGTGAAACCTATCATTCGGCGGATTATGCTATTGAGACTGTGAAAGTATCAGGTATCGGGCAAGCTACTTTTTCACCATCAACTTAGCTGAACAAAATAGTCATGTAGATTACTGCAAAAAATGAAACCCCTTTTAAGATAACGCAAGAGCGGTTTGTGGTGAGCATGATAAAATGTTTTTTAGTTGTGATGCAAATAAACCAAGACTGATTTATGCCAAAGAAAATACGCGAATTACTGAGTGAATTAGAAAAAATGGGATTTGTAAATCGTGGCGGTAAAGGCAGTCATCGAAATTACGAACATCCCGATGGATATAGAATCACTGTTTCAGGAAAGTTAAGTGATGATGCTAAACCCTATCAAGAAAAGCTAGTTAAGCAAAAAGTGCAAGAGGCTAAAAAATGATAAAAGACAGTGATAGATATTTAAAAATAGTTGAATGGTCTGAAGCCGATAATTGCTATTTGGGTTCTGCACCTGGATTACTTGAACATTGTTGTCACGGCATGGATGAAAAAAAAGTGTTTAATGAACTATGTATTATTATTGATGAATGGGTTGAATTATTGCACCAGCAAAATAAAGAATTGCCACCACCTTGTAAAGTAACGTATCAACTGGGCGTAAATTTATCAACCCCACCTTTTTCATTTAATCCGTAAGCCGCAATAGCTATGTAGTATGCTCGCATAGCTTTTCGTGGCATGGTACGGAACGCGGATAATGGTACGCGATGCGTATCTACAAACTTCGACAATGAGAATACGCATAATAACTCGGCGTGTTTCGATGCTTGGGTTTATTGGCAACGCCTACGGTCTTCATCTGTCATAACGGGTTTAATCTCATTGTGGTGTTGCTATAACTGGCAAATCCCTCTGTGTCTTTTCGACTATTCTGCTCTTGTCGCCAACTCTCATAATTTGCGTCATATTGTTCTCGTGCCGCTTGAGCTTGCCTAGCCCTATCAATATTGAACTGGTCTATAAAACCTTGTGTCTGCGCGGGGGTGAAACGTAGCTGAGTTCCGCCATTTCCATAATAATTACTTCCTGAATAATTGCTGTTTGGATAATATTGCCCCAACTGCGACTGCACTAGCATGGGTGGTATGGGTGGCGCGTTAAAACGCCTTGTCCCAGTGATAAATTCTCTCGATGCACGCTCAGATGCGTAGTATTGTTGCATTTCGTTGGCATGGGCAGTCTGTTTTGCCATCTCCGCATTACTTCGGTGAGCAATCTCAGCATTCCGTTGATCTATAAAGCCTTGTCTTTGCGCGGGCGAATACTGCTGTTGATAACGGTCATCGGAAAAAGAATGTCTGCCCGACTTGTCTCGCCAGAGTTCCATCACTGATGGGTCGGCTATTGCTGCTGATGACATCAATACTAGCATCGGTATTATTATTTTCATTTTCGCTCATCCTAAGTTTGGTATAAATTGTAAGTTGGTGTCAGGCAACCTGATGCGAGAGGATGGATTATTCACGTTCAGTTCACTCTCATTCTGAGATACTGTCGCCGACTTGATACGATGCACAAACCCATCATCAAGCAAGCCCCCATTTACTTTTTAATCAACATTGCATTAAGCGGACTCAGTCATGAAATTAATACTACAAATTACCCTAGGTGTCAGTCTAGGGATCGTGTTAGGCGGCTCATTTTTGTATTTATATACAGGGGTGTTCGCGGAACAATTGGTTAGTGCAGCATTAAAAACACTTCCGCCACCTAAGTCTAGTGCTGTTGATAGCGTATTACCCGCAACACTACCACCACCCATCGCTCCCAAACCCATAGAAGAACCTACTACAGCACCAGCACCACCGATCAGCACAACACCCGCACCGATTGCCGAAATTAATCCAATAGTTAAGGATCCCGCTATTATTGCCGAGGAAGAAGATCAAAAACAAATGGGGATAAAGTTTAAAGCGTCTTATAAAAAATCAGACAAATGCCAGTCGCCCAATTTAGATCACAATCTTTTAGTTACTTGTGGCAATGAATACATCCGTGCTAGAGATAAGTTTGAAAAGTCATGGCGGCTGGGAGAAGTTAAAAAATAATTGTTAGGCACAAAGACAAAAAATTATCGTTCCAACGCGCTAGCATGATAGAGCTAACAGTCAAAAAAACAATTGCAGTGAGTCGCTATTTTTGCGAAAGATTTTTGGGTGTTCTACCCAAAAATCAGCACACTAACGTGAACCATGTTAATGCCTTCGGCTTATCCCAGCTATCCTCGCTTCTCTCGTGTGTCGATACACAAATAACTCGACTCCTATCTCGTAGCGAGAGTTAGTCGAGCTTACTCCTTCCGAGGTGTCCGTAAAGCCAGCCACATCTTAATCACCACTCTCTTAACACTCGCTGCATTTATAATAATCACCATTGGTATGGCAAAGCCTAGCAGCACGCAAAAGACTAACGCAGCCCATGTGTTTAATGTCCAATCCACGGTATAACTATCAGCATTCACAGCCGCACTAATCCCTGGAATACTGGGTAAATCACCATTGCCGCCATCGACTTTTAATTGTGCCTTCATGCCTTTTTCTGCGTGTTGTGCGAGTTCACAATGCACCAGATAAGTTTTTTTCTGGCTGGGAACAATGAATGACGCTTGCAACTGTCCTTCGCCGTACAGTTCTAAATGCACCATACCATCGGGGTATAAATAACCAGGTAAGCCATGCACCATGATTTGATGACGAATTTGGTCATCATTGATAAAGGTAATGTTGATTTTAGCGCAAGGTTTGACATTCCATTCTTGTTGATCGAAGGCGAACATTTTGCCCGTGAATTTCAGCGCGTGTTTATGCCCTGCATGAATGGTTATATCGACATTTTCAGAAATTTTGGTGCAGTCTTGCGGCAATTTATCAGGGTTGGCATTCATAACCATGCCTTTTTCATTCATCATCATACGACTATGATCCATCGCGGCATGAGCGGGCCTGACTATAAATAAACTACTGAGCAGTAACAGGATAATTAGTTTCATGAGGATTTCCGTTGCATAAGACGTAGCACCAACAATAATAAGCCGATCAGTAAACCAATCGCTAAACCAAAGCCAATAATGCGACTATAATTCGGCGCGAGTAAACCTGCATCACCGAGCAAAGGTGAAAACTCTTTGTTCCCTCCCCAAACCGCTTGTTTTTTAGCGTAATAATCTTTGCTAAACACTTGATCGACCATATCTTGATGACCTTTGGGCATTCCTTGTTCATCAGCCAAAGCTTTATAAAGGATAAACGCGATATTACCCCCTGGTTCTATACCATCGGTGCTTGCGCCAATGGGAACATGATCATGAAACATCCACGCGCCTACACCATAACTGTGTAAACCGTCGTTTTTGGTTTGTAGTGCCAAATCTACGCGTTGTGCTGGAGCTATATCAATTACATCGCGTGTTATTTGTAAGCCAGCAGGAGCATCTACACCATCATAAGCAACAGCAGTGGCTTTATGCCCGTGGGTATGGATTGCTACCGCAGAGCGTTGTAAATTGGCGACGTGCAGTTTTATGTTTTCGTTTTCATCAGCAATAATGGTCGAATCACGCAAAGTGTAGGGAAACGAATGCCCATTCAACAGAAAATAATTTTCAAAGGATTCAGTTAAATTATGCTGGCGGGTCATACGCTCGGCAATCAAACGCGGGTCATTGGCAGTTTGAACAATACTCGCCAATTTTTTATCCACCGATTGATAATGTAAATCGTATTCTTGGCTATAGGTTTCTTTGACTGCCACCGCAGGATGGCGCACTTGCCCAGCACCGATATTGAATGTTTGCACCCAATTATTCGGACGATTTTCTTCGACGATAAACATCCCGCCCATACCCATGCCCAAATGTTGAGCGGTTTGAACATGACAGTGATACAGCATCGTTCCTGTGTGGCGGGGTTGCGTTTCATAAGTGTGTTGCTTACCTGGAAACACTGCGTGTTCTTCCATACCATCATTATCGTGACCGTCAGCTGTCATCCACGGATGATCGACACCGTGCAGATGTATAGTATGCGGCAAGTAATGGGTGTTTTCTAAGGTGATAAACACTTTATCGCCTTGTTCGACGCGAATCACAGGTGAAGGAGCGCGTAATAAGGGATTAGCCGCTTTGGAATTAAAGTTTTTTAATGCCATACCGCTGGATTTTGGCGCAAATACCCATAACGCGGGTTGAATTCCAGGGGCTACATCGAACGTATTGATGAGATAACTACCGTCAGGGGTTGATCCGTTTAGTTCCACCACTTCCAGCTTGATATGAATCTCATCGGGATCGCCGTCACCATCGGTATCATTGGACATTGTCAGGGCATCTTGCGCAAAATGGGTTTGCATCAAAGTTGCCATCGACACATTATTAGTGCCTTTGACCGCGACCGCCACATCGAATGGATTATCTGGCTCACACAATCCAGACACATCAACAGTAACACCGTCTATCACCTGCGCGGCTCGCCATTCAGGGTGTTCATTCAAACATGGTTTTTCGACACTGCTGGTTTCTTCGCCATGGTTGTAAACAGTAGCAGGTGGGTTTATTGTCGCCTTATCGGTTGTACTTGGAACAAGAAAAAAAGCCGTTGTACCTAAGGCGGCACACAACAGCAATATCAATAAAATGGAATATTGTTTGGGCATAATTTTTTGTTAAGTTATGGGTTGAGGTGAGGGTCAAACCCTAGAGATACTTTTTAAGTAGTCGCTCAAAAATGCAAGAGTAAAACAGTAGTTTACCGTCAATAGCTAAAGCTATTGAACTCCAGCGTAAATATTAAAAGAAATATGCTCACCCTGCTCCATAAAAAAAGCCACAGTCAAAAAACTGTGGCTTTTTAAGCAACCGAAAGAAGTGTCTTACAATCCAGAATTACTTAATTTTGGCTTCTTTATAAATAACGTGCTTACGAACAACGGGATCAAATTTTTTGATTTCCATTTTAGTAGGCATCGTTTTTTTGTTTTTAGTGGTGGTATAAAAATGACCTGTGCCTTCGGTAGAGATCAATTTAATTTTATCGCGCATGGTATTATCCCCTTAGACCTTTTGACCGCTTTTACGCAAATCCGCTAATACAGCGTCTATGCCATTTTTATCAATAATGCGCATTGCTTTGGTTGAAACGCGCAGACGTACCCAACGATTTTCGCTTTCCACCCAAAAACGGTGGTGTTGCAGATTAGGAAGGAAACGTCTTTTAGTTCTGTTGTTTGCGTGTGATACGTTGTTACCTGTAACAGGACGTTTGCCTGTTATTTCACATACTCTGGACATAATTAACCTCTTTTAGTGTGCCTAGATTTATAAAGTTAGCCGAGCTTTATACCAAAAAATAATGCTAAAGTAAATGTTTCAACGCATTTTTCAAATGAAGTTACTGATGAATCAGCACACAACGATTTATAAAAAACAGTAATCTTATGTACGCAAGACTGTCAAATTTTGACAATTCCATTAAAATGGTACGCACACAAAATTTACCGCTCATCACATCGGAACCCTAATGCCTATTAAACTCGGTATGGTTATGGACTCTATAGCCCATATCAATATAAAAAAAGACACCAGTTTTGCTATGTTACTGGAAGCCCAAGCACGCGGTTGGGAATTGCATTACATGGAGTTAAATGACTTATTTTTAAGAAATGGCATTGCTTATGCCCGCACGCGCACGCTAAAAGTTCAGCGTGATGCTAAGCAGTGGTATCAGTTCATTGATGAGCAGGATATTCCGCTGCACGCATTGCAAGTCATTATGATGCGTAAAGACCCGCCGTTTAATCAAGAATTTATTTACGCGACCTATTTATTGGAACGCGCCGAAAGTATGGGTGCTTATGTGGTCAATAAACCGCAGTCGTTGCGTGATGCCAATGAAAAATTATTTACTGCATGGTTTCCGCAATGTTGCGCTGAAACCTTAGTTACCAGAGAGCCAAAACGGATTAGAGATTTTTTAACCGAACAAGGGGAAATTATTTTAAAACCGCTGGACGGCATGGGCGGCACCTCTATTTTTCATTTGCGTCAGAATGATCCTAATCTTAGTGTGATTCTGGAAACCATGACTGAATACAATAGTCGTTATGTGATGGCACAAAAATATTTGCCTGCGATTAAAGACGGCGATAAACGTATTCTAGTCATTAATGGCGAACCTGTGCCTTATTGTTTAGCACGAATTCCCGCGCAAGGCGAAACGCGTGGTAATTTAGCCGCTGGTGGACGCGCAGAAGGTCGTCCATTAACCGAACGAGATCGTTGGATTGCCGCTGAAGTGGGTGCGACATTACGCGACAAAGGGCTGATTTTTGTTGGATTGGATGTCATAGGCGACACGCTGACAGAAATTAATGTCACCAGCCCCACTTGTGTAGTGGAATTGGATACGCAGTTTGGCTTAAATATTTGTGGTCTGTTGATGGATCATATTGAACAAGCGATACGCTGATGACCGATCAAGTAATGCCTAGCTATTCTCCTGCGGCTACATTGCCTGATAATTACGCCTTATGGGTGGCTATCGCCATCGCTGTTGTTGTGCATATTATTATCAGTTTGGAAGTGGAATTGGCTAAGCCAGAACCAGAAAGTGTTAGTAGAGATATTGATATTACCTTAATCACGACTCCTTCAATAGACGCTCCTGAAAAAGCGCAGTTTTTGGCAGCAGAAAATCAGTTAGCCTCAGGTCAGCAAACCAGTATCAGTAAGGCTGAGCCAGTTAAGCAGATAGAAAAGCCAATTGAAAAAGCGAAACCAGCACCTCAGGTAAAGCCTATTCCTAAAATGCAAGAAAAAATTAAACCACCGCCTTCGGCAAAACCCATTCCAAAAACGCCTGAAAAAATTAAACCTACTCCTCAGGTAAAGCCACCGATTGAAGATGATTTTCAGCCAGTGAGCAAACCTAAAGTAGAGCAGAAAATTATTACCCAAAAGGAAGCTGAGCAAAAAATCGATATTCCCAGTGAATCAGCGACTAGCACTCGCCCTGAAACACACCATCATTTATCAGCCGCTATTTTACAGCAACAAATTATGGAACAAGCTGCACAAACAGTACAGCGACCCGTCAGCGTGATGCAGGCGACAACCACTAAATCGGTTAATCAAGTCAGTGCTAATAAATCAGTGGTAGCACAATATAAAAGAGATTGGGATACTAAAGTAGAGCGCGTAGGGAATAATAATTACCCCGCAGCGGCAAGCAAAGCAGGTTTTTCGGCGACCTTAACAATGGATGTTGGTATAAAAACTGATGGTAGCATTGACAGTATGCGCATTACTCATTCTTCTGGAATTCCAGAACTTGATGAACAGGCAAAAAATATCGTCCGTATGAGCGCACCTTTTCCTCCATTACCTGCAAAATTGCGTAGCGAACTTGATATACTACTTATAACTCGTGTCTGGAAATTTTCAGACGAATCTGGGCTAATCACCCAATAAAATTACACTTACCTTTTGATACCAAGACACATGACCGCAGTCACCTATCTTAATAACCAATTTATTATCGCCATGCCTAATTTGGATGACCCGACTTTTTTTCATACCGTCACCTATTTATGCCAGCATAGCGACGGCGGTGCATTAGGTATTGTTATCAATCGTTCAGCCAATATGAAACTAGGCGATATTTTTAAACAAATGAAAATCCGTGTTACCTCGAAAACTGCCGCGCAATCCATCGTGTTTGCGGGTGGACCTGTGCAGCAAGAGCGAGGTTTTGTATTGCATCCAACAGGAGGGGAATGGGATATGAGTATTGCCGTCTCTGATACTATTTCCCTGACCACTTCGCGTGATGTCATTGAAGCGATAGCTTTAGATCAAGGTCCAGAATCGTATTTAGTCGCCTTAGGTTATGCAGGCTGGAGCGAAGGACAGTTAGAACAAGAAATACTGGCAAATGCGTGGCTAACCAGCCCTTTTGGCGAACAAATTTTATTTGACACCCCCATAGATTTACGCTGGCGTGCTGCTGCTGACCAAATGGGCATTAATATTAATACACTGACCATACCTGCTGGTCATGCGTAAACTAGACCCGCTATTAAGTAAAACTACCAGCACCACCTATTTAGGTTTTGATTTTGGTACAAAAAAAATAGGCATTGCAGTCGGGCAAACTACCACGGCTACCGCCAGTCCTTTACAAACTATACGTTCCATTCAGCAAAATCCCAACTGGGAAATTATCGGGCAACTGATTCGAGAATGGCAACCTGTCGGTTTAGTGGTCGGCATTTCAAGACAGCAAGACGGCACTGACAACCCTGTTACCCCGCGTATGTTAAAATTTTGTCGGCAATTAGAAGGGCGATTCCAATTACCTGTTTTTCAACAAGACGAAACCCTATCCACTTTTGAGGCAAAGCAATTATTGTTTGATGAAGTCCATGTGGGGGCAACTAAACTCTGGGCAGTACAAGATCAACTGGCTGCCCAACTTATTTTACAAACATGGTTAAATCACCATAGCAACGGAGGCGCGAGTGTTAGCATTAGCTGAATTACTGAACAATCTGGAAACAGAACTAAAACACACCATTATTGACAGACAACTTATCAATCCATTAATGATTGGTATCCGCACAGGAGGGGTATGGATCGCCGAAATCATGCACACCCGTTTAGTGATAGCCGAACCTTTGGGTTTATTAGATATTTCTTTTTATCGAGATGATTTTTCTCAAATCGGTGTACATCCCAATGTCAAACCCAGTCACTTACCTCATAACATCGAAGGACGCGATATTATTCTAATTGACGATGTGTTTTACACAGGCAGAACCATCCGCGCCGCCTTAAATGAAATTTTTGATTATGGCAGACCCCGCCAAGTGGTATTAGCCGCACTGATTGAACGCAACGGCAAACAAATTCCTATCGCGCCTGATTGTGTAGGAACACGCCTTGTTCTGAATGCAGGGCAACGCATAAAACTAACAGGTCCAGAGCCACTTTCCATCGTCATTGAACATAAACCCATATAGAGGAGTGCAAGCTCTGCTTGCAAGTCATGAAATCCACAATAATAAGGAAACAACATGGCATCTTCAGGTATTCGTGATAATCACACTTACGGCAAAGTAGGCGATTTTTTAAGCGAAAAAATTAAGCCCGATAGCAAGTTAAGCATTGTTTCCGCATATTTCAGTATTTATGGCTTTGACCCCTTACGCAAACAACTAGCAGATATTAATCAATGCCGTTTTTTATTTGGTGAACCACGCTTTATAGAACAAATTGATCCCACTAAAACTGAAACCAAAGCCTTTGATATAACTGAAGACAGTTTAGGTTTAAAAAATCGCTTAGAACAAAAAGCCACTGCCAAAACTTGTGCTGATTGGATACAAAATAAAGTCGAAATACGCTCACTCATAAAAACCAATTTATTGCATGGCAAGCTCTACCATATTGAACATCATGGTGTAAAAGCCGCGCTGGTGGGTAGTTCTAACTTTACCGCGCAAGGCTTAGGCTTTGGTAATCCGAATATTGAACTTAATTTAATCGTTGATAGCGATAGAGATCGCGAAGATTTAAAAGCATGGTTTGATGAGCTATGGAACGATAAAACTTTAGTTAAAGACGTAAAAACCGAGGTTTTAAATTACTTAGCTCAAATCTATGCCAATCACAGCCCGCACTTTATTTATTACAAAACCCTGTTTCATCTTTTCGATACCTACTTACAAACGCAGCAAGAAACGCTGGATTTTTTACAAAATAGCTCTTTCAAAGATTCTTTAATCTGGCAAAAATTATTTGAATTTCAAAAAACAGGCGTTATTAGCATCATTGCTAAAATCCAACGTCATAACGGTTGTATTTTGGCGGACAGTGTTGGTTTAGGAAAAACCTTTGAAGCACTGGCAGTTATTAAATACTTTGAACTGAAAAATTATAATGTCTTGGTATTATGCCCGAAGAAATTAACTGCTAACTGGACACAATACCCCAGCCATTATCACAACAATTTAAATCCTTTTGTAACAGATCGTTTTCGTTATACCGTGTTATCTCATACCGATTTATCGCGTGAATCAGGCAAGTCTGAACATATTGATTTAGCCACGTTTAACTGGAATAACTTTGATTTAGTCATTATTGATGAATCACATAATTTTCGCAATGACAGCAAAGGCAAAAAAGGCAAAACTCGCTATCAACGTTTATTAGACGATGTTATTAAAAGCGGTGGGCAAACCAAAGTTTTATTATTATCTGCTACTCCAGTGAATAATGATTTAATGGATTTACACAATCAAATTCGTTTTATCAGTGCCGATAATAATCACGCATTTACTGATTTAGGTATTACCGATTTAAGAAAAACCTTTAAAAACTCACAAAAAAACTTTCTGGATTGGACTAAGCAAGATAATAAACACCATGCACCTGACTTACTCAATAAATTAGGTGCGGATTTTTTTAAATTATTAGATGAATTAAGTATTGCCCGCTCTCGCAAACACATTGAAAAATATTATCCAGAAGTGGTTAAAGAATTAGGTGGATTTCCAAAACGAGCAAAACCACTAGCCATTTATCCGTCTACCGATTTACTGAATAAATTTTTAAGCTTTGAACAACTTAATCAAGAAATATCCAACTATAAACTGGCTTTATATAATCCCAGCAAATACCTATTACCAGACTATCAAGGTTTGCCAGCCTATCAAAGTAAAGTAAAAAACTTTAGCCAAGAAGATCGTGAATTTTATTTAATTGGCATGATGAAAATAAACTTTCTAAAACGCATGGAAAGCTCTGTTTATTCTTTTGCTCTAACAATGGAACGCACAGTTACTAAAATAGACGGGTTAATTACTAAAATTGAAAAATATAACTCTGGAGTGCAGGCTTCGCCTGCATTGCAAGCAAAGCTTGCACTCCTAGAAAATGATGACAACGATGATGAAGACTTAAACGATGCGTTTTCAGTCGGTAAAAAAATAATATTTCAACTACAGCATTTAGATTGTGAAAGATGGCTAGTTGATTTGCAGCAAGACAAACAGCAATTAATTAAATTGCGTGATGCCGCTAAAACAATAACGCCAGTTTATGATGGTAAGCTCAAACAACTAAAAGAGTTAATTCATAAAAAAGTTACCAATCCTACTACCAACAAAACAGGCAAAAAAAATCACAAAGTATTAATTTTTACTGCCTTTGCCGATACCGCTGATTATTTATATGTCGAATTAGAAAAATATGTATTTAAGCAATTACATTTTAATATTGCCTTAGTGGCAGGTTCACAATGCAAAACCACCTTAGGCAAAGCTGAATACAATGAAATTTTAATTAATTTTTCCCCGCTGGCAAAAGAACGAACTACTTTTAAACACCTGCCACAACAAGAAGAAATTGACATATTAATCGCCACCGATTGTATATCCGAAGGGCAAAACCTACAGGATTGTGATTTAGTGATTAACTACGATATTCACTGGAATCCAGTGCGATTAATTCAGCGTTTTGGGCGGATTGATAGAATTAACAGTTTAAATCACACTGTGACCATGATTAATTTTTGGGCAACTAAAGAACTGGATCAATATTTAGGTTTAGAAAATCGGGTTAAATCACGCATGGCATTAGTCGATATGACTGCTACAGGTAACGACAATTTATTAATTGAAGACTTAGAAACGGATATTAAAGACGACTTACATTACCGCGATCAACAATTAAAACGCATGATGAATGAAGAGATTTTAGACTTGGAAGACGTTAATAACAGCGTGTCATTAGCGGATTTTAGTTTAGAAGATTTTCGCAGTGATCTCAGTGCTTATATTATGCAAAATAGAGATTCACTTGCTAATGCACCGATGGGTTTATATGCCGTTGTGCCAGAAGATAAAGACACGGGAATATTATCAGGCGTTATATTTTGTTTACAGCAAAAAACCGAAGCCGATAGCAATAATAAACAAGTGAATCCCTTGAGTCCGTTTTTCTTAGTCTATATTCAAGCTAATAATGGACAAGTGATTTATAACTTTGCCCAAGCAAAACAGATTTTAAGTCTCTTTAAACAACTGTGTGCGGGTGTTGAAACGGCTTATAAAGAACTCTGTGAAGTATTCGACCAACAAACCCAAGACGGGCAGGATATGACGCAATATAACAACTTATTAAAAAAAGCCATTGAACAATTGAGTGCGGCATTTCAAAAAAGAGAAATAGCCCATTTACAAACAGGACGCGGGGCGATGCTATTGGATGCCACGCAACGTATCAATGAGCAAACGGATTTTAATTTAGTAACATGGTTAATAATAACCAAGGAGTGCAAGCTTTGCTTGCACGAATAACACGCGCAAGCAAAGCTTGTACTCCAGTATTTTAATTATGAAAACAAGTATTCAACAAGCCATTAATAATTTTGCACAAGGTGATTTTAAAGACAACGCGCTGGATTTTTTTAAGGTGTTAGGTTATTCAAGCAATAAAACCAGTGCGTTAGATTTAGCTGAGTTTTTACCTAAATTAAATCACGATGTTAATCAATGGCAGGGTTCGCATTTATTATTCCAATTAGCCGATGATGATTTACAGAATAATTTAGATGTATTTAGCTCTTCAAATCAAGCGATTGATAATACTATCATACAATCGTATATATTCGCGGCGATTGAATTAAACACAAACCAAGGTTTGTATTCCAAAACAGAATTAATTCAAATAACCCGCGCAATAAATAGAGCCTCTTTACAACCCATTTTACTGTTATTTAAACACGGTGATAGTTTGACTTTAGCGGTTATTCATCGGCGGTTACATAAAACAGACAGTGACAAAGATGTTATTGATGTTAAAAAAGTGTCTTTATTAAAAGATATTAATATTAATAATCCACACCGAGCGCATATTGATATTCTGTTTGATGTATCTTTACCTGAGCTAAGAAAACAATACCGCCCTGCTAATTTTAAAGAATTACATGATGCGTGGTTAAAAGTATTTTCGATTGAAAAACTCAATAAACGCTTTTATCAGGATATTTCTAACTGGTATTTTTGGGCAATAACACACGTTACCTTTCCGCTGGATAGTCGGCAAACAAAAACCCAAGAAGAAACTAATTCTATCGCGGTTATTCGCTTAATTACCCGCTTAATTTTCGTGTGGTTTTTAAAAGAAAAAGGCTTAGTGCCTGAGCATTTATTTGATAAAAAATCCATTGATGATGTGCTGAATTATAGCGATAAAACAGGAAGCACTTATTATAAAGCTATTTTACAGAATCTATTTTTTGCTACCCTGAATACGGAAATAGACAGCCGCGAATTCGTTAGTAATCAAGTTTATCAAGGTAAAAACAAACAGCATTTTTTAACTAATTTTTATCGTTATACACGGTTTTTTAATCAACCAGAACAGGTATTAACTTTATTTAATAGTGTGCCGTTTTTAAATGGTGGTTTATTTGATTGTTTGGATGTGGAAGTGCAAGAAAATGGTAAAAAAGTCGGTGAAATCCGCGTGGATTATTTTTCAGATAATCCTAAGAATGAAAATTTATTAGTTGTGCCTGATTTGTTGTTTTTTGGTGATAAAACCGAAGTGAATTTAAATGATATTTATGGCACAAAAAATAAACGTTATGAAGTACGCGGATTAATGCCATTATTAAATGCCTATAAATTCACGGTTGAAGAGAATACCCCGCTGGAAGAAGAAATTGCCTTAGACCCTGAATTATTGGGACGAATTTTTGAAAATTTATTAGCGGCTTATAATCCAGAAACTGGGGTAACAGCGCGTAAACAAACAGGTTCATTTTATACCCCGCGTGAAATTGTTGATTATATGGTGGATGAATCATTGATTGCGTATTTTTCAGGCGTATTAAACGGGAGTCCAATAGCTTTAGCTATTGACGAAAAAACAGCTAAAGCTGTTTTACTCCGTGATTTATTGAGTTATAGCGTGTTGAATAATCCGTTTAATGAACAGGAAACAAATGATTTAATTCAGGCGATTCATACGCTGAAAATTCTTGATCCTGCTTGTGGTTCGGGCGCGTATCCTATGGGGATTTTACACAAGCTGGTTTTTATTTTGCGTAAGTTGGATAAAGATAATCAGGCATGGCGAGAATTACAAAAAAATAAAGCCATTGCCGATACTCGACAGGCGTTTGATTCAGGCAATCATGAAGAGCGCGAAACGCGGTTAAAAGAAATTAATGATACCTTTGAATACAATGCCTCGGATTATGGGCGTAAATTATTTTTAATTCGAGAATGTATTTTTGGGGTCGATATTCAACCGATTGCGGTACAAATTGCTAAATTACGGTTTTTTATTTCCTTGGTAATTGAGCAAACGGTGAATGATGCGTTACCAAATCGTGGTATTCGTCCATTGCCGAATATGGAAATGAAATTAATTGCCGCCAATAGTTTACTTGGTTTGGATTTTAAAATAGCGCAAGATGATTGGATTTATGCTGGAGTTAGAAAATTAGAAAGTGAAATAAAATCCGTGCGTTTAGAGTATTTTTCTGCCAGTACGCGGCATAAGAAAAATGCTTTAAAAGCAAAGGAACAGGCATTATTAATTGAATTAGAAAAAGAATTAATTAATGTGCAGTGTGGCGTTGAGCAAGCCCATAAAATTATTGCATGGAATCCGTATAATCAAAATGCCAGTGCGGATTTTTTTGATAAGGAATTTATGTTTGGTTTGGATGAGGGGTTTGATATTGTTATTGGGAATCCACCGTATATTCAGATTCAAAAGTTTAGCGGTCAACAATGTCAAAAGGATTGGCAAAAACAAAAGTATGCGACGTTTGAAAAGACGGGCGATATTTACGCGCTGTTTATTGAGAAAGGGGTTTTGTTATTAAAACCTAATGGGGTATTAACGTTTATTACCTCAAATAAATGGATGCGGGCGGGTTATGGAAAATCGTTGCGCAAGTTTTTAGCGGAAAAAACGTTGCCGTTGAAGTTAATTGATTTTGGTGATTCGCAGTTATTTGAAAATGCTACGACATATACCAATATTTTAATGGCTCAAAACGCACAAACCAAGGTTTGGATTCCAACTGCTGCACAAACCAAGGTTTGTACTCCTCCGACTGAGGTTTGTATTTCGAGTATTGACGCTGGAGTTCAAACCTTGGTTTGTGACGCGGTATTAAATGCCTGTACGATTGAAAAAGATTTTACTATTGAAATGCCATTAGCGGATTATTTCAGCGCACATAAACAAACGATTCCGTTACTGTCGCAAGATACTTGGGTTATTTCTTCGAGTATTGAACAACAAATTAAAGCGAAAATTGAGGCGATAGGCACACCTTTAAAAGACTGGGATGTTAATATTAATTATGGTATTAAAACGGGTTTTAATGAAGCGTTTATTATTGATACTGCCACTAAAGAGCGTTTGTGTTTTGAATATTCAAAATCTGCGGAAATTATTAAACCGATTTTGCGCGGTAGAGATATTAAACGCTATTCTGCTGAATGGGCGGGGTTGTGGATTATTGGAACTTTTCCTGCATTGCATTTGAATATTGATAATTATCCAGCGGTGCGTGATTATTTAAAATCGTTTGGTAATCGTTTAGAACAAACTGGTGAAAATGGCTGTAGAAAGAAAACCTGTAATGAGTGGTTTGAAGTTCAAGATACTATTGCGTATTGGCAGGAATTTGAAAAAGAAAAAATAATTTATCCTAATATGACTTCTTTATTACCATTTTGTTATGATAAAGATGGTTTTATTACCAATCAAAAATGTTTTATATTAACAGGTGAATCTTTAAAATATTTAGTATCCTTTTTAAATTCTAAGCTGTTTAAATTTGCATTTAAAGATAAGTTTCCAGAATTAATGGGTAAAACTTATGAATTAAGCAAAGTATTTTTCGACAAAATTCCCATTCTAAAAATTCCCCCCACCCAACAACAGCCCTTCATCGATTTAGTCGATAAAATCCTAACCGCCAAAAAATCAGGCGAAAACACCGCCCACTTAGAACGTGACATAGACCAACAAGTCTACGCGCTCTATGGCTTAACCGATGATGAAATAAACATTATTGAAGGAAACTAAAATGCAAAATACAGTACAGATTCAATGCCCAACTGAATTATTAGTCAGCTTGCAAATTAATAGCGAAACATTTGCTGAAATCATTAAATTGCAAACGGCGATTGCTTTATTTAAACAGGGAAAAATATCATCGGGTATGGCGGCAAAATGGCTGGAAATACCGCGTATTCATTTTTTGATGCAGGCAATGGAACAAGGTGCAGAACTGCTAGAAAATTCACAAGATGATTTTGCCAGAGAAACCGCGTTGTTATGATTATTTTTTCTAACACCACACCAATTATCGCGTTGTCATCTATTGGGCAACTGGATTTAATGCCGCAGTTATTTCATAAAGTTTATATTGTTGATACCGTTGTTAATGAATGCGCAAAAGGGGGCAAAATTATCGTGCCTGATTTAACGCGCTTAGATTGGTTGCATTGTGTAGAAAGTAAAAATTATGCCCATAATCCACTGTTAATTTCATTGGATGATGGTGAAAAAAATACAATTGAAGCGGCGTTAGCACATCAAGCAGATTACACCATTATTGATGAAAAACTAGGACGTAATTTGGCTGAATTTTTAGGCTTGAATGTTATAGGAACATTGGGAATTCTGCTAAAAGCTAAACAACAAAATAAAATTCCGTCATTTATAGCGTGTGTGCAAGCAATGCAAAAACAAGGGATTCGTTATAATAATCAATTGGTCGAAAGGCTTGCTGTACAAATCGGTGAACAGGGGTATTAAACTGGCAAGCAAAGCTTGCACTCCTTTACAAAATTACTAACTTACGACTGGAAAAACAATTATGTATCCAAACATACAGCTCAATTCAGACGGTAAACTTAAGCACTTTCTAAGTATTGAAGGGTTTAATAAATCGCTGTTGACCGAGATTCTCGATACCGCCGCTTCGTTTGTTAATCCAACCGATGGGCAAATTAAAAAAGTGCCGTTATTGCGCGGCAAAACCATTGTGAATTTATTTTTTGAAAATAGTACCCGAACCCGCACGACTTTTGAGTTGGCGGCAAAACGCTTGTCAGCAGATGTGTTGAATATGAATATCACCACGTCTTCCACCTCAAAAGGCGAAAGTTTGCTCGATACTATTCGTAATCTGGAGGCGATGTTTGTCGATATGTTTGTGGTGCGCCACGCCGTGAGCGGCGCGGCACATTTTATTGCTCAGCAAACCGCGCCCCACATCAGCGTAATAAATGCAGGCGATGGGCAACACGCGCATCCCACGCAAGCGATGCTGGATATGTTTACCATCCGCCAGCATAAAAACGATTTTTCTAAGCTTAGAGTGGCTATTATTGGTGATATTCTGCATTCACGGGTGGCGCGTTCAGAAATTCAGGCATTAAACATTTTAGGTGTGAAGGAGGTGCGGGTTATCGCGCCTAAAACGTTATTACCTGCCAAAGTTGAAACCTTAGGTGTGACGGTTTCTCACAATCTTATCGAAGGATTGCAAGACATTGATGTCATCATGATGCTACGGCTACAAAAAGAGCGCATGACCTCTGCCCTACTCCCTGGTGAAAGCGAATATTTTAAATGCTTTGGGCTGACCGAAGAAAAACTCAAAATCGCAAAACCCGATGCAATCGTTATGCACCCCGGCCCGATTAATCGGGGCGTAGAAATTGATTCTAAAGTCGCAGATGGCAAGCAATCGGTTATTTTGCAACAAGTGAGTAATGGTATCGCCGTGCGTATGGCGATTATGGCAATGGCAATGCAGCATAAAGGAGCAATCGTATGAGGCAGATACATATTCAACACGGTAGAATTATTGATCCCGCTAACCACATAGACAGCGTCGGCGATATTTATATTGTCGATGGCAAAATTGTTGCACTGTTCAATCCGCCTGAAGGTTTTAAAGCGGATATTGTCATTGATGCTAGCGATAAAATTGTGTGCGCTGGATTTATCGATTTAAGTAGCCGTTTGCGTGATATGGGGCATAGTCGTAAAGCTACATTTAAAAGTGAAACTCGCGCCGCCGCCAGTGCTGGCATCACTACTCTGTGTTTGCAACCTGATACTCGTCCTGTAATGGATGCAACCTCCATTGTCGAATACATTAAAGACTTAGCCGAAAAAGCCGATTATCCACAAATTTATCCGATAGCCGCCCTTACTCAAAAACTTGAAGGCACTGAACTAAGCTCTATGCTTGCACTAAAACAAGCGGGCTGTATCGCCGTTAGCAATGCTAATGAACCTGTCAAAAATTTATTAATCCTCAGACGGGCAATGGAATATGCCGCTAGTCATGATTTATTATTTATCTGCCACCCTAATGACTTTAGCCTAAGTAATAAAGGCTGCGCTCATGAAGGCGCGATGGCTACTCGCTACGGTTTACCGAGCATCCCAGAAGCCGCTGAAACTATTGCCTTAGCCGAATGTTTGGAACTCGCTGAATTGACAGGTTGCCGTGTGCATTTTGGGCAACTCAGTTGTAAAGGCTCAGTGATTAAAATTCACCAAGCCAAAAAATACGGCTTGAATGTCAGTGCCGATGTCGCTATTCATCAACTACATTTAACTGAACATGACATTATTCCTTTTGACAGTGCCTATCATGTTTTACCCCCGCTACGCACCAAAGAGGATAAAGATTATCTACGGCATGGGCTAGCCAGTGGTGCAATTAACAGTATCTGCTCAGACCATCAACCACATGATCTCGATGCTAAATTAGGCGCGTTTCCTGAAACAGAATCGGGTATTTCATCTTTAGAAACCCTGTTACCGCTGATGCTTAAATTGGTTTCTCAACACGCTATCAGCCTAGAACAAGGCATTGCCGCCTTAACGCAACAGCCAGCGGCTATTTTACGCTTACCTACAGGTGCGTTGACCGTTGGATTTTCTGCGGATGTGTGTATTTTTGATCCAGAATTAGAATGGCAAATTAATACCGACACTTGGCAAAGTCGCGGTGTTAATACGCCGTTTTGGGGGCAAACGATGAAAGGTCGAGTAACACAGACCTTACAAGCGGGAAAACTGATTTTTAGTTTAGAGAAACGTTAACATAATAACGAATACAAAAAACGGGCGAGATAACTCGCCCGTTTTTAGCTAACGGTGTATTTATTTACTGGCCTTTAAATGCTCTATTCCTTCTTCAGCCGCCTTTGTAGCAGGAGCAGCGTGTCCTAACTCACCTTCATCAATCGATTTTTGTAACGAATCAGCTGCCGCATCGATATGGGTTTTGTGTACGCCTTTAGCAACTAGACTCGCTGCCAGTGTGTGATTCAACGCTGATTTCGCGTGTTCAACCAACACAGGGGCATGACCTGCTTTACCATGTACCACAGCCGCATTGGCGTGTTCCAGTGCCACGTCAGTATGCTCTGCTGCGGTTTTAGGTTGTTCTACAGCAAAAACGCTTGTACTCAAACACAGTAACAAACCTGCAAATACAAATGCTAATTTTTTCATCATCTTATCCTCAGTATTATTATTGGAATATTAAGATTGTCGATACCATTTATAATCCTGTTGGAAAATTCATGGATCAACGCTGGTATTTTAACCACCATTGAATTTATTTTTCAAGGATTTGATTAGTATATCCATCATGGCTTAGCAAAAAGTCAGTAGGTACAACGATAACATCCAAGGGTTATTATCTAAACAGTACCTATCGATTTATTGTGTATCTATGCTGCTTCAAACGACCGAGAAGCCCACCGCCTTATGATTGGAGTGACCAGTGGAAGCAACATTGCTGTTAATGATAGTGCGATCATAGCCACGAAGCATCAACGTATAACCACACTTATCGAGCGGCGTTGTATCGAAAGTCCAGTCGAAACTGGAATCCCCATGATCGCCGAGTGAATTATAGGTTCGGCAAGGCAAGCTCGCTTCGGCTCCATGCGTGTGTGTGGTTGGCTGTAGATCGTAATTCCAAAGCCAAAAATAGTTGTCCACACACCGATGACGAAGATTGATAGAAGTACCTTTCGTGTAACTGTGGCAATCACCTCCGATGATGACTAGGTCTAGGTCTTTGGTCACATCAATATCTGGGGTAGCCGCAATACTTGCTGTCATTTGGTAATTATGTACAACAATAGTGACAACAGACGAGGATAGATAGAAGCCCGCAGGATCGGTAGCGCGACGATACTCAAGGCGTATATCGTAGACACCTTCGAGCGTGCCTGTTGACCAACTCGCCAGTATATTATCGCGTTCAAAGATTGGTGGTGCGGCTAGTGGATTTTCCAGATAATCGAACCAGCCACCGTTAAGACCTGATTCCACATGAGCTACTTGAGTAACGGGTACTTCGGGTGGCGTTAAGAGCGGATACATCAGCGTATAGCTCTGTGCATTTGTGACTGGAAACCAATTGGAATCCACGTCGGCATCACTATGTAGTTTATAGCGCACCCGATAGCGAACGGAACTGGGAAGCCCCGTATTGTAGATGCGACCTTGAATGTAAACGAGACCACCCCACGGACGATCCTGATCTGGCTGCGTACAACCCGCAGCAAATGCACTGGTTGGAAATGCAAGATGCGTGGAAGGGCTGATATCGGGCAGTCCGACACTACCTACTCGGTAAATGAGATCAGTGAGACCATCACCAACCACTGGGCGACCAGTACGGAGTTGCACCAAAGCGTCAAGCTGACTGCCCCAAGCAATCGGTGCGTTAGGATTGGTCGTCGATGGAGGATTATGCCACTGTAGTACGGCTCGAATCCCGATAATATTTGGATTTGCACACTCGCGCAGATGCTTGGCTATCTGAGGTGCATTCAGTTTTACAGAGTAGCGGATTCCTTCAGGTGTCGGCATAGCACTGCCAAGGTCGTGTACATTAACCGTCGCAGTACCTAGATATTCATCGAAAGTACCGTTATTATTCCAATCAGCCCAAAAAGCCACATACTCATTTGAACCAGTATGACAAAGATCGCCCGAGTAACCGACTGGGCGTTTAACGTGAATGACCGCGCCCAGCGTATCGGTTGCCGAGTCCAATCCGACACAAGTCAGCTGCTCAAAAGTAGGATCACCCTTCAATAGCTGAAAGTCTTTCAATATCGCTGCCAAATCCAGTTTCAGCTTTTTCACCAAATCCGCCGAAGGAAAAGCGATGCTAGAGGCTAAGGCTTCTCCACCCGCAAGGAGTGGGTGAATTGCAGGTGCCAGAAAACGGTGCGCGGGAACATCGGCTTTCCTGTAGCTTTCCACTAGGGATGCCAGAGGTTGATTAACATTGATCGCCTTCGCCACCAGCGAATTCTGGTCTACCAGATCGAGAATACTCTGGTCGATTTTCAGCAGTCCTTCTTTGACGAGATTGCCGATGAAGAAAGGCTGAGGCTGAAGTTGAATCCGAGCATCTAAGTGATTACCAAAGTGTGGAGAATCGCTGGGATTTATGGACGGGGGAATATTCCAAGAGAGAACGGCGCGAACCTTGGGAATCACGGGATGACGGCAAATTCGGCGGTGCATCGCGTCATTGAGCTGAAACTGCACCAAGTATTCGAGCGGGTGCTGCTGTCCTAGCGGAACATCAGAAATATCATGTACGCGGAAACTGGTCAGACCAATGTGTTCAAAGCCAGCTCCGAAATCCACAAAGAAGCGCACATATTCAGGAGAACCCGCCGTACACAGTCCACCCGAATACCCGCTAGCCAGTTTAATGCTGACTACGGCTTCCAGTAATGAAAATTGTGGGTTATATCCTATGCAGACCAGTTCCTCCCAGTTCTTGATATTCTTGTTTTTTGCGATGGGTAAGTTGGCTGCGAGATTGAAGAGCAGGTTGGTTCGGGTAGATTGCAGAGCTGCGAGAGTGTCAATGCTTGTCATGTAAGTGTCCTCAAGGATTATAGATTTGGAAAAGTCGGAGAGTTCTCTGTTAAAAAACTAAGGAAACTCACCAAAATTATTTTGTTATCTACTTGCTATCTATTTGGGAAATAAATATAAAATAGCATACGCAATGTTCGACTTTTTTTGTCATGCACTTCGTGAGTCAAATACCGACTTTAACGCCCGCCTCTATGGTTAAAATCAAAAAATAGAACACTGCTTCCTCATTGTCACCTAGGAAAGTAGAAAATTCAATAACTTAAAATGGGTATAAAACAGGTCTAAAGTGGATATTAATCATATCTAATAATTAACTTTTTACAATGTAAATCAATTTGTTACGACATACCCATCTCAGGCGTTCTCTTTTATTGCTCATCTTCACATTTTTAACCCACTAAGCTGGGTAGAGCGATAGCGAAACCCATCATCAACCCGCGAAAATTATGGATTTCACTGCGTTCTACCTAGGACTTACGCACGTTGTTTTCTGGACACTATCGGTAAAAATTAGCGATTCTTTATCTTTTGGTAAACAAAGGCATAAGAGATGTACACACGACTGGTTGAGCATTTTTCTGTACTGGAAGATCCGCGTTGTGCAGGAAAGGTTTTACATCGTCTGATTGATATTCTAGTGATTTCTATCTGTGCGGTGGTTGCTGGAGCTGAAAGCTGGAAAGATTATAGAGCTATATGGCAACCGCGTACGTTGGGCTAATTTCGCGTAGGTTGGGGTGAGGCACGAACCCCAACACATACCACGCGCACTGTTGGGGTTCGTGCCTCACCACTCTCGTTCCCAAACTCCAGCGAGTAGTATGGTGACGGAACGCAAATTCTGGCAAGGTGTTTAGCGTATAATACAAGCTAACTTTTACACGTTTATCAAGCTATCACCATGACCGACCAAGAATTAAAAGACTTAGTAGCCAGTTTATCCATCAATCAGCAGAAAATGGCGGAAGAGGCGGCTATTTCACGCAAAAACCTCAATGAAGAATTAGCAGAGTCCAGCAAAAAACTCAATAAAGAACTGGCTGAAACCAGAAAAAAACTCAGTGAAGAAGTAGCAGAGTCCGACAAAAAACTCAACGACTATCTGGCTAAATCTCGCAAGGAAAATGATAAAGGGATGAAAGAATTGCGGCAACAAATCGGCGGTATTGCCAATAAATTTGGCAGTTTTACTGAGGGTTTAGCCTTGCCTTCCATGACTAAAATTTTAACCAAAAAATTTGGCATGACGACCATTAATCCAAGTGTGCGGGTGCGTGATAAAAACGGTAATGAGCAGGAGATTGATGTATTAGCCTACGCTAACGGTGAAATCAACACCGCCTTTATTGTCGAAGTTAAAAGCCATTTACGCGAAGAAGGTATTGAGCAATTATTAAAACAATGCCGTGATTTTCCTGTGTTATTTCCTGAATTAGCCCATAAAAAACTCTATGGCATACTCGCCGCTGTCGATGCTAATCAACAATTACAACAAAAAGTATTAGCGCACGGTTTGTATTTTGCCAAAATCCATGATGAGCAGTTTTCACGAGGCTACGAACTCCTTAGAGCCATCGTGAGGTAACTTACGATGGCTTTTTTCTGTTAGGTATTACGCCCGTTTCGGTGCGGGCAACCCTTGACAGATTAGCGCGTGATCTCTAGCACGCGCAAAATCGCTTTATCCGTAAGTCACTCGCTCATAGCGTTGTAATTACTGCCTTGGGTAGCAACTTCTGCACAAGTAGCAACTTCTGCACAAGAAGTGTTAGTTTAAATTTGAAAGTTGAGCATCGCGTATTTTTATCCTAAATACGGTGATATAGCTCTAAGTATTGTTTGGCACTGTTACGCCAAGAGAAATCTCTGTGCATGGCATTAGTTTGTATTTGCTGCCAAATCTGCTGGTCGCTGTACAACAGCGTGGTGCGTTTAAAGGCTTCGAGTAACGCGCCCGCGTGAGCTTCTTTGAAGACGATGCCTGTCGCGCTGTGGTTGGCAAGGCTGGTTGGTAAAGTATCGACAACTGTATCCGCTAATCCGCCCGTTTTTCTAACGACGGGAATTGTGCCGTAACGCTGACTGTACATTTGATTTAAGCCGCAGGGTTCAAAACGTGATGGCATTAAAAATACATCGACACCTGCTTCGATAAGGTGTGCCAGCGATTCATCATAGTCAATAATTATAACGATTTTATCAGGGAATAAACGGGCAAGATTTTGTAAGCGTTGTTCAAAGCTTTTATCGCCATTACCGAGCAAAACCAGCTGCATCGGTAACTCCACCATATCAGGCAAGCAATCTATCACCATATCTATGCCTTTTTGTTCCACTAATCGGCTGATAAGTCCGAATAAAGGCACTTGGTCGTTGACAGGCAGATTGACTCTTCTTTGTAATTCGGCTTTATTGAGCTGTTTTTTGGAGAGGGAATCAACGTTGTAATGCTGAGGAATATGAGGATCTATTTCAGGATTCCATTCATTGGTATCAATGCCATTAATAATGCCGATTAGATCGTCACTACGGTAGGCTAATAAGCCTTCAAGACCATAACCATATTCAGGCGTTTGAATTTCTAACGCATAAGTAGGGCTGACCGTAGTAATGCGATCCGCATAAACGATGCCGCCTTTAATAAAAGACAATAATCCATGAAACTCCAAACCATTAGGATTCATCAGTTGACCAGGTAAGTTCAATGAACGAACACTCTGCATAGGAAATAATCCCTGATAAGCCATGTTATGAATGGTAAACACGGTTTTAGGGCGGTCACGCTCCATTGATAGCAGTGCTGGCACTAACCCACTTTGCCAATCGTTGCAATGCACGATGTCTGGCTTCCAATTTCGATTAACTTTGTCCATTGCCACCTCAACGGCTACTCGACAAAACAAAGCAAAACGATCGGCATTATTAGCCCACGGAACACCGAGTTCATCGACATAGGGATTACCAGCTAAGTCAAAAAGATCAGGACAATCTACCAGCCAAGCAACCACAGGGCTATCGGGAATCATCGTTTCAAATATGCTAACTAGGTGGTTATCAATGCGTAAAGAGCAAAGAAAACGTACATCACCGACGGTTTTTAACGCGGGGTATCTGGGGAGGATAACTTTAACGTCTTGCCCTAATTCAGTTAATGCTTTAGGTAAACTGCTGCACACATCGGCAAGACCGCCTGTTTTAATCAGTGGATAGGCTTCACTGGTGACAAAAAGTATCTTTTTCATTTTTAATTATTATTATGTTGTCAGCTATTTACTACCCGCCAAAATACGTCTATCCATGCTGTAAAGACGTATTTTTTGACGGAGACGAAATTAGAGCTTCAAGATTACGCCCCCCAAAGGCGGCAAGGTAAGATTGATTGAGTTGAGCTGCCCCATCCATTCTTTAGGTTCTGACACAATAACGCTACTACCTATATTGCCTCCATCGTAATAGCTGGAATCTGAATTGAAAATTTCCTTGTAATGCCCTGCTTTAGGCACGCCAATTCGGTAATTTTCTCGAACCACAGGGGTGAAGTTGAGAATAACCAGCAATTCTTCGTCACCATGTTTACGGCGATAGCTGATAATGGATTGTTGTACGTCGCAGCAATCTATCCACTCGAAACCTTGATGATCAAAATCATGTTGGTATAACGCGGACTCAGTTTTGTACAACTGATTGAGGTCTTTGACCAATGTTTGTACGCCGCGATGATGTGAGTAATCCAACACATACCAGTCTAGGGAGGTATGAAAATCCCATTCTGTGCCTTGCCCAAATTCACACCCCATAAACAGTAGTTTTTTACCAGGATAGGTGTACAGCAAGGTATATAAAAGTCGCAAGTTAGCAAAACGTTGCCATTCATCTCCTGGCATTTTACTGACTAACGAGCCTTTACCATGCACAACTTCATCGTGAGAAAATGGCAGGGTAAAGTTTTCGGTGAACGCATACAGCATACCGAAGGTTAGTTGATTATGATGGTGCATACGGTGTACGGGATCTTCGCTCATGTATGCCAAGATGTCGTGCATCCAACCCATATTCCATTTCATCGAAAAACCTAAACCACCCGTCCATGTGGGACGCGTGACTTGCGGCCATGAGGTAGATTCTTCTGCCATCACTACCGTACCAGGGTGTTGCGCATGAACGACTTCATTTAACTCCCTTAGAAAATGAATGGCTTCTAAATTCTCGTTACCACCGTACATATTAGCAACCCAGTCTCCATCCTCACGAGAATAATCCAAGTAAAGCATAGAGGCGACCGCATCAACGCGTAAGCCATCAAGATGAAACTCTTCTAGCCAAAAGATAGCACTTGCCAGTAAGAAGTTTCGCACTTCATTGCGACCATAGTTGTAGATTAATGTCCCCCAATCACGGTGTTCACCTTTACGCGGGTCTTCATGTTCATACAACGCGCTACCATCAAATTTAGCCAACGCAAACGAATCTTTTGGAAAATGTGCAGGTACCCAATCGAGGATAATACCGATGTCGTTTTGATGACAGGTATCGATGAAAAAACGAAAATCATCAGGCGTGCCATGACGGCTAGTCGGGGCAAAATAACCTGTGGTTTGATAACCCCAAGACGCATCTAACGGATGCTCAGTAATAGGCAGTAATTCGATATGGGTGAAACCCATTTGTTTAACGTAGTCAACCAATTGCACTGCGAGTTCTCGATAATTGAGGAAATTACCTAGATTGTCACGTTTCCATGAGCCTATATGCACTTCGTAGATAGACATTGGCTCGTGTAGCCAATCGTGCTTCACACGTTCCTTCATCCATGTTTGATCTTGCCAAGTATAGCTATCTTCTCTGGTCACTACTGAGGAAGTATTAGGACGAAATTCAAATTGTTGTCCGTAAGGGTCTGTTTTTACTAGAATTTGGTTACTATCACGATTTAATATTTCAAATTTATAAAAACAACCTTCTTGTAAATCAGGAATAAATAATTCCCAAAGCCCACCGCCTCCAAGACTACGCATCGGATGACAACGACCATCCCAGCGATTGAAATCACCAACCACACTGACACGCCCTGCATTAGGTGCCCACAGCGCGAAAAATACGCCGTCAATACCATCGACAGTGTGCAAATGTCCGCCCAGTTTTTGATAAATATGCCAGTGTTTACCTTCGCCGAACAAGTGTTGGTCAAATTCAGGTAATTGCGTGCCGAAACTGTAGGGGTCATGATTTTCGTGTGCGTGTCCGTCTTTATCCAACCAAGATAGCTGATAATGTTCGGGGATTATTTCACTCGCAGTGAGTGTGTATTCAAAAAAATCACTATCGGGTACACGATTTAATAGCACGCCATTATGAGTAAAACTGACTATTTCTGCGTAAGGCGAATAAACGGTAATCTTATCTTGATTTTTCGTTCGATGCCGACCTAATACAGAAAAAGGATCATGATGCTTAGCTTCGGTGATTTTTATAAAATCGGCACTAAGAATGTTTTTTAATTGCTTTTTCACTTTGCTAAGCCTCATGTAGTAGAATAATAAACGGTAAATGTTACCAAACACAACCGAAGTTGTGAAACTATTCTACTTGGAGATGAAAAATGTCGGAATCCAATAATAATAAAAATGATCGTATTGTTAGTCATTTAACGCGTAATACCATTGCTTTAATCTTAGCAGGTGGTCGTGGTTCAAGGTTAATGAATATGACTGATTGGCGTGCTAAACCAGCAGTTCCCTTCGGTGGAAAGTTTCGCATCATCGACTTCCCGTTATCAAATTGTGTCAACTCAGGCATTCGTAAAATAGGTATTTTAACGCAATATAAAGCCGACTCTTTAATTCGCCATATCCAGCAAGGCTGGGGCTTTTTGCGCGGTGAATTTGGTGAATATGTTGACTTAATGCCAGCGCAACAACGAATTGATGAAAATTCTTGGTATAAAGGCACAGCAGATGCTATTTTTCAAAATATTGATATATTACGCAGCCGTAGACCTGAACACATTCTAATATTGGCTGGCGATCACATTTACAAAATGGACTATGGCGAAATGTTGGCGGATCACATTGCCAAAAATGCTCAGTTAACCATCGGCTGCATTGAAGTGTCATTGGAAGAAGCGACCGCTTTTGGGGTGATGGATGTGGATGACGATCGCCGTGTTAAAGCCTTTGTCGAAAAACCCGAAAATCCACCCGTGATGCCAGGAAAAACCGATACCGCACTTGCTTCTATGGGGATTTATATTTTTAATGCAGACTTTTTGTTTGAAAAATTAATTGAAGATTCTAAGAATCCAGACTCTACCAATGATTTCGGCAAAGATATTATTCCCGCTGTTATTAACGACCATGTGGTGAACGCTTATCCATTCTTGAATTTACAAGGCGGACAAAGTTATTGGCGCGATGTAGGTACGATTGATGCCTATTGGTCTGCCAATATGGAATTAGTGAGTGTTAAGCCAGACTTGAATTTATACGATAACACTTGGCCTATTTGGACCTATCAAGCGCAAACTCCACCCGCTAAATTTGTATTTGATAATGATGATAGACGTGGGCAGGCGGTGGACTCAATGGTATCGGGTGGCTGTGTCATTTCAGGGGCTAATGTCAAACGTACGTTATTATTTTCCAATGTTAGAGTCAATTCATACACCATCATAACCGATTCTATCGTATTACCTGATGTTGAGATTGGGCGCAATTGCCGTATCACCAAAGCCATTATCGAACGGGGTTGTGTCGTGCCTGAAGGTACAGTGATTGGTGAAGACAGAGCTGAAGATGAAAGACGGTTTCATGTCAGTGCAGGTGGTGTCGTTTTAGTCACTGCTGAAATGCTAGGACAAGACATACATTATAGTGGCTTTCCTGTAAACACCACGCAGCCTGTAAAATAACAACATGAACAAGAAGAAATTAAAACTGGTGTTATGTTGGCACATGCACCAGCCAGAGTATAGAGATTTGCAGACAGGGGAATTCATACTACCTTGGACTTATCTGCATGTCATTAAAGACTATGTTGACATGGCTGCGCATCTGGAAGCTGTCCCTACAGCCAAAGCAGTGGTTAATTTCGCCCCTATTTTGCTGGAGCAGATAGAGGAATACGCCAAGCAAGTTAACGGTTATTTGCATGACCATACGCCTATTACGGATGCGTTTTTAGCGGCGTTAGTGAGTCCGACTCTCTCAAGTGATTCAGAAGAACGCTTGACGTTAGTCAAAGACTGTTTGCGGGCAAACCGTGATAGGCAAATTAACCGTTACCCTGCTTTTCAAAAATTAGCGGATATGACCGATTGGCTAGATCAGCATTTTGATGCCCTACCGTATATCAATGACCAGTTTGTCATTGATATGCTGGTTTGGTATCACTTAGCGTGGATGGGTGAAACGGTTAAACTCAGCGATAGCCGAGTGCAGCACCTGATAGAAAAAGGGTCGGCTTATACGCAACATGACCGACTTGAACTACTGGAAATTATTGGCGAGCAGTTGTCACACGTCATTCAACGCTACAAAGTATTAGCCAGAAAAGGGCGTGTTGAGCTATCAGTCACGCCTTATGCGCATCCAATTATGCCGCTATTACTAGATATTCAAAGCACACACCAACCTATGCCAGATGCACCTTTACCAGAATTGCAACACTATACGGGTGGTGAACAGCGTGTTGCATGGCATCTTAAAAAAGGTGTACAAACTTTTGAACGGTTTTTTGGCTTTAAGCCTAAAGGTTGTTGGCCATCCGAAGGGGCTATTTGCGCACAAACGCTAAAAATATTAGGTAATTCTGGTTTTACTTGGACAGCAAGTGGCGGCTCTGTACTGGGCAATAGCTTACATCTTCCTGAAAATCAGCAACTACAGGGTCATCATCACCCTTTCAAATTAGACAAAACCAAAATAGCCTGCTTTTTCCGTGATGACGGTTTATCGGATCTTATCGGTTTTGATTATTCAACATGGCACGCCGATGATGCTGTAGCTGATTTGATTAAACACCTAGAAAATATTGCCGAACATGAACCTGAAGATTCTGTGGTATCCATTATCATGGACGGTGAAAATGCGTGGGAATATTTCCCCCATAATGGCTATTTTTTCCTGAGTGCTTTATATCAACAGCTTTCTAATCACCCAGCAATTGAATTAACCACCTTCTCAGAGTGCTTAAAAAATAAAGTATCGGTTAAACCGTTAAAAAAATTAGTGGCAGGTAGCTGGGTTTATGGTACTTTCTCAACGTGGATAGGCGATGGCGATAAAAATCGCGGTTGGGATATGCTCGGCGATGCTAAATCATCCTTCGATCAAGCGATAGCTGATAACAGCCTAACAGATCAACAACTGCAAGAGGCTGAACAGCAATTGGCAATTTGTGAAGGATCTGACTGGTTCTGGTGGTTTGGTGACTATAATCCTGGGCTAGCAGTCAGTAGCTTTGAAAAACAATTCCGTCTTAATCTGGCTAATTTGTATCGATTATTGGGGGTAGAACCGCCTGCCTATTTATCGCTATCTTTTACTCAAGGTTCTGGCGCACCTGCTATGGGCGGCACTATGCGTCTGGGAACTGAATAATAGTATTGTTATCGCTGTAAGAGGGATGGATTACCCCAAAAAATCCTACATTCACGATTGGGTAGTTTTAAGCATGACTGCCAGTCCTTTAAAGGACTGGCAGTCATTAATATCGCTATAACAGATTTAACTCACTACCCACAATGGATGGATTCAAGTCCATCTATAAGTCATTAACTGAAAGACAAACCACTCAAACTGATAACGTAAAAGCGATGAATACACTTTTAAACAAACGCCGCGCGGGTGTGTTACTACACATCACTTCTTTACCAGGGACAGGTCAACAAGGTGATTTAGGGCAAGATGCCTACAATTTTGTCAATTTTCTGGGTACTGCGGGAATCACCGTTTGGCAAACATTACCCTTGGGTGCGACGCATAGTGATGGATCGCCTTATCAGTGTTTATCTGCACACGCGGGTAATCCCCAATTAATCAATATTGATAACTTAGTCAACTTAGGCTGGTTGTCTCCCTCTGAACATTGTCAAGACTGCCAGCGGCAAGCGACTAAATTTTATAAAGACTGCCTAATATCTAAAGCATTTTATGGTTTTTTAGACCACGCCTCAGTACAAGATAAAACAGATTTTGAGGACTTTTGCCAGAATAAAGCATTCTGGTTGGATGATTTTGCCTTATTTATGACACTGCGAAGTGAATTTAATCAACAATGTTGGAATCAATGGCCAGACGCACTCAAACAACGCGAAACCAACGCTATTAAAGCGGCTTCTCTGCGCTTAAAAGCTGAAATTTCTATTATCAAATTTGAACAATATATTTTCTTTCGCCAATGGATGGCATTAAAAACTTACGCTAATCAGCGTGGCATACTGCTATTCGGTGATATTCCTATTTTCGTCTCTTACGACAGTGCCGATGTTTGGGCGAGCCGTGACATTTTCAAACTCGATAAAGACGGTGAAATGTCAGTGGTTGCAGGCGTGCCGCCCGATTACTTTTCCGAAGAAGGGCAGCGTTGGGGTAATCCACATTACAACTGGGATAGACTGCAAGAAACAGGATTTCATTGGTGGATAGAACGAATGCAGACCCAATGCGAACAATTTGATATTCTGCGCATCGACCATTTTCGTGGGCTAGAAGCCGCGTGGGAAATTCCCGCCACCGAAGCAACCGCGAAACTAGGGCAATGGGTTAAAGCTCCTGGTTCTGCCTTATTACAAGCAATAATGGAAAAATTAGGTGACATTCCGTTAGTTGCCGAGGATTTAGGCGTTATTACTCCAGAAGTTGACGCATTAAGAGACGAATTTCATTTGCCAGGCATGAAAATTTTACAATTTGCCTTTAGCGGCGAACCTAATAATCCTTATTTACCCGATAATTACGAAAAAAATTGTGTCGCTTACACGGGTACGCATGATAACGACACCACCTTAGGCTGGTCTGAACAACTAACTGATGCACAGAAAACCCATATTTTTGACTACCTCGGCAATCCTTCCACATCATTGAGTTGCGCACTGATACAAACTGCCTTAGCATCGGTTGCCAATCTTTGCGTCATTCCCATGCAGGATATTTTAGAATTGAATTCCGAACACCGCATGAATACCCCTGGAACAACCACAGGCAATTGGAACTGGCGTTTTCAATGGTATCAGCTTGCACCTGAGCGTGCCGCTAGATTAGCGTATCTTGTGCAACTATTTAATCGAAAGTAAATAGTGGGAGTGAATTACCCTTTAACGTTGGTAGTGCTACTGGAGTGCAGGCTTTGCCTGTAAGTGCAAGCAGAGCTTGCACTCCGCCTACGTCCAGCATTACATAATGTAGCACTACCCTAACGTTTAGTTACGCTGGCATTCGTCTATTTCAAGGTGATTTTTCCCTTAAGTACTTATGCTCAAAAACAAAAAACAACGTTTTACCCAGTACGATCTAGCTTACTTTCTGATTATTTAAAAATAGAATTACGCTCTCCTCGGTTTCATGGCTACTTCTGGAGCTAGCGAAAGTTCTAATTTAAAAAAATCGGCTGAATAATCAAGATTTATGCGCTATTATCCTGCCCCCACTTATTTATTTTTAAAATTATAGGAAGCTAAAATGACCCAAGATGAATTGAAACAAAAAGTTGCTCAAGCTGCTATTCCTTATGTAAGAGACTTTGCCATTATCGGTGTCGGCACAGGCTCTACCGTTAATCATTTTATTGATTATTTAGCCGATTTTAAAGCCGACATAGAAGGCACAGTATCGAGTTCACAAGCCAGTACCGAACGCTTAAAAAAATTAGGCATTCCTGTGTTTGACTTAAATGCAGTGGGTACACTGGATGTTTATGTCGATGGTGCCGATGAAATTAGCCCACACAAGCATTTAATTAAAGGCGGTGGCGGCGCATTGACTCGCGAGAAAATCATTGCCGCAGCCAGTAAAAAGTTTATTTGTATCGCCGATGGTTCTAAGCAAGTTGATGTATTGGGTGCGTTTCCGCTACCTGTGGAAGTGATTCCAATGGCAAGAAGTTATGTCGCTAGAGAATTGGTTAAATTAGGCGGTCAACCTGTGTGGCGCGAAAATTATATTACCGATAACCACAATGAAATTCTCGATGTTCATAATTTGAATATTCTCAATCCAATTGAGCTAGAACAAATCATCAACAATATCGTTGGCGTAGTCACCGTGGGTATTTTTGCCATGCGTCCTGCGGATGTGGTGTTGGTAAGTGTTGGTAACGAGATTATTACTTTATAAAATCAATATTACTGTGGGCGTGAATTAATTCGCGCCTGTTTTTACACGCTATACTCACACCCGCCTAATAAATCACTTAGGAAATACCTATGAATACCGATAACAAAAATAGCAAGATAAGTAATTGGGTGGTTTTTCTAGGGGGATACACGACAGGGCTAATTATTCTATTTATTTACAGGTGTCAGTATTCACAAGTATATCCAACAATAACAATCCCTATATTCTGGAGTTCTGCCCTATTAGTGTTGCTAACTACCAGTCTTGCTGCTGCACCACTTATTCGGTTTGTTATTCTCGGCTGGGATGCTCGCTACCACGAATTTGTTAATCGGCTCAATAATGAAGCACTGATTGCTTATCTACAACAGTTTTGGGAAAAACGAGCAACACAAGATGACTCTGTTTTTGTCGGTTGGGATAAAAATGGAAAAAAAATTGACGGAATATTAGTAGAAACGACTGAGGATAAAGTCAACAATAGCATGGAAAAAATATTTAAGGATATTTACACCGAACAATATGGTCGCCGTGCTTTTTATGTGCCGATAGTGCTGTTAATTACTATTATTTTTATATTAACGGTATTAAGTATCTTGCTTTACTTAGATGTTAAATTAAACTTGCATATTGCAGTATTAGATACTAACGCAAGGGTCGCTATTGCATCGATTGCAGGCGCGTATATGTATGTAGTCAGTGATACTATTCAAAGTGTGCGGCAACGTAGTTTAAATGCCTCCACTATTTATTGGTATGTACTAAGAATGTTGTTAGCTATTCCCATTGGTTTCGCGCTGACCTATTTTTCTTTAATACCCCTAGAAGATAGAGCCTTTTTAGCATTTGCTTTGGGTGCATTACCGCTGGATGAAATTATTAAATTATTACGCCATTTCTCAAGAGAGAAACTTAACCCATCTAAAGAGAATAAAGAAGAAGAAAAAAGCGATCAGTTAATTAAACTAGAAGGGGTGACAACGCGTATTTCTTCGCTGCTCATCGCCGAAGGGGTAGACTCGATTGAACAAATTATCACCGTAGACCCTGTATTATTATCAATTCGTACAGGCTTACCGTTCAAATTTATTCTACATCTTGGTTCACAAGCCATTGTGAGAAGATACCTCGGTGAAACGGTTGAAAAATTGATGCCTTTAGGTTTGGCTGATGCGCGATCAATTGCCGCGCTGGTAGACGATTTAGATAACACAAAAAAAGAATCAGAAGAACAGGCTAAAATAATCAAGAGTAGAGCAACAGCCGTTTTAAACGCGGCTACTTCGCTGGTGAAGCCCGAAAATAGCAACTATACCTCCGAGTGCCTTGAATTTAATTTCCGTCAAATTGCCAATGGAAACTACACCAAGTTTATCCAAGGTAAATTGCTGACGCTATCTAAAAACAACGCCCAGCTATAGCAGTAAAAATTACAGTAGCAGTAAAAATCCATCACGCAACCATCAATGAGACCCTCCCAGTGACACACGAACAATTTCTACAACAAGCTATAAAACTAGCGGTGGACAATGTCAGCACAGGACAAGGTGGTCCTTTCGGTGCATTGATTGTCAAAAATAATCAAATTATTGCCGCAAGTGCCAATCAAGTAACCTATTTACTTGACCCAACGGCTCATGCAGAAATCATGGCAATTCGTTTAGCCTGTCAGAAACTGGGCGATTTTCAGCTAACAGACTGCATTCTTTACAGTAGTTGCGAACCTTGCCCAATGTGTTTAGGCGCAATTTATTGGACACGATTGGCGAAAGTTTATTTTGCCTGTCATCACGACGATGCGGCAGCCGCGCATTTTGATGATAGTTTTATTTATGATGACTATGTAAAACCACCTGCACAACGGCAAATTCCTATGCAGCATATTCAACTAGCGAATTCATCACAGCCTTTTGAAAGTTGGGCAGCAAAAACTGATAAACAACTCTATTAAATCTTGCAGGCTACGTCGAGTACCCTACAAGACTCCTTGCAGTTTTTTACACCGTTTTTTCGTCACTTCCACTCAAATAACGGTAGACCAATGCCGCCAGCAATGCACCAACAATAGGGGCTATGAAAAATAGCCACAGTTGCGCCAATGCCCAATCACCAACATAAAGAGCCGTTGCCAAGCTTCGTGCTGGATTAACAGAGGTATTAGTCACGGGAATACTAATTAAATGAATCAATGTTAAACCTAGACCAATAGCAATCGGCGCGAAACCTTGTGGAGCGCGGCTATCCGTTGAACCTAAAATAATAATCAAAAACATCATAGTCATGACGACTTCTGTTATAAGTGCCGCCGTCAATGAGTAATGACCAGGTGAATGCTCTCCATAGCCGTTAGACGCAAAACCCGCTGCGACATTAAAGTCAGCATTACCGCTAGCGATAAGATAAAGAACACCACCAGCAACAATACCGCCTAACAGTTGTGCAATTATGTATGATGCCAATTTGTCAGCTGGAAAACGCCCTGCCATCCATAAACCGATTGATACCGCAGGATTTAAATGACAGCCTGAAATATGACCGATAGCATAAGCCATCGTTAACACTGTCAAGCCAAAAGCAAAAGCCACACCCACGAAGCCAATGCCTACATCAGGAAATCCTGCTGCTAATACCGCACTACCACAACCACCTAAAACTAACCAAAATGTGCCGAAAAACTCCGCAGCACAGGCTCTCATATCAATATTCATCGTTATATCCCATTAATTAAAATCAATAAAAATTCGTAAGGCGCAAGTCGGCTTTCGGTTATTGCGCTTACCGCGTTGACATATTTCCCCGTAGGGCAACGATAGTGTAACGTATTGCAAAGCATGATTACCACCCTATAAGGCGCAATGATAATGCGATAGTGGAAGTTTATGACGACGCGTTTGAGTGGGAAAATGATGAAACGGCTATACCACAACAGGTATTTCCATCTCTGTGTTCTTACACGAAAAAATAATTGTTGGGCAAATATTTTTATTCAGATGACAGTAACTATACTTCGTAAGTCACAGCTAACATCCCTTCAAGGGATGTTAGCTGTTTCGCCTTAAAAAGAACTACGATTTCTTACCCTTTGCCAATTCAGTCACTGCAATATAATTGGTCTTTCCTGTCGCCATGACGGGAATCGCATCAACCACAATAATTTTCTTGGGTAACAAAATAGCGGTAACGCCAGAAGAAGCATCTGCTAATTGCTGTACAGTCGCCTGTTTTTGTGTGGTAACTAGAATCACTTGTTCGCCTTTTTTGGCATCAGGCAAACTGATTGCCGCATGATGTGCGCTAGGCCAAGCGTTGGTCGCTAGGGTTTCTACTGCTGTTAATGACACCATTTCACCAGCGACCTTAGCAAAGCGTTTGCTGCGTCCGCGTATGCTGATAAAGCCTTCTTCATCGACATGAACAATGTCGCCTGTGTCGTACCAGCCGTCACCATAAAGCGATTTAGGCGGTACTAATACGCCAGCGTTATCGGCTAATAAATAACCTAGCATGATGTTAGGTCCTTTGACGTGTAAGCGTCCTGCATCGTCAATGCCTTCAACAGGTTCAAGCTTGTATTCCATCGCTGGCATAAAACGACCGACTGTTCCTGCTTTGTAATACATGGGGGTATTAACTGATGTAATAGGTGTGGTTTCGGTCGCGCCATAACCCTCTAGTACGCGTATGCCAAATTTTTCTGCCCACAGTTGACGGGTAGTTTCTTGCAGTTTTTCCGCGCCTGCGACTACATAACGCATATTGAAAAAATCATACGCGTGGGCTTTTTTCGCATAAGCAGCTAAAAAGGTGTTAGTGCCGAACATGATGGTGGCGTGTAGCTCATACGCCATTTCGGGGATAATGGCATAGTGTAATGGCGTTGGATAAAAGAATACTCTCATGCCGTTCAATATTGGCAACATCGTGCCAACTGTAAAACCAAAGGAATGAAACATCGGTAAAAAGTTAAGCACCACATCTTGGGAATTAAAACTGATACAAGCTTCTAATTGTTTAAGATTGGCTAATACATTGGCATGAGACAACACTACGCCTTTGGGTACACCCTCAGAACCTGAGGTAAATAAAATCACCGCTGGACTATCAGCGGGGTGCAAACCTAGATTTGTACACCCAATTGGGATTCTAGCTTGTAACCACGCAGTGAATTTGTCGACCGTGCTGATATGAGCGGCTAAATCTTCCAGATACACCAACTTAACTTGCTCGGCTAAATGTTCCGCTTCGCCTGTTAAATGTCCTAGTTCGATAAAATAGCGTGACGTTAGTACGATTTTAACTTTTGCCGTTTGACAGGCAGAAAACATCCCTGCTGAACCCGTGGAATAATTGAGCATAGCGGGAACACGCCCATGCACTTGTAAACCCAGAATAACACATAAGGTTTTAGTCGAATTAGGTAGAAAAATACCCACCGCTTCGCCTGTTTCAGTAATCTGTTTTAATGCGTTACCAATCGCCAAGGTGCGGGTAATCAAGTTGTTATAACTTAATGGTCGCCGTTCTAAATCCTCAGCAACAATATGGCTACCACCGTGTATTTTCCGTGCGTCAAGCAAGCTGGCAAAAATGCTTTGCCGATAGTTGCTAGTGGATAACATCATTTCTGTCATTAGGTTCGCTAAAATACGACCACTGTACTGACGGCGCGTTTTGCCTCTTAATTCTGCGGGAACGACCAAACGGGTCGCAGGCAAAATTTTAATGGTAATTTTTGGAAATAACCGCAAGCGTACAATTTTATGCAATCTGGAAAAGTGAGTGTATTGTCCTCCATCGATACGCACAGGCAACACCGCTGCACCTGATTTATCTGCCACCATGCCTGTACCGTCATAAATTTTCATTAGCGTACCCGTCACAGTAATACGCCCTTCGGGAAAAATAACGGTCTTGGTATCGGTTTGTAAATGGTGAATTAAATCCTTAAGCGATAAAGGATGGGTGGGATTCATTGGAAATACTTTCGACAGTCCCAGAAATGGCTTTATCCACCATTGTTCAGAAATATGGGTATTAATCGCAAAGGTAACATCATCAGGCAAAAATACGCCAAGTAATAATGGATCGAGAAACGAAGTGTGATTAGCGACAATCAATACCCGTTTGCCTGCTTGATCATAGTTTTCTAACCCCGTGACTTCTACTCTGTAAAGTAAGCTCAATAGTGAATGTAAAAATTTTTTCAGCATAGTATTTTTCCATAGATCGTTAAGGCATTTGTCTTATCAACAGCGTATCTGATGTGAATAAGCGATACGGTTAAGTGTAACGCGCTATGCTTAATATAGGAAACTACTGATTACCATTTACTGTAATGCTGGAGTGCGGGCTTTTCCTATGGTCAGCATTACATACAGGATTTTCAATGAAGTTTAGTTACTCATTAGGAATACAAACCTAGTAGTCAGTCCAGGGCAATCGCGCTTAAATTATCTTGACTTTAATAATTATCAGATAATCAATTAGTTACAAATTGGTCTATGTCAAGATTCGTAGTTTTTTGCCAAAAATAGCAAAAATGACATTTGTAACACATTGATTATTAATGATATTAATGATTAAAATTTAAGCGCGATTGCCCTAGTAGTCAGTCCATTTTAAAATGGACTCATATCGTGTTTTGAGGACATGATAGAATTTGCATTTTTCTCATGATACTACGACTTCAAGAGTTAATCGATGAAAGCAAAGCTTACTCCATAATCAGGGAGTTACGTTGGAAAAGCGGATGCAGTTGCCCGTTCTGTGGATCTAATAAAATCCGCTGCCGATGGCTTGCAACAATTGGTAGCTCATTATAAATTTGATCGAATTATTGATCTGCTTGCGGCAGCGGATTGATTAGCTAACTTTAATAAAATGGATAGTGGGTTAAATCTGTGTTTTCCCTATTTTATTGTGCGATAGCTATAGAGTGAAAGTATTCTGTTTTGGTGTCAAAAAGCCTATTTTTGATTCCATGTTTATCTAAATAGTGCAATATTTTCAACAGCACCAGACACATAAATACAATGCTATAAATTCTCTTGTTGTAAACTATACGCATGAGTCTAAATACCCACTATCGTCTATGAATACTATCAAACAACTACTTAAATCAACTCTGTTTTTTCTATTGTTAGCTTTGGTTTTGCCAACTCAAAGCGCAAGCGCGGCAAAAATCACTGTTTCAGTGGATCGAAATCCAGTCGGTATTGATGAATCTTTTCAAATACTCTTTACCACCACTGAATCACCCGATGCAATCCCTGACTTTGACCCGTTGGAACAGGATTTTACCATTCTCAATCAAGAGCAAAGCAATCACTCCTCGTGGGTTAATGGCAAATCGAGCAAAACTATCCAGTGGACATTGAATGTTATCGCCAAAAATGCAGGTAGTTTGACTATACCTGCTATAGAGTTTGGGCATGATCGTAGTGAGCCGCTCACGGTAGAAGTCATTAAAGCGGGAAATAATAAATCTGTCCACAGCGATGAAGATTTATTTTTAGACGTTGAAGCCACCCCAGCAGACCCTTACTTACAATCACAAGTAATTTATACCCTGCGCTTGTATCGAAATAGTGAGACTGTCAATATTACTCAAGCACAGTTGGCTGAACCAGAACTTGCTGATGCAGTCATTGCTAAAATGGACGAAGATCATAATTATACTGCCAACGTAAAAGGCGTGAATTATTCGATTATTGAACGGAAATATGTCATTTTTCCGCAAAAAAGTGGAAAAATGACCATTAAGCCATTGGTATTAACTGCCGAAGTGATGAGTAATGCGCGTCCTAGCTTTAATGGTCTTTTTAACTCAACGCAAACTAAGCGTGTTGTTTCTAAAGAAATAACGCTTGATGTAAAACCTGTTCCTGCTAGCTTTACGGGAACACATTGGTTATCCGCTGAACAATTGGAAATCAAACAAGAATGGTCGGGTGATTTTGAACAAATGAAAGTAGGTGAACCATTGACGCGAACCCTAAGTTTACAGGCAAAAGGTGCGACGGTTAGCTCTCTACCTGAACTTAATGCCGTTAAAGCAGACGACCATTTAAAAACCTATCCCGACCAACCCGTATTAAAAGAGCAAAAATCTGCCGATGGTTTATTAGCATTGCGTGAAGAAAAAATTGCCTTAATTCCATCAAAAATAGGTAGCTACACACTACCCGCGATAAAAATCCCTTGGTTTAATACCAAAACCAACAAAACCGAAATCGCGACTATCCCCGAAACCACAATTACTGTCGCAGCGGGGGCTGCAAGTGCAACTGTTTCCAGCAATGTCACGAAACCACAAGCAGATAACTCCACACTGATTATTCAATCCCCTACTGAACAAGCTGTCTCTTATTGGTTCTGGGTCAGTCTATTTTTAGCCTTAGGCTGGTTAATAACCCTCTTTTATTTTTTAACTAACCGCCCTGCCCCGCGTCCTGTTGTTGAAAACACCGAAGCAGAACTGAGTTTAAAAGCCAGTATTAATCAACTCAAAAAAGCCTGTGCCGATAATAATGCCATCGCCGCTAAAAATGCGTTGTTGGCTTGGGGTACATTGAAATTTTCTGTCACCAGCTTAGGAGCGATTGCCGATTGTTGTGATGCTCGCTTGCATGATGAAATTTTACAGTTGAATCAAGTGTTGTATGCCAAGGACGCACCCGCGTGGTCGGGTAAAAAGCTGTTTCAAGCGTTTGTGGAAAATAAGGCTAGAGCGAAAATGCCAGTAATTGGGAATGAGGGGTTAGAACCATTGTTTCGGTTGTAAGCTGCGATGATGTAAGGAATCCCAGCGCAACATCAACAAAATGCTGGGATTCGCTACGCGTTCTAATTTGTTACTTACAGGGTTTTCAATGAAGCTTAGTTACTTATCAGGAATACGAACCTAGGTTTGTATTCCATTTCGGGGAACTAATAGAAACTGAAAACACTGTAGTTCAATTAAGGCGCGTAAAGGTGGCAATCCACCCTTACAATGTTTTCAAATACTCCACCGTCATAAACAACGCCGCAATTGACCGCGCTTCGGTGCATTCACCCGTCATTAATAGCGCGTTAATTGCGTTCAATTTCCACGGGATTACTTCCAATTCTTCAGGCTCATCACCGATTAATTTTTCAGGGTATAAATCTTGAGCGACAATAATTTCTGTGCAATGTTCGAGATAAGACGGTGCAATAGAAAACGTGCTTAAATGATGTAAGTGTCTCGCACCATAACCGACTTCTTCTTTTAATTCTCGATTAGCGGCTTCCAAAAACGATTCACCTGCATCGGTTTTACCTTTAGGTAAACCCAATTCGTAGCGGTGAACACCTGCGGAATATTCCCTGATGAGCAACACGGTTTCATCATCCAATAGTGGCACGATCAGTACCGCACCACCAGACCCACTGCGTGCTAAGCGTTCGTAATTACGCCGCACACCGTTGCTAAATTGGATGTCCAGCGATTCAATGCGAAATAATCGGCTAGTGGCAATAGTTTTCTTGTTGAGAATAGTTGGTTTGTTAGACATTGTGCTATGTTAATAAGACATTTTTGCTAACTATAACCCACTTACTCATGATTGACTGGAAATTTTGTGATACCGTTTTATTGGATATGGACGGCACATTGCTAGACTTGAATTTTGACAATCACTTCTGGAAAGAATTTGTGCCGCTTAAATTTGCCCAGCAACAGGGTTTATCGGTGACAGAAGCAAAACAGCAACTAGCCCCGCGTTTTAAAAGCATGGAAGGCAAGCTAGAATGGTATTGTCTGGATTATTGGACGGAAGCGTTGCAGTTGGATATTGTCGGTTTAAAAGCCGAGCTGTCGGAATTAATCGCCGTGTTGCCCCATGTGATGGAGTTTCTAAGCAAACTCCAGCAATCGCCGAAAAAAGTCCTGTTAGTCACTAACGCGCACCGCAACAGTCTGGGGTTAAAAATGGAAAAAACCTGTTTGCAACCTTTTTTTGACGACATTATCAGTTCGCATGATGTGGGTTTTGCCAAAGAACACTCGGAATTTTGGCAATTATTGCACCAGCAACACCGCTTTGATAAAGCTACCACCTTGTTGGTGGATGATTCGCTGGCGGTGTTAAATGCCGCCCGTGCGTTTGGCATTGGTCAGATAATAGCGGTCAGTAAGCCAGACACAAAACAATCCAAACGAAACATTAGCGATTTTTTGGCGATTGAGGATTTTCGGGAGTTGATGGTTGGTTTGTAGCTTGGGGTGAGACACGAATCCCAACAAGCAATAACAGGCTACTTGCGAGAGTTTGGGTTAATTACGGTAGGGTGTGCAATATAGCTTGCGTATTGCGCCGCATGACAGCAACAAACATTACGAGTTGGTCGTTTGTTTGTTTCGTAGATACCATCTTACGGGTTGATTATTTGCTATCCGAGATTGCTTCATCACAATCCTCTGGTTTTTCTAGCCAGTAAACAATATTCTCGACCATCACAATACTGCCAGAAATGACGGCACTTATTGCGGTGGCAGCTCCTGCAAAAACCAGCAACCCAGCACATTGTTCATCTTTACAGCCACCGAGGGCAGCAACATAGACTGGCTTTAGTTCGCTCTGTTTTGCAATATATTTGCAGTCAGTATTATAGACTTCGGTTGTCCGTGGCACGATAACACAACTGCATAACAGTAATGGAAGTGAAAGAAAACGCAGTGTTTTAAACACGGGTATGATGGTATTTGTCTCAACCTACGATGCTTTGGGACGTGGCTTAGCCCGTTTATTAGTGGATAACTTGGGTCTGAGCGTTCTTTTTTCAGGTTTGATAATGTCGGCTAATAGCTCTTTATCAATCGGCTTAATGGGGATTTTTTGTTCGATATAGTCTTCAATATCGGGCATGGAATAGGCGTATTCTTCACAAATAAAACTAATCGCCACACCACTTGCTCCAAATCGTGCGGTGCGTCCAATTCGATGCACATAATCTTCCACATCTTGCGGTAAATCATAATTAAAAACGTGCGACACATCGGCGATATGTAAGCCTCTGGCGGCGACATCGGTGGCAATCAACAGGGTGATTTTATTTTCCTGAAAATCGCTGAGTAGGCGTTGGCGTTTGTCTTGCGGCACGTCACCACTGAGCGCGGCGGTTTTATAGCCGTTGGCGTTTAAATAATCATCCAGACGTTCGGCACAGCGTTTGGTATTAACAAAAATAATACTGCGTTGCGGTTGGTGGTTATTTAATATGCCGACTAACAGCGGCAGTTTTTGTTCATTTGATGGACAAAAAGCGTATTGGTCTATGGCTTTGGAGGTGACTTCTTCGCTTTCAATACGAATCAGCACGGGGTTATTCATGTGCTCATAAGCCAGTTCTGTAACTTTGTAGGATAACGTGGCTGAAAACAGCATATTGAGGCGTTTATCCGCCTCTGGCATTCGGCGTAATAAAAACCGAATGTCTTTAATAAAACCCAAATCAAACATACGGTCGGCTTCATCCATGACCATCACTTGAATGTTATCCAGCGTGAAGGCATTTTGCCGATAAAAATCGATAATGCGTCCAGGTGTGCCGATAATGACATCGACATTGGATTTTATTTTATCCAGTTGTTTTTGGTAATCGGTGCCGCCATAAATCAGCGCGAATTTAAGCTCTAAATGCTTGCTTAATAACAGCGCGTCTTTATGAATTTGAATCGCTAATTCACGCGTTGGAGCAAGCACGATAGCGCGGGGATTTTTAATTTTTTCGCTTTCGTCATTGATTAGCCGCTGAAACAGTGCCAGTAAAAAGGTCGCGGTTTTGCCCGTGCCTGTTTGCGCCTGCCCTGCAATATCCTTATCGCGTAACAATAAGGGCAATGCCCTGTCTTGTATAGGCGTACATTGATTAAAACCAGCATCGGTTAATCCTTGCAGGATGATGTCAGACAATTCGAGATTAGCGAATCGTGTTTGAGTTAAATGGGTTGTATTCATAGCCTATAGGATAACGCAAAAACGGCTATGATTGAAATTGATTGACTGATACCCCCTATCCCTCCTATAGTTTTACCTATTTAAACAATGGAGAAATAAAAGTGAGCGAAGTAATTCATGTAAGCGATAGTGAGTTTGATAGCCAAGTTCTTAAGGCACGAGGTTCAGTATTAGTAGATTTTTGGGCGGAATGGTGTGGTCCATGCAAAATGATAGCCCCCATTTTGGACGAAATTGCCAAAGAATACCAAGGCAAATTAACAGTCGTTAAAATAAATATCGATGAAAATCCAGCAACGCCACAACGCTACGGTGTGCGTGGTATTCCAACCCTGCTTATTTTTAAAGGTGGCGAAGTCGAGGCAACCAAAGTAGGCGCGTTATCAAAAGGTCAGTTAGTCCAGTTTATCGACAGCAATTTATAATCTACCAATCTTGAGTTCGTTACAAAAGTTGGACGGACTCAAGCTCTTTACGTTATACTTACCACAGCGCACAATCTGCGCATTCCTATCGTCCGATAAAGTACACCCCTGAATTTCCCAATCCTATCTTTGTTGTTACCGTGTTCCACAGTAGCTACTTTTCTTTGAGCAATCTTTTATATGAATTTAACCGAGTTAAAACTAAAACAAATCAGTGAAGTTATTGAAATCGCCGAGTCACTTGGACTCGAAAATGTCGCCAGATCACGAAAGCAAGACTTGATTTTTGCCATTCTAAAAAAACAAGCAAAAGCAGGTGATGACATTTATGGTGATGGTGTCTTGGAAATTTTACAAGACGGTTTTGGTTTTTTGCGAACGCCAGGATGTTCTTATCTCGCAGGTCCAGACGATATTTATGTTTCTCCCAGTCAAATTAGACGCTTTTCTTTAAAAACAGGCGACACTATCAGTGGCAAGATCAGACCGCCTAAAGATAACGAACGTTATTTCGCCATGCTCAAAGTCGATCAAATCAACTTTGAACCCCCCGAAAATACCAAAAACAAAATCACCTTTTCCAACCTCACGCCGCTATTCGCTAAACAACGTTTTGTTCTCGAACAAGGCAACGGCACCAGCGAAGATTTAACAGGTCGTATCATCGATTTAATTGCCCCCATTGGTAAAGGTCAACGGGGCTTAATCGTGTCACCGCCAAAAGCGGGTAAAACCATGATTATCCAAAGCCTAGCAAAAGCGATTGCCGAACAAAATCCTGAGTGTTATTTGATTGTTTTGTTGATTGACGAACGCCCAGAAGAAGTCACCGAAATGGAACGCTGTGTGCGTGGTGAAGTTATTTCCAGTACCTTTGATGAACCCGCTACTCGTCACGTCCAAGTTGCCGAAATGGTGATCGAAAAAGCTCGCCGTTTAGTCGAACATAAACACGATGTGGTGATTTTATTAGATTCGATCACTCGTTTAGCCAGAGCTTACAACACCGTTGTGCCGTCATCGGGCAAAATATTAACAGGTGGTGTCGATGCCAATGCCTTAGAAAAACCCAAACGCTTTTTTGGCGCGGCAAGAAATATTGAAGAAGGTGGTAGCTTAACCATTATTGCCACTGCATTAGTTGAAACGGGTTCTAAAATGGATGACGTGATTTTTGAAGAATTCAAAGGCACAGGCAATATGGAACTGCATTTGGATAGAAAAATCGCTGAAAAACGTATTTATCCTGCGATTAATATCAACCGTTCTGGCACACGTCGCGAAGAATATTTAGTTGACCCCGACACGCTACAAAAAACATGGATACTGCGCAAAATCCTGCAACCGATGGATGAAACTGCGGCTTCTGAATTTTTGATTGGCAAACTCAAAGACTTTAAAACTAACGTTGATTTTTTTGATTCAATGAAACGGTAGTCAATTCGATAAAGCCCACAGTTCGCACTGTGGGCAACCACCTTGTCACTTAGTTACAACCCTGATTGCGTGCAGTTCTTACGCAAGTAGTACCACCTGACGTTGATTCACCAAGTATTTTTGATAAGGAAAACCCCATGCACACTCCAAAAATTTTGGCTATTTTAGCTGCGGTTGTTAGTGTGACATCCTGTACAGCTACTAACACAATCGCTGACACATCAACCGAACCATTGACGCACACTCACTGGTTACTGACTAACCTGCATAGCGCGTCGTTAGTACCTGACTCACTGATTAGCATTAATTTTGAAAACGACAAGATAACGGGCAAAGAGGGCTGTAACAATTACAACACCTCATACAGCGTAAATGCTGGAAAATTAAGCGTCAACAAGCAAGTAATAACAACAATGATGGCTTGTCCTGAGCCAATCATGCAGCAAGCATCCACCTACATCAACGCCTTGACAGAGGCAACTAACTACAAAATTGACGGCTCGCAATTAACGCTGATGAATACGAGTGGAAAAATACTGGCAACTTTCATCAAGCAGAGCGGCGAATTAAGCGGTACCTCGTGGACAGTCACCCATATTAATAACGGCAAACAAGCGGTAACCAGCCTTATTAAGGATTCAAAACTCACGAGTGTGTTCAGCACCGATGGTAAAATCAGCGGCTCAGCTGGATGCAATGATTACCTTGCCACTTATGAAACCACAGGGGAAACTGTCAAAATTGGCTCAATAGCATCCACGCGTAAAATGTGTGCTGAACCTACTGGGCTTATGGAACAAGAAAACCAGTTTTTGACAGCGTTAGCAAGTGTTGCAAGCTATCAATTCGATGGCGAAAGACTAAATTTTCGTACCGCTAATGGTGCGCTTGCCCTGGTATTGGTTAAGCCGTAATGGGCTTTTCAAACCAACTGATACAGTAAAATTAAATTGCTCAGCAGTAATAAAACAGACAAGCTTTTCCAAAAATACAACGGATTGCGCTGAATTAATGGTACAAACGCATCACCTTTTAAAAATGCAAGGTTTGGTGTGTGTAAGTCGTACAAAAATTCAGACAGCGTGTCATAACGGTATTGTGGATTGATTGCCGTGGCTTTACGCAACGCACCATCCATCCATATCGGTACCATTTCATTGCAATGCACACTGGGCAGATAGACGAGTTTTTGTAGTTTTATAGCTGTAGGTTTTTCTGGCAAATCCTGACCGAACGGCAATGCACTGTTCAGTATTTCATAAGCAATGACCCCCAAGGAAAATAAATCCGATTTAACGGTACCGCCCTGCCCTGTGTGATATTCGGGCGCGGTGTAATTGACTGTGCCGAGTAAGTTATCATCAACTAACGGCGCAATTTCTGAAATTCCCGCAATTTTAACTGAACCAAAATCAATAATTTTCACCACACCGTTATAATCAAACATAATGTTTTCAGGTTTTAAATCTTGATGCAACATTTCCAGTCGATGAAATGCTTGTAAGCCTTTAGCGATTTGTTCAATGATATGAATCGCGGTTTTAACATCGGGCTTAGGGTGGGTTTCCATCCATTGCCTGAGTGTTCTGCCCTCAATAAATTCAGTAACATAATACAAACTGGTTTTTTTGCGTGGCGTACTCAACACCTTCAATACATTGTCATGATTAATGCGTTTGCCCGCCCATTCTTCATGCAGAAAAGGCTCAATGTAGTGAGTATCGTCATCGTAAAGCACCGAAGGCACTTTCAAAATGACAGTTTTATTATAGGCAAGGGTATCAGCGGCTTGGTAAATTTGAGTGCGGGTGCTAGCGTGTAATTCAGCTTCAATTCGATAACCATCGAGCATCATGCCGATTTCTAACGGTGGCGGAAATGGCAGATTAACATGATTGCGAATAATCTCATCTTCTTTGATTTCAGGCAGTTCATCAATTCTAATTAGCTGACAAGTAAGATTATCATCGCTGTGATTATCGCTGGCTTGTTTCAGAATGCTTGCGGCTTGTAGGTTTAAATCATCACCGTTTTGCAATGCCAACTTTAGAGTTTTTTCATCCATAAAATCATGAATACCATCAGTAGTCATCAAAAACACATCACCGACTTCCAAGGCAAAAGTTTGATAATCGACTTCTAGCCGTGGCTCTATACCCATTGCCCGATTCAGATAGTTTTTATCTTTCGATACCCAAACGCGATGATCGCGGGTTAATTGCTCCAAACCGCCTTGCCGTAAACGGTAAATACGCGAGTCACCAATATGAAAAATGTTGGCAGTCGTGGACTTAAACACCAAAATACTGAGCGTACTGACCATGCCTTTAGTTGAGTGGTAACGGACTTGCCCTTGACTATATAACCAAGAATTCAGCGCGGAGAGAATTTTCTGCCCTGCGTGTTTCACTGACCACGAATCAGGGGTGCTGTAGTAATCCGCTAAAAAACTGCCGACACAGCACTGACTGGCTTGCTTGCCTGCCTCACTGCCGCTCATACCGTCGGCAATTGCAGCAACAATACCTTTATAAGTCAGTTGTGGCTCTTTGGGAACGAGCGATCCAAAAAAATCTTCGTTATCAGTTTTGACACCTTTATCACTGGCGTAGCCGATACTTATACTTAATTTCATAATAGTTTTAGGTTGAATGGGGGTATTCCATCGTACCAAATTACTAACATAATTTCTTAACAAAAAGTCGGCGTGTCTATTTATCCATCGTCATTCCAGCAGGGCTGCTGGAATCCCTGCCAGAATAATGAAATCGTATGATTTTGGTTGACACCAGTGTATGGATAGATTTTTTTAACGAAAAAGAGTTGCTCCATGTCGCCACGCTTGAGTTCTCAATTCAGCAAGAAGTAGATATTGCTATGTGTGGTGTGGTGCTTTACAAAGTTTGATTAATGTATATTATGCGCATAAAATCCCCACATAGATTCACACAGGAGATTGCATCATGAATCAGGTATTAACTACGCCAGTCTTAAAAAAACCAACGAATGTCAGTATCAATAGCGAATTATTGTTAAAAGCCAAGCAACTTAAAATTAATTTATCCGCTACATTGGAAGCTGCACTGATTGAAATCATTAATGACAAACAACGCGAAATCTGGAAATGCGAAAATGAAACCGCTATTGAGGCATATAATCAAATGGTGGAAAACACAGGTGTTTTTAGTGATGAGTTGCGGAATTTTTAATGGCGCAGTTTTGGGTTTATAAAAATACCAACCACGCCACGCAACAGCGTGTTCCGTATTTATTGGATATTCAGTCTTCTTTGCTGGATGATTTACAAACCACCGTTGTGATTCCATTATATCCTAAAGCCTTGATAGGCAAAGCCGCGATAACTAGGCTTTGTCCCGAAGTAGAAATAGAGGGCGAAAAATTTGTGGCACTCACATCGCAAATAGCGGGCATTGATCGTAAAGTTTTAGGGCAGAAAATTTGCAATTTATCAGTGTATCGTTCTGACATCGTTGCTGCTGTCGATTTTATCATTTCAGGGATTTAGCAATAAAAAACCGCCTTTGGTTTTGATTGGAGGCGGTTGTTGGTTGGTTTGATGGGTTTTGTAAGCTCTACCCATCTTACGAGTTACGAGTTAAATTGGTATGACAGGGTTGACACAATAAAGCCACAGATAAGGCATTACCAAAATTTTGCTTTAAATTTCAAATCATTACGCACCACTAACTGATTTCCAGTTTGACCTATCACATACAAACCTTGTCGATAGGCGTATTGTGCGACATTTTCAGGAATAACCATCGCCGTGACTGCCCCCAGCACTTTTTTGTTGCTATACGCAGGCAATAAACGTTTTAATTTTTCCAAGCGTTCTAAATATTCATTAATATCATCAATTCCCAGCGTACTTTTACATTCAATGGCAATAATATCTGTGTCATTAACGACTAATAAATCGACTTCAATGCCTTCACCATCACGGGTTGAGGTAACATTTCGGTGTACTTCATGCACATCAATACCACGTTCCTGAAATAAACGCACAGCGGCGGGGTGTACCATTTCTTCAATAAAATCGCCAAGTTTATTACCTAAGCGACCGATACTTTCAGTGACTTCTTTAATTTTTTTATCGGTTTCCTGAAATTTTCTGTCAGTTTCCTGAAATTTTCTGTCGGTTTCCTGAAAAAGTTTCCAAATGTCATCTAAGGTAGGTTCTGCGAGGCTCATTTTATTCTCCTAAAGTGTTGCTTATATTTTAACAAACATTGCTTATTTTGAAGCCACAAAAAACCGCCTTTGGTTTTGACTGGAGGCGGTTGTTGGTTGGTTTGATGGGTTTTGCAAGCTCTATCCATCTTACTGGTTAAGAAGATTGACTGTGTAAACATTTTTGTTTATCATTTACTCCCAAGTAACAAGAGGGTAAATATGAAATATAGCGAGTTTACTAAATGGCTAAAATCTAAAGGTGTTACCTTTAAACAAGGTAAGAAACACATTAGGTTATCTCTTAATGGCAAACAAAGTACGTTGCCAAGACACGCTGGTGAAATAAACGATGGGTTGCGAAACGCCATCATTAAGCAGCTAAATTTAACTTACCCATAAAGTTACAAGGTTTGAGTGGAGTCGGTAACACAGACTCCACTCACTACCCACGCGGAGCATTCCAAAATCTATAAAATTGGAACATTACCGCCTATTCGATTTGGAGATATAAATATGCGTTATCCTGTCATTATTGAAAAATCAGACGAATCTAGTTTTTTTGTCAGTTTCCCCGATATTCCAGAAGCATTAACACAAGGCGATACCTTGGAAGAGGCTTTAGCAATGGGAAGGGATGCCTTAGAAACAGCACTAGAATTTTATTTTGAAGATGAACGAACAGTGCCATTACCGTCTAAACCAAACCCCGACCAGCTTGTAGTCGAGTTAAGCCCATCACTCTGGGCTAAGGTTCTTTTGCTAAATGAAATGGTTTTGCAAAATATGCGTCCTGCTGATCTTGCGCGTAAATTATCTGTGCGTCCGCAGGAAGTCACCAGACTTATGAATCTTAAGCACGCAACAAAAATAGATACTATTTCCAGTGCCTTTAATGCAATGGGTAAAACACTGGAATTTGTTGTAGCAAGTAACCACGCATAAAATATTGTGTATGGATAGATTTTTTTAACGGAAAAGAGTTGCCCATGTCGTCACGCTTGAGTTTTCAATTCGGCAAGAATTAGATATTGCTATGTGTGGTGCTAACGGAAGTATTACAGCGTATTTCTAACGACAAACAGTATCTATGAGTTAAATTATGTAGCCTGTGTGGAGAGCGTAGCGGAACACGGGTAACAGCGACATCATCACGAAAAGCCCCGCATTCCGCAAGCTCCATGCGGGCTACGCGGTTTATGCGGGGTACTTGGTCACTTTGTTCACACACCATCCAATCTCACCCCTAAGTCTAGCAGCACTTCGGCTAGTATAAAGGCTAGTAGTTCAACACCAATCGGCGCAAAAGAAAGAAAAGCCAATGTAAATATGAGAGACACCACAAACAATAATATTTTTTTCATTATTTTCATAACCCTATTCCTCGTAAATAATAAACAGCAAGTAGCCCGCATGAAGCAACGCGGAATGCGGGATTTCATACGCATTTCACCGTATTACGCGAAATGCAACATTGCGAATCTATCCCAGATTCCCCTATCGCTCCATCTGGGCTACTTGCTTATAAACTTAAGGTTTATATTGATAAAGACGGGAAATAGGCGTACGCCTACTCCTCGTTTTTTGTAGGTTGGGCTATTTGTTCACACAAGATGCTTTTACATTTTCATTCACCATCTCACCCCTAAGTTTAGCAGCAAGACCAGATTCACGACATGATTCTTCTGTGCTTGTAGTTACGTCTGAACACCATACTTCTGGATTTATATCTTTACCTTGCGCTTGATAATGACGTGCGGCATTAAGGCAATTTTGTATCGCGCTATTTTGTTCTTCAGTCGGACTGCTATAGTTTTTAGTAGAAAAAACTAGCAGTAATGCAAAAACTAAAAATTTCATTTAATTCTCCTATTTTGTATACTGTACAAAATAATTTGTGAACGTATTAAGCCAATCAGTATCAACAAAAATACATTTCTATAAAGAAACCTAATAAAAAAATACAATTGACAATTTGTAAATTTTGATTAGGTGCTGATCAACACCTATTTGAAAATTGGTGCGATCCAGTGGGACGATAACATATCAAACTAAACGCAAACTGAACGGTCTCATTTCGAAATAAAAACGCGATAAGGTGCGCTAACCATAGGAAGTCCATATATGTGCTGAGGTACTAAGCCCAGCTCGTAGGTTAGCGTTAGCATAACCAGACATTTTATTGTTACATCATGTCGGCTTACAGCTATCACCTAACCCGACCTACCTCGCACCAACAAAAAATAAACCGTAGGCGTAGCAATCAGCGACAGCAATACCGACAAACACAGCGCACCGATAACCGCAATTGCCAAAGGTTTGAGCATATCCGAGCCTGCACCGATACCGTAAGCTAACGGAAGCAAACCCAGCGCGGCGGCAAGTGATGTCATTAATACGGGGCGCAAGCGGCGTTGTCCTGATGCCAATAATGCGGTTTCAAGGTTTTGACCTGCTGTTAAACACGATTGAACAGCATCCAACATTAAAATGCCATTTTTGGCGACCACACCGATACCGATAATCGCGCCCAGTAAGGAGACGATATTGACTGATGTGTTGGTGATGTACCATGCTAATACTGTGCCGCACAGGGCTAATACTGAACCGAACACAATGGCTATCGGTTCATAAAATGAGCGAAACTCAATCAGTAACACGGTGAACACAAAGAAAATGGAGGTTAATAACACCAGCATCAAATTATAAAAAGATTCCTGTTGTTGCTGATACAGTCCACCAAATTCCACGACATCGGCAGGTAGCGTTTCATCGTGACTGAGTTTTTCTTTAATTTCCGCAATCGCACTGCCTAAATCGCGGTCTTCCAACCGTGCCGATACCGCAACCAGTTGGCGTAAATCTTCGCGGTGCAATTCTAACTGCCCCGCTTCTATCACCACATCGGCAACTTGCGACAATTTCACGGTTCTGCCATCGGCGGAACGTAACGGCAATTCGCGTAAATCGGCAATCTGGCGGGTGGCATCGTTATCCATTTTGACCCGAATAGCGACAACACGGTCGCCTTCGAGAATATGCGAGGCTTTTTGCCCCAACATCGCGCTGTTGACCGCCAGTGCGACATCGTTAGCGGTTAAGCCAAAGCGTAGCGCGTCACTGTAACGCACCCGCAAGCTGATGGATGAGCCTGTAGTTTCCAGTCCATCAAAGCTATCGACTACGCCCTGAATTTTATCCAGTTCGGTTTTTACTTGTGGGGCTTTTTGTTTCAGCCATTGCACATTGGTGGAAAACAGTTTGATTTCAATCGGACGCGGCGACCATGTTAAATCACCGATTAAATCCCCCAATATGCCCGCAAATTCCCATTCCAGCGCGGGGACTTGGCTATGCAGTTGTTGACGCAGTTCAGTAATCACTTCATCGGTAGAGCGTAGTCTATTGGGTTTTAATTTGACCAAAAAATCGCCGCTGTGGGCTTGTGAAATACCCAAGGCTAATCTTGCGCCTGTGCGCCGTGAATAACTTTCTAATTCGGGGACAGCGCGTAACAGGTTTTCAGCCTGTTTTAACTGGCGGTCGGTTTCGCTTAAACTGGTTCCCCATGCCGAGTGATAATCCAGTACAAAACCACCTTCATCCATGAATGGCAAGAACTCACTTTCCAATCGTCCATACAGCCAAATGCCTAATACGACTATTGCCGCACAACTGAGTAATACTGTCCAAGCGTGATTCAGGGCGGCTTTTAATACAGTTTCATAAAAGCGGATTAATCGCTCTAGCCAGTTTATTTTTTTTGCGTCCAACACCTGTTTTGGACTCCAGCGAGCGGCTAAAGCTGGAATTAAAGTGATAGCTAACACTAATGAAGTCAACAGCGAAACCACCATTGTTAATGCCAAAGCGCGAAAAAACACTCCCGCCACGCCGTCCAAAAAAGCCAACGGAATAAATACCACCACAGGCGTTAAGGTGGAGGTTAATAAGGGTCTAAAAATTTCTTTCGATGATTGCGTTACCGCGTCCAGCCGTTGTACGCCTTGCTGTAGTTTTGCATGAACCGCCTCCACCACCACAATAGCATCATCAATAATCAAACCTATCGCGGCTGCAATGCCACCCAAAGTCATTAAGTTAAAACTCAAGCCCAACACCCGCAAGGCTAATAGCGTGATTAATACCGTGGCAGGAATCACCACAGCGGCAATCAGAGTCGCGCTCCAGTTTTTTAGAAAAATGTACAGAATCAACACGGACAGAATTAGCCCTAAAATAATCGCTTCCCAGACGCTTTGTATCGAATCACCGACTAACAGGGATTGATCGTAAAACACCACGACCTGCATATCAGGCGGCAAGGTTTTTTTCAGCTCGGCTAATTCCTGCTTGAGATGTTTGGCAATGTCCAAGGTACTGCCATCGGGTTGGCTATAAACATTAAGCAACACCGCACTGACACCATCGGCAGTGACGATATTAAACACAGGTTCTTGAGCGCGTTCAACGCGGGCAAAATCCTTGATACGAATCGGATGACCGTTAGTTGTCGGTGCCTGTAATGATGTGGGGCTTAGCGTCACAGCGGACACAGTCATGTTTTCAATGTCTTCGATGCCGTGAATCCGTCCATCGACGACGGTTAAATATAACTGGTAGTTTTCTTCCAGCATTCCTGTTGGGGTGATGAGATTATTTTTTAGCAGTGCATCACTGACTTGGGCAAGGCTTAGATTGACCGCCTGCAAACGCAAAGGATCGACAATAACGTGGTATTCAGGCGCACGTCCTCCGACTAATCCGACTCGCGCCACGCTGGGTATGCGTAATAAACGCGGCTGGAGTTCATAACGCGCCGTTTCCCACAAATCAGTCAATGAATGATTCATGCCTGTTAAACTCAAACCCATCACGGGAAACGCGGCAAAGGTTAGCCGCCAAACCGCTGAACTGGCGGTGACGGGTAGCGATTTTTGTATCACTGCAAGCCGTCCCTGCACATACAGTTCCGCTTGCACCATATCAGTTTGCCAAGTAAAAAATACGTTAATTTCAGCCGAGCCGCGTCCTGTTTTTGAACGCACGGTACGCACACCTGCAATGTCTTTTAGCGACTCTTCAACAGGGCGGGTAATGGTAGCCATCATTTCATTGGCTGGCATCACACCGTTATCAATCAGAATCACCACACGCGGAAAATTGGTTTGCGGAAAAATGGCGGACGGCATATCGAATGCGGCATAAACTCCTGCCAAACACAGTGCGATGCACAAAAAAATAATGGTGATGCTGTGGCGTATGGTAAACGGTGTGTCTGGCATTATTTCACCACGCGAATACGGGTGTCAGGCGGTAAACCATAGCTACCTTTGGTAACAATTGTCATACCTTCCTGCAAACCTTCACCCTGAATTTCAATAAGATTACCATCACGCAAGCCTAACTTAACCGCCTGTTGTCTAGCATGATCGCCTTCGACGATGGCAATAGTCGCGTTTTGCTCTTGCTTCACTACGCTCTCGACAGGCACGGCTAAACAATCGCGTTGTTCCACCACAATGCTAACATTGACTAATTGCCCAGCGCGTAGATTGGCATCGCTGGCTAATGAAGCGCGGACTAATACGGTATCGGTCAGCGGATCAACTTGCGCACTGATAAAGGTAATTTTTCCCAAAATATCGCTATTTGCCTTAAGCATGACAGGCTGTTTTAAGCGTAACGCGATGGCTTCGATACTAGGTACATGAATAATAATGTTCAGTCTATGCAAATCAATCACCTCCGCTACCATCGCATTTAAACTCACCGCTTCACCTGCTTTGACATGACACGCGGTTATCGTACCCGCCAATGGGGCAGTAATTTTTAATAACTCGCGTTGAGTTTTTGCCGCCAATAAATCTTGCCGCGCAGTTTGTAATACTTGTTCGGCATCATCATATAGTTTGCGGGAAATATTTTCCGTGGCGTTGAGTTGCTGTTTACGCGCAAAGTTTTTTTGTGCAAATTCAACCGCGACTTGCGCTTTAGCAATCAAAGCATCAACGCTGCGGGTATCCAGTTCAAACAATAATTGCCCCTTATCAACACCCTGTCCTTCCACACAATAATTTTGCTGAATAATACCTGCGACTGAGGCGGCAATTTTGGAACTGGCGGCGGCTTTACTCGCTGTTGCAGGTTCGGGTTCAACGAGTCCATAGCCCATGACATAACGCCGCAAAGTAGTTTGGCTAATTTTTCCCGTTTGTACACTAACTTCAGTGACGATTGCAGCTTCATCAGCCCACACAGTTTGACTGATTAACCAGATAGTTATCAGCCAATAGAGGATTTTCATTATGGTGTTTTCCTGATAGCCGCCTTATTAATAGTAACGGCAGTGAGTGTGGATGCAATTGGATAACGCAAGGTATCTTCCAACAGCGATAAAGCTTGTTGACTTTCAACCAACACATCCAGTCTAGCACGTTCAACTACCGCACTTTCCAATTCAGCAGTCAGCAAGGCTAGCGCGTCCGCTTCACCTGCTTTTAATAATTCCTGCACTGCATGAAGATGGTCTTGTTCATTACGGCGTTGTTGTTCAGCCGTTTCTAATTTAGCCACAACTGCCGCGATACCCGCTCGTGCTTTATCAATTTCACCCATAATCCGTAATTGTAAGGCTTCAAAACGCACCGCTATTTCACGGCGTTTGGCTTCTGCTTCACCGATTAGCCCTTGGTTTTGATGCAGAATAGGTAGTTGTACCGCTGTTCCTCCTAAGCTCCAACGGTTTTCGCCCATTTCCCAAGTATAACTAGGATTGGCTTGAATATTTGGATATTGATTGGCTATCTCTAATTGCAAGGCTGATTGTGTTGCCGCATAATCGGCTAGAATTGCTAATAAATCGGGACGTTCATGCAAAGCAGTAGCGCGTAATTTAGCAATCGGAAGCGCGTTTAAATCAGGCCGATAGGAAAACTGACTCACGTCCAATTCAACACCAGCAAGCGCGTCAACAGGAACACCGATAGCAGTCGCTAATAACACTCGACTTTCTGCAAGGCGTTTTTGTGCCGTTTCGACATTGAGCTGTAATTGATTTAAAGCAAGCCGTGAGCGTGTCAATTCAACACGCGAAATTTCACCAATGGCTAACTGTTGCTTTAGCCGTTGGTTAATGATTTGTTCAATAGCCAGTTGTTGTTGTGATAAACGCTCCACTTCACGCGCAGCATAAAATTCTAATAACGCCAAGCGTAAACGCCCACGCACCACCCACACAGCATCGGCAACTCGCAACCGCGCCGCCTCAGTTAAATGTTCAGCTTTAGCGATTCTAAAATCACGTTTACCTGCTGTTTCAATCGGAACACTCAAGGAACTAGCGATAATCCACGGTGCGGCAGCGGTCGCTAAATTGCTAATCCACGTTGGTGAAAGTGTGAAGCTAGGATTAGGGCGTTGCCCCGCTGTAGTGATTGCCGCATCCGCAGACTCTGCCAAAGCCTGAGCTAATGCAACATCCGAATGATAATAAATCGCCGCTAAAGTCAGGGTATCAATATCCCATGATTTTTTATCACCAACCGCACTATAAATAAATTGTCGTAATTGCGGATTGGATAAACTACGCGCTTCAATCCGCGCCACAGACTCAACAGTATTAAGTGGATGATCTTCAAAACTAGCACAGCTACTTATTAATAGCGGCAAAAGTGTGATAATGGTCAGTGAAAATCGAGAGTGCATAATTTATGTCATCGCTAGCTAACTGGCAAATAGTATAGTGTGAATAATACCAGACTATTACCTTACGCAAGGCTTTCCATAACCTTACTAAATCCTAACGATGTTCACATAAAATACCCTTAATTTGAATAAGCCCGATTCTCCAATATCGGTTATTCTTCTTCTGGGTACTACCGTCCAAGGAATTATCCATGCTGCTAATCGAATTAAACTATAAGCAGCTGAGTCTAATGCAGGAAAAACACAGGTTTGCGGCGTGTTCAACGCTCCAGTGTTGGAACGATAAAATAACCTACTCGTCACACACCAATTAAACCAAAACACCATGACCACAGCCAATCTCTACACCAAACTCAAACAAGCCAAAAGCGAAGAAGATGTTAAAGATATTTACATCAAAGCCTTGGAGTTAAAAAAATACAACAAAGGCGTTTTCAACGTTGACATCAGCACCGATGAAATTTGGTTTGAAGCTAAAATCACGGGCAAAACTTCAACGTATGAAATGTTCACACAATTACTGCATTATGTTCAAATCGGACTAAATAAAGGTGAAAAACTACCACCGTTTTTAGCGGTCATTGATACCGAAAAAGCGGCATTAATGAGAACTGCCGATGTGTTGCCATTTCTCGCTAAAAAAACCGTCAAATGGGGCAGTTCAGCAAGTAAATTCACACAAGAAGCGTTAGCTGAAGTGTCCGCACATATCGGAACGCATTTTGTGTCGTTCAGAATTGCTACGCATGAAGACGAATTTATCAGCACCGTCAAAGACGCGATAAAATCAGGCGATATTATTCGCACTCAGATAACGCCCGATAACTTAAAGCAGGTGTTCGATAAATGGGTGACAATGATAGGACGTGAAATCAATGGCGTAAGTGAGGAAAATTACGCACTGTTATTTTTTGCTGACATTATGCACGATGGTACGGTATCCACGCATGACAATCTTCCCGCTGAATTACTGCACAAAAACAACGCCCCCGTGTTTAGTTTGGGCGGCAAACTTTACGAATTGGGCAATAAAGAAGGTTATCGCCAATTTTGGGCGATTTATCACAAACCGCCTAAATCGGAATACCGCGATTATCTGCTGGAACGCCGCGACAGCTTGATTCCACTCGATGAACGCAGTTTTAAAGGCGCGTATTACACTCCGCTGGCGGTAGTAGATAAAGCCTACGACAAACTGGAACAAACGCTGGGTAAAAACTGGCAAAAGAATTACATCGTCTGGGATATGTGTTGCGGCGTAGGCAATCTGGAAGTCAAACACAGCAACCCGCGCACTGTTTACATGAGTACGCTAGATCAAGCCGATGTTGATGTGATGAAAGCCACTAAAACCTGTGTCGCGGCGCAGCGTTTTCAATACGATTATTTGAATGATGATATTACCATCACCCCAACCCTCTCCCATAGGGAGAGGGAGCTTTTAACCGAGCAAAATCAAGTCCTTCCCCCTGCGGGGGAAGGATTTAGGATGGGGGAAAATGCAACAGGACTAATTGATTACAGCCTAACCAATAAAGTCCCTGATGGTTTACGCAAAGCGATTGCTGAGGGGAAGAAGATTTTGGTGTTGATTAATCCGCCGTATGCGGAGGCAGCTAATCGCAGCAGTTTAGCGATAGATTCAATAGATGCGAAAAATAAAGTTGGTGTCGCAAAAACGAAAATTGCGACCACAATGACCAATTATGGTAAAGCCAGTAATGAGCTTTTTACACAATTTATAGCTCGAATTGCGCTTGAAATACCAACAGCTACGCTTGCGATGTTTAGCACAATGAAATACGTCAATGCTCCAAACTTTGAGAAATTCCGTGATGTGTGGAATGCCAGTTTTTTAGGTGGTTTTGTTGTCCATAACAAAGCATTTGATGGTATGAGTGGGAAATTCCCAATTGGTTTTCTAATCTGGAAAACCAATCAAAATGTAAAAACTTCAATCACAGAAGTTCGAGTCGAAGTCTTTGACAAAAACGTGCAACCCATTGGTGAAAAATTGTTTTACAACTTGCCAAACAGTAGCTTTTTGAATGTCTGGATAGATAGACCAAAGGCAAATAAAACTACTGTCATCCCTCTTAAAAACGGAGTTACACCATATGAAAAAACCAAGAGTTTGAACTCATGGTCTGACAATGCACTAGCGTATATGTGGTGTCAAAATAATGACTTTCAGCACGCTGAGCAACAAACAGTTATTTTTTCATCTGTTTGGGGAGATGGTCATGGGCTTTACATTACCGAAAGTAATCTCTGGCAAGCCGCGATTGTTTTTGCTGTTCGACGTTTGTTTGTTCCCACTTGGTTAAATGATCGCGACCAGTTCTTGCAACCCACCGCCCCGTTATCCGATGAGTTCAAAAACGACTGCTTAATTTGGATGTTATTCAATCGCTGTAATAGAACCGCCAGCGCAAACAACCTAGAATGGAACGGTCAATTGTGGGCAATCGTCAATCACTTCATTCCCTACACCGAAACCGAAGTCAACGCCCCCGACCGCTTTGAATCGGATTTTATGGTGCAGTATTTAGCCGACAAAAAATTGTCAAAAGAAGCCGAAACAGTATTAAACGCAGGACGCGGACTCTGGCAAGCGTATTTTGCCCATACCGATGTTTATAACGTGCGTGAAGAATTAAAATTAAACCGCTCTGATGTCGGCTGGTATCAAATTCGCAACGCCCTCAAAGCGCGTAACAACAGCGGCGATTTTATCCCCGTTGATTTTTCAGCCTTTGAATCCGCCTACAAAACCCTGAGCGAAAAATTGCAACCGCAAGTATTTGAACTGGGCTTTTTACGGGCGTAATCAGCCCAGTAGGATACGCTGTGCGTCACTGCCATTAAGTTAAGGATTTTTTATTTATTATCAATATGATACAAATAGCGAACCAAGGATTTTTCCGTTCGTCCTGAGCTTGTCGAAGGATGAATGGAAAAATCCGTGACCATCGACTTAAACCG
>JAPLRZ010000063.1 GCA_026398895.1 Methylococcales bacterium
CGACCCGCAGGGGCAGTAGCATAGTTTGCTGGCGATTCAGGGTCTTTTGATAACGGCGTGTGGTCATGTTTTTATTTTGTTGTTTATGTGCTTATAGCGATATTATACAGGCTTGGGAAAGTGAATACTTTCACAGTCTCTCTGGCTTGGGAATGCCTACCCTCAAGCTCTGCTTGGCGTTTATCGCTATAAGCTTAACAGTCGAGCTTGTTTTGTTCTTGCCACAGCAAGCGGAGCTTGGCAATAGGCGTTCCTAAACTAGAGTTTGGGAACGATAAAATTTGATTTTCCCGTTGGGAGATGGTTTTTACCGCGTACGTTGGGTGAAATCAAGTAGGTAGCATCGTAGTTGGGTTAGATTTATTAAGGAATAATTATGACATTACTCGTATTATCCATACTTATTATTATCGGATGGAATTTTATACCATCCGATACGCGTAAAAAAATAATTTCTGCGGTGATTGAGTTCATTAAAGTAACTTTTACTTTTTTAAAAAATTACTGGCAATCTTATTTAAAAACCAATCCAGATTTTAAAATTAATCCTAATTTGAAAATGAGTTTACACATGAATATTCCCTCTAAAATAGTTAGCTATCTTGGTATCGGCGCGGTGGTTTTTATATTGATTACACTTAATTTTGGTATTAACGATGCGGGTGAAAGAACCCTTATTCAGTACCCGTGGGGAACACTCATGGTTAAATTTACTCCTGGTATTTACACCAAATTTTTTGGCAGCACTGAAGTTTACCGTGATGTCATTACTTTTGACTTTGATAAACAAAATGCCAAAGGTGAAGCCAGCCTTGATTTTCCAGGTATCAATGTGCGTTATCAAGATGGTGGTACGGGTAAAGTATTTGGTAAAGCGCGGTTTGCATTGCCTAATACCGAAGAAGTAATGATTAAACTGCATAAAGATTTTCGTAGCAACGATGCAGTCGCTTATAAACTCATTAAGACCTTAGTTGAAGAATCAATGAATCTTACCGCTGGACTGATGTCATCGGAAGAGGCCTATGCAGAAAAACGTGGCATTTTTACCCTGTGGTCTGAAGAACAAATCTCCTCAGGAAAATTCTTTACCGAATTAAAATCAGTTGAGGAAAAACACGAAGCGACCAATGAAGCCATCGTGCGTAATGTGCCTGTCATTAAATACGGCACCGATGGCTTGCCGCTGCATCACAACAGTGATTTCAAAGCTTACGGTATTACTGTCAGCGGTTTTCAAATTACCGATTGGGATTTTGAGCAAAAAACCCTAGAACAAATATCGCGTAAACGCGAAGCCACTATGGGTATTATCACCGCCAAAGCCGATGCTGAAAGAGCGCGACAAGAAGCTCTGACCGCCGAAGAACAAGGCAAGAAAAATGTCATGGTCGATAAATACGCCAAAGAACAAGAAAAAGTCCAAGCGGTTGTTGATGCTGAAAAAGAAAAAGAAGTTGCCGTTACCAAAGCTATGCAGGGCGTATTAGTGGCTGAACAAGGTAAACTGGAGGCAGAACAAAAACGCCTTGCCGCCGTTGCTTATAAACAAGAACAAATTTTACGCGGTGAAGGCGATGGTGAATATAAACGTTTAGTAATGAGTGCAGACGGTGCGCTAACAGCCAAACTGACCGCATGGCAAGCGGTACACATTCGTTATGCCGAAGCCATTGAAAAACAAAAATGGGTACCTGAAATTCAAATGGGTGCGAGTAATCAAAATGGTGGCAGTGCCGCGACTGATTTGATTGAAATGTTGAAAGCGCAAACTGCGAAAGAACTAAAGTTGGATATGACGGTAAAGGCTAATTAATATAGCTGAGGCAGTATTTGTGGTTAAAAAACCGATCTACAATACCATGACTTAAAATTGCGCAAGAATATGTAATCCCCCCATAACCCTCAACCAAGAGAATATGATGCTTAAAATCATCTTGCAGTTATTATCGATAGCGGTACTTACTATTTTAAGCATCAGTATTAGTAGCGCGGATACCATCAACAAATGTAAAAACGCACAGGGCAAAATGCTGTATCAAAAAACACCGTGTGCAGACAATGCACTAGCGGTTAATTCGTGGACTCCAAAAGCACAAGTGAAGTCATCCGAACAAGAACCTGCAAAAAAAATTAACGAGATAATAGTCATTCGGCAAGCGTCTAACGGTAGTTATTTTTTGGAAGGTGAGGCGAATAGTCACACGCTTACTTTTGTTGTTGATACGGGGGCATCTTTGGTTTCATTGCCACGCGCCTTTGCTTCTTCGGCATCGATGTTTTGCGATGATAAAGTGATATTGGAAACGGCTAATGGTCAATCTGGCGGCTGCACAACGATTATTACTGAACTTAAATTGGGTCGTGGTAATCTGGTGCTTAAAAATGTGAAGGCACTGATTGTTCCAAATCTAAGTCAACCTTTGCTGGGTATGAATGTGTTACAGAATTTCAATATCGAACAAAAAAATGGCGAAATGCAACTTTCAGATCATAAGCCTAAATAATCTGGGCTATATCTAGTCACTCTGTTGAAAGTAGTAAGAATGTCACACGGAGCGTTTACAATAGCAGGGACAATAATATTGATAAGTAACCGAGGATAATAATGCCCGCTTTTACAGGTAGCTATACTCTGGACGATGTCCATTTTTTATTAAATCCCGTGTGTGTGCAAGATACTCCTGTACATATTAAAGAGGCGTTGATTCAATCGGGTAAAAAACATTATTCCGAAATGCTTAGCCATGAGTCTTTACCCGCTGATGATTATGTCGTGCTGTTTCATGAGGCGATGGCATTAAATCAAGAACGGGTGGCGAAGCAGTTGTTGATTTTGGCAGAGCAAATTATCGCTACTCGTCCACAAGGAATTACCTTGGTCTCATTAGCGCGGGCTGGTACGCCTGTCGGTGTGTTACTCAAGCACGTTTTAAAACGCTATTTTAAGACCGATGCCGCGCATTATTCGGTGTCGATTATTCGTGATGTGGGACTTGATCAAAATGCGTTGCGCTTTATTCTGCAACATCATCGCCCTGAATCTTTGGTGTTTGTTGATGGTTGGACGGGCAAGGGTGTTATCGCACGACAATTAGCCAATAGCTTGGCAGATTTTGCCGCCAGTGACGGTGTTGTGATTCCTGCTGAACTCTATGTATTAACCGATTTATCGGGCAGTGCAACGATTGCAGCATCGTGTGAAGATTATTTAATTCCCTCTAGCGTATTAAATTCAACGGTTTCAGGTTTGGTGAGTCGTTCAGTTTATGATCCGCACACCGCGAAAGCCGACGATTTTCACGGTTGCGTGTATTATCAGCAATTTGCCGAACAGGATTTATCAGGTTATTTTATTGAGACAATGTTGGATTGTGTTGAGCGTATTTGGCAGTGCGGCGAGTTGAAACGCCCAATGATTGATCGTCAACAGTTGCAAAACATTTCTATCGCCCTGTTACAATGGCTAACCGAACAATATGGTGTGAGTCATGCTAATTACATTAAACCAGGTATTGGGGAGGCAACCCGCGTGTTATTACGCCGAGAAGCGCGACATTTATTGTTACGCGACTTAAATTCCGAGGCAACCCGCCATTTGCGTTGGTTAGCCGAGTCCAAATCCATTCCCATCACGGTTTTTTCTGAGTTACCGTATCAAGCCGTGGCGTTAATTAAAGAGCTTCAACTATGACTATCAAAGCGACTTCTTTTTCTCCGTGGGCGTTAGGTGCGCCGCTGTATATGCCCGCACACCGTCATGATATTTTGGATTGCGCCAATGGCGAAAAATATCCACTGTTACGCTCGATGATTTTTTGTACCGAAGACGCAGTATCACACACCGAAGTCGATAGTAGTTTGCGGCATTTGGGCTTGTGTCTACAGGGCTTTAGAATCGTTCCAAATCGGTTTCGTTTTATTCGTGTTCGTAATCCAGAGGTATTGGCGCGTTTATTAGACTTGCCGCATATCGATAAAATCGATGGTTTTGTGTTGCCAAAATTTGATACGTCGGTGTTTCATGCCTACTTCGATCAGTTAAAAGATACACCTTTTAAAATCATGCCCACCTTGGAAACTAAAGATGTGTTTGATGTTGGTGCGATGTGTGAGTTACGGCAAGCTTTGTTACAGCATGAAGCACTGCAACAAATTTTAATGTTGCGTATTGGTGGCAATGATTTAATGAATATTTTAGGGTTGCGTAGACCAAGGCAATTAACACTGTACGATACGCCTTTAGGCAGTGTAATTTCACAGCTAGTGACGGTATTTAAACCTTATAATTTTGACTTATCCGCCCCTGTGTTTGAATATCTCAATGATAATGAAACGTTGCAAAAAGAAATCCAACGTGATTTGGCATTCGGTCTAATCGGCAAAACTGCTATTCATCCTAGCCAAATAGCCGACATTGAAGCGGTTTATGCAGTGGAATTGGATGATTATGAAATGGCAGTTAAACTGGTCGATAATACAGCCCCCGCTGTGTTTAAAATGCACCACTCGATGTGTGAAGTGGCAACCCATCGGCAATGGGCAACGAGTATTTTGAATCGACAACAGTATTATGGTTTTAGCGGGGAAAAATCGTTAGACTGTGCTGAGGTGTCAGTGTAATTCAAATATAAATGTTGGGGTTCGACCCTCACCCAATCTACTCTGGCTTAGTTTGATAGCAGTGAACAAAAGGGGAAATTATGAATAATCGAATCGATTTGGTTGCTGGACAAAATTGTCCACTATCAACATTCTCTGTGCATATAGTGGTGAGTCAGGGCAATCATCCGCAGGGAATGGAACTTGATGTCAGTGCTTTTTTGCTTAATGCAGCAGGCAAAGTATCAACGGATGATGATTTTATTTTTTTTAATCAACCCGCACGAGAGGATCAGGGTATTTTATTAGAGCCTGAGCTATCACGCTTTACCCTACACCTAGAGCGCGTCAGTAACGCAGTGCAGAAAATCGCCTTAGCTCTAACCATTGCCGAGGGTGCGAATAAAGGGCAGAATGTTAGCCTGCTTAAAAATGTCACCGTATTGGTGAAAGATTTTTTCACAGGCATTGAAATTGCCTGTTTCGCCCTCGATACCACAGCTAATAAAGAAACCGCGTTAATTCTTGCCGAATTTTATCGCCATCAAGATAAATGGAAATTTCGCGCAGTCGGTCAGGGTTTTGTCGGTGGTTTGCAGCCGTTAGCAGAATATTTCGGTGTGGATATTAGCGAAGGAGAAGGACTTTCTGCTAATACTGCACCGCCCACTACCTCGGCAAAACTTAATCTCAGTAAAGTAACGCTGGAAAAGAAAGGGCAATCTATTTCATTGGATAAACAGGCGGGAGGATTGAGTGAAATTCTTGTTAATCTTAACTGGAATGCTACCCCCGTTAAATCTTTGGGATATTCGCGTAATAAAGTCGTGGCAGAATCAGGTATAGACCTTGATTTGGCGTGTCTTTGGGAATTTGACCAAGGCGAAATTGGCGCGACTCAAGCCTTAGGCGGACATTTTGGTAATTTTCATTCATTTCCGTTTATTGAGTTAGATCAAGATGATCGTAGCGGGCAATCAATCGGTGGCGAAACGGTGCGTATTAATGGGCGTTACTGGCAGGAATTTCGGCGGATTTTAATTTACACCTTTATTTATGAAGGCGTGCCGAACTGGTCTCATGTTGATGCGGTGATTACCATCAAAGCTAAAGACCAACCTGACATCGAAATACGCCTTGATAGCTATCGAGACGATCAATTTTTATGCGCGATTGCAATGTTGGAAAATATCAACAATCAGGTGAAAATTACCAAACTTATCGACTATTTTTCGAGTCATCAGCAAATGGATAACGCTTATGGCTGGGGCTTGAATTATGTTGCAGGCAGCAAATAACTGACTAAGGAGTATTGTTATGAATCTTTTTGATCGAATAAAAAGTATAGATATTACGCAAAATCTAGCTAATGCGAAGAATTTAGCTGCGGAAAATATTGCATCTGGAAAATTAAAAGCGATTGAACTGTTTGAGAAGCACAGACCAGAAATAGAAGATATTTTAGTCAATGGATTGCTGAAGGTTGCGGAGGAAAAGCTACAAGATAACGAAACACTACAACAAGTATTTGAGAAAGGATATGAAGCTTTACCGATGGCGGTCAGGCTTTTATTGCCACGCGCAACATTTGTTGAGTTTTCGATGAAAGAAAAAGAACCCCTATTGTTAAAGGTACGGGATTATAAACAGAAAAGAGCAGATGCCAATAGTAACACTATAAGCTAGATCAAGGAGGAGCTTTCCTATTTTTCAGGACGACTATCTGTATTTACTGGATGATACACTGCTAGCCAATTTAATCGATAAATGTTTAATCACTAACCAAGGAGTACCACTATGAGCTTTTTTGATGACTTAAAAAACAAAGCGAACGAACTAAAAAACGATGTTTTGAAATATAAAAACAAAGATTTTCTCAATGCTGCAATGGCAGGGTCAGCCTTAATTGCTATGGCAGACGGCAAAATCAGTGCTGAAGAAAAACAAAAAATGCTTAAATTCATCGAAAATCATGACGCACTGTCAGTTTTTACCACCAGCGATGTCATTAAAGCTTTTCAGGAGTTCGTAGGACAAATTGAATTTGACCAAGATATTGGTGAATCTAAAGCCTATCAAGCCTTAGCTAAAATGAAATCCAATGCCGAAGCCGCACGTTTATTAATTCGCATGATTATCAGTATTGGGGCTTCGGATGGTGTGTTTGATGCGGATGAAAAGAAAATTGCGGTGAAAATAGCGAAAGAATTAGGGCTGAATCCAGCAGAGTTTGATTTGTAGATTGGGTTAGCGGTAGCGTAACCCAACACATACAAAGTCAATGGTAAAGTTGGGTTATGGCTATCGCCTAACCCAACCTTGTATCTCTCCAAAGCAAAGGAGAAAACTGCTATAGTGTTTAGCTAGCATTATAGCAGAGTGCATGAACAGAGTTTGAACCCAACCTTAGACACAAGTCTGTGACGTAGATAAAACCCATGCACTGATTTCTTAAAACCCCGCGTTGCCGTGGTTCAGCCCCGCCTTTTCTTAAGCTATCAGATGACGGCGGCTTGCTTGAAGTGCGGCTATCCTTAACCACCTTGTTTTCCAATTCCTCCAACCTTGCTTCCAACTTCTCCAACCAATCAAATACGTTCATGATGAGCGCGTCTTTTTCTGCATGACTCATTGCATCGAATTCTGCTTGGCTTGGGAGGCTTAAGGTTTTCATGGAGTTAAGGATGGTTGATATTTGGGGCTGAGTAGTTACCAAAATAGATTAAAACAAGGACATCGTTCCTCACATGATACGAAGAAAAATACTGTATAAGGCATTCTTACATGATATATATGTGTTGACTAACGTGCCACAGGCAGCAAAACGAGCTAACGGAGTACAGCTCATGCGTAAAAAAATCATTAAACCATCGACTTATTTAACGGAAGTTAAAAACTTATCTGACCGTATCGTTACCGCGCAGCAACCGATTCGTATTTTGGAAGCGGTGAAATGGGATGACAGTATCAAACAAGCATTTTTTGCCAGTCATTGCAAAAAACCACCTATCGTTACTGCTGATTACTATGCAAACCGACCTTTGGGCTTTGATCCTGTGGAAAAGAAACAAGAATTTCATCAAATCGAGCGCGATTTAGCGCGTAAATTGGGGCAACTCAATCCGCTTAGCGTCATCATGCGCCGTATGTGTCGAGAATATAAAGACGTGGTAAATATGCTAAATGCGCGTGGTACGCCGACTTTTGCTAATATCTCTCAGGAATTATATGGCTCATCGGAAGATGTGTTTCATGTTGGCGATCCGTCTATTGCCGCTTTAGGCAGTATGATGGAAGAAACCTTGTCACAGCTTACTCAACTGGATTTTTTAGCTGAAGAACCCAAAACCATTAATGCTAGTGATGCGGTAGCCATTCTGAATGAACGTATCCAAGCTGTGTTTCCAAATGAAGGCTTACGCGCCATGATTAGTGATGGCATTATTGCCGATGCTGCTGCGGGTACCGATTACGTTAAATTACGCGCTGATGCTTTTTTCAATATGCGTGATTTACGAATGCTAGAAGTGCATGAAGTCTGGGTACATTTAGGCACAACCCTCAATGGATTAGAACAGCCGTATTGCACCTTTCTGGGCAAAGGCACACCGTCAGCAACCGTCACACAGGAAGGCTTAGCGGTTTTAATGGAAATCTTAACGCTCAGCTCAACGCCTAATCGCTTAATGCGCTTAATTGACCGTGTTCGCGCCATTACCCTCGCCGAACAAGGCGCGGATTTTATGGATATATTTGCCTTTTTTAGCGACAAAGGACGTGACCAAGAAGAAAGCTACCTACTCAGTAGCCGCGTGTTTAGAGGCAGTAGTCCTGATGGAATGCCGTTTACCAAAGATTTAACCTATATCAAAGGTTTTGTTTTAACTTTTAATTTTATTCGTTTAGCCGTCCACAAAGGTAAACCCGACCGTATCCCGTTATTATTTTGTGGAAAAACCATGATTGAAGACATGAAAGTATTGGTAGACCTAGTAGAAGAAGGCACAGTTACTGCCCCGCGTTTTCTTCCACCCCCCTTTCAGGATTTAATGGGACTATCCGCGTGGATGAGCTTTAGTCGCTTCATGACCTCATTGAATTTTAGACAGTTAGAGCAAGATTACGCCAATATTTTGTAGGCTAGAATGTGAGAACATTTTATGACGCTGAAATTATCATTTTTAGGTAGTGGCTCAACCCTGTGATTTAGCATAACTATCTTTATCCCTGCTTGGCAGGCGCGGTATCAACCGTTCAGCATGAAGGCTTTCGTCACACATAAAGGCTTTTGGCAACGGCAATCTAGTTACTTCGGCAGTATGGGCAAATGATTTCTTGATAGCAGGTTATTTTTGTGTGTGAGGTGGGTGTGTTTGGGGAGTTTCAGACTCTGATTTTAATCTAATTTACAGATTTGACTCACTACCGATTTTTTATTGATAGACAGACGGGAAATTCCCGCCTGTCTGATTTGCATAGCGACTTATTCAGCCGTTTCTTTCTGTTTCAGCAACAAATAATCCAACCACAGGTTCGATAATTTTTCCTGCACGGTATTTTGTCGTAAACGTGCATTCAAATGGGGGAAGTCCACTTTATCGAGGTCTTGGTCTTGGTTGTAGCAGGAATAAACGAAGGTTTCTTTGCCTGTTTCTGGGTCGATGTGTTTGCACATACATTGGGCGCAGATACCTTTCATCATGCACTGCATGGGCGAGTTGATTGAACCCACTGCATGATGAGCTTTATTGAGATAGGGTTTCAACACATCATAACGCGCTGATTTTACTGCTGCCATCATACGGTCTGAACCGATAACAATCAGGTGGTCAACGTCGGCTAGTGAAATGGGTTGGTCGCCTAATTCGCCTGTGGCGTAAGCAATCATACATTCCAAAATATTACCAACGAAGGTTTTATCTTGCGGACGCGTGGGAACAATCGCTTCAACGCCGTCGCCTTTGTCCACTGACCAGATGATTAAATCCGCAGCGGCTTCTACGTCTTCGACTTTAAAACGGTCTTGGGTGAATTTGTAACCTGCGAAATAAATCACTTTGTTACCCGCAGCGCGTAAGGCTTTACCGATAGAGAACAATACTGCATTGCCTAAACCACCGCCCAATAACAGCACGGTTTGACCTGTGGGAATATCGGTCGGCGCACCTGTTACACCCATGATGACTAAAGGATCGCCCACTTTCCACGTTGCACATAAACGCGATGATGATCCCATTTCTAGGACAATCAGCGAAATTGTGCCTTTTTCTTTGTCAACTTCTGCGCCAGTTAAAGCTAAGCCTTCCGCCATTAATGTCGTGCCTTCTACTGTTGGCGCGTAGGCTTCATAGTTCTGCACGCGATAAAATTGTCCTGCGTGGAATTTTTCAGCGGCTAACGGTGATTTAACAACAATTTCAATGATCGTTGGTGTTAAGCGGTTAATCGCAACAATAGTGGCTTTAAAGGAGGCATCCAAACGCGCAAAATGCGCTTGCAAATCGGCATCGCGTTGGCTTTGTTGCGCTGGATTTAGTGTGGCTAATTCTTGCTCAAACAACTTCACAATGTATGGATAGCCATTTTTCGCGCTCGCCATTGCTTTGACCACATTGCCTGCATACACAGGGTGGTTATCGCCATAAAAGCTGATAAATTTACCGTCTTTTGAATAGGAAGTCAGGGGTGCAGGTTTGCCTAATTTTGGAAAGGCTTCATCGTGCATCGGAATTAACTCAACCACGCCATTATTAATTTCAGGCTCATGGCGTTGGAAAAACCATTTGTCCATCACGAAAGTGTCAGGGTATTCGTTTTGATAAATTGTATTAGGTGATGTGCCAGCCGCAACGTATAAATTGCGTAAGGGTACATTAATTGGCTCACCGACACTTTTCCAACGACCCTCTTCAAGTGCTAATTTTTCAAAATCAACCGACGTTAAATGCCCAAATTCATCGGCATTTGCACCGAGTGGACTCATGCCTTCGGCTAAAGCAATACCTTCTTCTAAGGCTTTAACAATTTCTTCATGATTTTGACGGTAGGCGGGCGCGTCGGTGATACCTTTGCGATAAAACAGGGTGACCCCACCCCATGATTGAACTAAGGGTTGAAAATCAGGGGCTTCACCTTCTGCTTCGGCACGGATGCGTTCCGCAGCAATCGCATTACCGTGTGCTAAAAACTCATCGAGGATGATAATTTCTTCTTTATCATAACGGGCGCGGGTTTTATCTTCACCATAAGTCGCGACTAAAATATCATAGCGATGTTTAATTTTTTCGACCTGCACAGGATAATACGCCATCAATTCAGTGGAGGTATCCATTGCGGTTAAGCCGCCGCCGATGACACCAGCGGGTAGCCGTACTTGTGAATTAGCCAATGATGAGGCTTTTGACGCGCCCGTTAATTGCAAGCCCATCAAAAAATCAGAGGCTTTGCGGATACCACGCATGAGATTGTTTTTCAGCGGAATAACGGTCGGTTGACCTGCACCTGAGGCGATACAAATATGGTCAAAACCCATAGCCCATGCGTCATCAATAGTCAACGTACCACCAAAACGCACGCCACCGTAAGCACGGAAAGCAGCACGTCTTTGCAAGGTCAGGTAAATCACTTTCAAAAAGTTTTTATCCCAACGCACGGTAATACCGTATTCAGCCACACCACCAAAACCTGCCAATATGCGTTTATCTAGCTCTTCGTAAAGCTCACTAAAATTTTCAATCGGCGTGGGTAGATTATCAGCATCGCCTGTTAATTCGACAGGTAAGGGTTCTAGTTTTAAACCATCAATCCCTGCAACCGCAAAACCTTCATTAAGCAAATAATGACTCATGGTATAACCCGCTGGACCTAAACCAACGACTAGCGCGTTTTTGCCGTTATAAGGCAACATCACGGGACGCTTGGCATTGAGCGGATTCCAACGCGTCAATAAACTGTAAATTTCAAAACCGTAAGGCATGAACAGTACGTCAGTTAACACGTTGGTTTCAATTTGGGGAATATCAACAGGATCGGTTTTTTGATAAATACAGCCTTTCATACATTCGTTACAAATTCGATGCCCTGTACCTGGACACATCGGATTGTCGATGATGATAATAGCTAACGCGCCGATGTTATCACCGTTGCGTTTAACGAGGTTCATTTCAGAAATTTTTTCATCCAACGGACAACCAATCGTGGTCACGCCTAAAGAATCAATTTTGAAAGTATTGTTTTTTTTGTTTTTCATGCCTTTAGAGCAAGAATCGGTATCGCGCTCGTGGCAATAGATACAGTGATTAACTTCAGACAACGATTGTCGTCCGTTATAACGGGGATCAGTCAACTTAAAGCCATCACGACGGCGGCGATGCTCAAGACTGCCCATCCATGCGGTGAATTCACCACGGTCTACAGTTTCATGGGCAACTAAAGCGGCAAAATCGCGTTTTTCAGGTAATTTGAAACTCAACCAATCGGCAACTACATCGTTATCTTGTTGAGCAATAAAGCTCCAGCGATTGACGATGTCCATTAAATAGGCGACAAATTCACTGTCTTCGAGTGTCAAACTGTCTTTGAATTCCTCAGCCGCTGTCTCATCCGCGATTAATTTAGCGCGTAACGCGGCAACTTGTTCATCAGCATTGACATAATCGCTGACTTTGCCTTTCGCTAACAGTTTGTAATGACTCGCTAAAACGCCAATAACCGCGCCTACTCGCGCCACGCGATGTTCAGCATCTTCATCTAAATTGGCTTCTGGAAATCCCGCAGCAATTAATAAATCAAAGCGATTAAGTATCTCTGGAATTTTCCACTCGCTGGTGTCTACGCCTTTAAATACCACGGCTAGTTTTTCGACCACTTCATTTTTATAAGTAAAAATAGTGTCGATTTCGTCTTTAATTGCGCGGCTTTGCGCTTGGTGTTCATCGGAAATATTAAATAATTTTGCGACAAATTTTCCAAGATAGGGCGCGACATCAACCAATAATTGTGAGGTTGCTTCAGGGGTTAACTCCGTGCCTTGGGTTTGTTGATACGCGGTAAATCGTGCATATAAATCGGCATCATGATAGTGAATTGATTCATCAAAAACCGTTGATAAATCGTTGAGTCGATCGGCATCGTATAAATCAGGGTAACTGAAATTAGCTATGCCAAGAGTAAGATTGTTTTGTGTCATAGAGTTGTGTGAGTTGAGGTTAAAGGATTATTGTATTCGTTATTAGCACTCGCGTCTTAAAACGGGTGATAATTTGTGTTGATGGTCAACGGTGAAAAATACGTTAATTTTACTTCTAAATGTGCAAGCTCGCATTATCTCATTCTCTTAGGATTTAAGTGGCTATTTTCTGCGTCGATTAACCCCCGACTATCCTCATTGTGACACGTTGTCACGCGGTAATTTGCCACATTTTCACGCTATCTATTATTCGCTAGACTATAAACAACTCATAAGCCCCCCTTTATGAGATAACTCACACATCGATAACTTGGAGATAAAAAATGAAAAAAGGTAACTTAATTATGCTGGTCGCGGCTGTATTAACACTATTAGTCACTGTTTTCAAAATCAGCAATGCTGAAGATAATAAAACGGTTGCGTGGTATTCTGCGAACATAAAAGTAGCCCAAGCCAAAAATAAAGAATGTTATGATAATCCCAGTATAAAATCTTCACCCGACTGTTTAAACGCGCAACACGCCTTGGAAATTAGTTTTGGTCTTCCATCAAAATAATTTACCCACTCTCTAGCTAGCTCCCCATAACGCCTTGCTAACAAAATCAAGGCGTTGCCTTTCCTAAAGCGCAATTGCTAAAAAATGGCGTTCAGCATAAACTAATGCACAATGTATTTATACACAGTAACTTTGGTTTATGGAGTCGTTAATGTTGAGTGTTTTTGTAAAAAATCTAAATCGGGAACAATGGATTTCTGATGCGGCGTATTATAAAGCTATATCCAGAGGCTTTGATCCTTACTATGAATTAAGTGACTGGCTAGCAGCAGAGCAAGATTATTTAACCATGCTGCAACTTAATGATTCCCTAAAAAATGGTACGGTAACAAAAATGGGCTTACGGCAATTAGCCAAACCATAGGCTAAATAATTAGCTAAATAAAGTATGGTCAATACTAGCTAAACAGGGACGTTAAGCATAGACTAGCGCATTCACCTTGCTGAGTTGCTGGAGCAGTTTATGTTAAGTGCTTTTATAAAAAATATAAATCGCCACCAATGGATTTGTGAGGCGGCATATTACAGAGCGATGGCGAGAGACTTTGATCCTCGCCACGAATTAGATGACTGGCTAGCCGCAGAGTCAGATTATTTAACCATGCTAATCGATTTGCAACTTCATGTACTTGAAGAAGATGGTACGGTAACAAAAATGGGCTTACGGCAAATTGCTGAATCTGTGGGGGTGGAGCATCCAGAACTAATGCACTCTGAACTTATGCTGATCCGAGCTATTCAAGAAGCGAGTCATCATTACCCCTGTTTTAAATCTGAAAACTCCGAGTCTTGTAAAGAAATGGTAGACTGCCAATGGTTGGAAAAATGCCGAAAGATAGTCGCAACTTGGCATCGATAAATAAGTGTTTATTCTGCTTGAGCCGCATTCCATGCGGTTTGTAATAAATCCTGACATTGCTGTTCAAAATCCTCATTCAATATCAAGCCCACATCGGCTACCTTGCCATACAGTAGTTTGAGTTCAGGTTCATAATCTTGTGTTATCGCATGAATTAATCGATCTTTTGCGGCATCTAAGGGTGATTTACTGGCGCGAGAGCTACGCTCCAAGATATGGGTTTGTTGAATATAGGCAAACGCCGCCTCGACAAAAAACGCATTGTGTTGTTGCAAGCCTTTTTGATAAATACTCAACCATGTTAACAAGTGTTTTTTATTGACCACCTCAGTCGGTAATATTAAATCTTTATCGGCACTTAATAAATGCGTGGTTTGTGGCTCAACATGATGGCTAATTAAATGATGCAATAGGGCAGCGACAAAATCTTTACCTTTTAAATCCGCATAACGATACAACAACCGCCCGTTTTCATAACGGTGACTGAGTTTGCCCACCAACCGATACGATTCAATTTTTATATCAATCGGCAAATCATCCAGCCGCTCACCTAAATTTTTTAGCCTAATTTGATCGACAAATTCATTAATGACTTGTTGTTGACGATTAAACGCTAACTCACCCGCCACACCCGACAACCAACGTCCTTGCGCCTGCATTTTTTGTACTGAGACTTTGCCTCCGCTTAATTCGGTTTCTATCCAGTCTTGATAAATGCTGTACCCCGCTAATTTATCGATAACAAACGGTTCGCGTTCTTCGGCTTTGGCTTCCAGACTATTGAAACGCACACCAACTTGGCGATTGATAAAATATTTTTGTGGATGGCGAAAAAAATTAAACAAATCATTGAGATCAATCACCTGTTCAGTTTCCGTTTCCAGCGTACACGGCGAAAAAGTAATAATTGATTTTGTCCCCGTAATTGCCACTGCGGTGGCTAAATCGCTGGGCGAATAATTAATTAGTTTGTCTGAACTACCATCAAAATAGCGGGTGCTAAAAGCTTGTAACGGTTCTTTGATAGTCGGATTAGGTAGTGTGTAACTGTCTTGTAACACCTCCAGCAATTCACTGATAATCACTGAAGGTGGAATGGTGTTATTTTGACTAATCGACTGCCCGATGTAAGTCATAATCAAGCGTTGTCGTGCAGACAATAAAATTTCTAAAAACTGATAACGGTCATCGGCGCGGTGTGAACGGTCGCCTTTACGAAAATGTTGGCTTAATAAATCAAAAGTGGGATTGCGATCGATTTTAGGAAATTCACCGTCATTCATCCCTAACAGTGCGATGACTTTAAACGGAATAGAACGCATCGGCAGCATGGAGCAGAAAGTCAGTTGCCCACGCAAAAAACCATTCGATGATTTACGCTCAGACACCGTGCCTTCCATCCAACTGACGATGACTTGTAATTCCACCGTATCATGATGCACGCTGGCGACATCGGCAGATAATTCAGCCAATAATTCTTTAAGTTGTTGCAGTTCAATCGGGTCTACGTTCACCAACAACTGATCCGCATAATAACTCAGTTGGTTATGCCAGTTTTTCAAAGTTTTGGCTTGTTTTAATTCTGCACTGGCTTTAAACAGCAGGTTCATAAAATCACATAACCCCCCTAATGCGGATGCAGACACGCCCTCAATATCTTTGTACGGTAAAACACCCTCGACAAACTGCGCATCACTGCCCACTGCATAACCCATTAGCAATCTATCCAGCATTGCTTGCCAAGTATTTTCAGTCAATTCAGGCAATCCCAATGCTTTTTTATGCTGTGCCGATTTCCCCCAGCGTACCTGAGTGACCATTATCCAATGCTTGATTAACTCTACATCTGCTTCCGATAGCCCAAAGCTAGGATAAACTACTGCCTGTTCTAATAAATCCAACACCGTTTGCCAACCAAAACGGCTTTGACTGACGCTTAAAAAACGAATAAAGGCATCCAGCGCGTGATTGCTCAGTCGCAAACTACGGTCAGCAATCGCGTGTTGAATATCGCTAAATACCGCGCTGATAAACGACTCATAATCTTGAATATCGGGCGCAATCACCACTATATCGCGCAGTTGTAAGCTGGAATCTTGTTCTAATGCGTGTAATAACTGATTTTTTAATACTTCCACTTCACGCATTCTGGAATGGCAAGAATGAATGCTAATCGAATCATCGGCTTGTCGGGTTAAGCGTGTCTCTACCGCGTTATTTAAAATATCGTTTTGCAAGCGTTGCAGATTATTTAGCGGTGCTTCATTTTCCTCAAAACTTTCTAGCTCAACGGTAAAGGTAATTTCATCTTCCAATAAAATTGCCTGAAACTCTCGCCCTTGCTGCCCTAAAGTCGATAATAACGGATGTCCAACAAAGCTTTCTTCATTGGCTATGCGTTGATGTTTGGTTTCTATGTCTGCCCAAAAATCATTGGATGGATTGAGTAAAAATAAATGCAGTTGGCAATGTTTTGATAGACCTTCCAAATACTTTAAAAACAGCGGCGGCATGGTGTTGACACCGAAAATACAAATCCGCTCAGGTAGTTGCGTACTGAATGTGCCTTCCTCGGCTTTATTCAATTTATCAATGACTTGTAGCCACAACGAACCACGGTGTTTCACACCTGTTTGTTGGGTCACTTGTCGCCACAAAGCTTTTTGCCAACGTTCAGTCGCGGTGTGATACAGGGTTTTATTCGCTTGCCAAGCGGCTATCATGTCAGGACGCATAATTTGATATTGGTCAAATACTTTCGCCACTTGCAACGCCAGTTGATAACGTTTTAAGGCAATCGAATCGCCTGATAAATACTGTTTTAGCGGTAATAAATCCTCGCTGTCTAACTGTCGTAATAACGCTTCCAACCGCCACAACATCAAATGCCTGTCAAACGCGGCATCATTCAAATGACTATCAATTTTTTCAGCTAGGGAACTGAAAAATTTTCCAGGGAACAAAAACTCATAATTGCCCCATACTTTAAATTCATTGGCTAGTTGTTGCGATAACCAACGCTCCATGCCCTGACTTTGAATTAAAAACAGCTCTTTTTTAAACGGTGAACTCAAGGGTGCATTGCTAATCACCGCTGTTAAATGAGCGACTAGATTTTCAGTGCGGTTGGAACTGTGCAGAATAAACATAAGCAAAGGTTCAGCATAAAGGGAGTTAGCGCATTATAATTGTTAACAGACTTTGACGTAGAAGCGAATGAATAATGACTAAAATTGGCGTGAGTGTATTTTTCTTGGTATTGCTGTGGTCGGCAATAAATCCTAAAGACTATCTAACATGGTTGATGGAAACCTTGCCCGCTATGATGGGTTTTATTGTTTTGCTAATGACACGAAAATGCTTTCCACTCACAGGTTTGCTGTATAGCTTAATCCTAATTCACTGCATTATTCTGATGATAGGCGGACATTATACTTATGCCGAAGTACCGTTATTTGATTGGCTAAAAGACAATGGCATTTTTGCGCGTAATAATTACGATAAAGTCGGGCATTTTGCCCAAGGTTTTGTCCCTGCCATGATTGCCAGAGAAATTATTATCAGAAACCAAGTGCTACATCGACAACAGTGGCTAAACTTTTTTGTCGTCTGTGTCTGTCTCGCCATCAGCTCGTTTTATGAGCTGATTGAATGGTGGGTAGCGTTGTTAATCGGACAAAATGCCGACGCTTTTTTAGGCACACAAGGCTATATCTGGGATACACAATCGGATATGGCTTACGCTTTATTGGGTTCAATAGTGGCGTTGTTCAGTTTATCACGCTTGCATGATCTAGCGATTAAACGCTTAGAAAAATAAATTCTTGGTGATGAAATTATACGCATAGCTAATTTTCCTCTGCTACCCCTTAATGATTAGGGGTAAACTAGCGGTATATTTTCAGTTTTTCATTCATCTAAGAGGTCGTTTTATGCACAACCAGCAAACACTTACCATTGATGGCAACCAAGCGGCGGCGAGTATCGCGCACAAACTCAATGAAGTTATAGCCATTTATCCGATAACACCGTCGTCCAATATGGGCGAATGGGCGGATGAATGGTCAGCAAAAGGGCAGACTAATTTGTGGGGAACAGTGCCGCAAGTTGTCGAAATGCAGAGTGAAGCAGGGGTAGCAGGTGCTATTCATGGCGCGTTACAAGCGGGTTCTTTAGCAACCACCTTCACCGCCTCGCAAGGTTTATTGTTGATGTTGCCCAATATGTACAAAATTGCGGGCGAATTATCACCCGCAGTATTTCATATTGCGGCGCGTTCTTTAGCGTGTCAGGGCTTGTCTATTTTTGGCGATCACAGTGATGTGATGTCAGCACGGATGACGGGCTTTGCCATGTTATGTTCCAACTCACCGCAAGAAGCAATGGATTTTGCTCTGATTGCTCATGCGGCAACCTTAGAAAGTCGCGTACCGTTCATGCACTTTTTTGATGGTTTTAGAACCTCACATGAAGTGGCAAAAATTGTCGATATTGATGATGATGTAATACGCGCCATGATTAATGAGGATTGGGTAACAGCGCATCGTAGCCGTGCGTTAACCCCTAATAATCCTGTGTTACGCGGTACGGCACAAAATCCAGATGTGTATTTTCAGGCACGCGAAACGGTGAATTCGTTTTATAACGCCTTGCCTGCTATTGTTCAAGCGACCATGAATCGTTTTGCTGAACTCACAGGTCGGCAGTATCGTTTGTTTGATTATATCGGCGCGGAAAATGCAGAACGTGTGATTATCATCATGGGTTCAGGTGCGACAGCCGTGGAAGAAACCCTGAATTATCTGAATGCCCACGGTGAATCGGTAGGCGTGTTGATTGTCCGTTTATATCGCCCATTGGATGCTAAGACACTATTAGCCGCATTACCTGCCACGGTGCGTAAAATTGCGGTATTAGATCGTACTAAAGAACCAGGTGCAGACGGCGAACCGCTCTATAAAGATGTATTGGGTGCTATTGCTCAAGATTTTATTAGCGGCGGTGCGAAATTTCCGATATTGCCGAAAATCGTCGGTGGTCGTTATGGTTTGTCATCTAAAGAGTTCACTCCCGCGATGATTAAAGCGGTTTATGATGAACTGAAAAAAGACCAACCTAAAAATGATTTCACTATCGGTATTTATGATGATGTCACTCACACCAGTTTAGACTGGGATACAAATTTTCGCACGGGTGCTAATGCGGATACTATTCAAGCCATGTTCTACGGTTTGGGCAGTGACGGCACGGTGGGTGCGAACAAAAACACCATCAAAATTATCGGTGAAGATACCGATTTACACGCGCAAGGTTATTTTGTTTATGACTCAAAAAAATCGGGTGCAGTTACGGTCTCGCATTTGCGTTTTGGTAAGAATCCGATTCAATCCAGCTATTTAATTAGCGACAACGATGCTAATTTTATCGGCTGTCATCAAACCATTTTTTTACAGCGTTACAATATGCTCGATAACGCGGCAGATAATGCGGTGTTTTTGCTCAATTCACCAGAACCAGCGGATAAAGTTTGGGATTCGCTACCCGCCAAAATGCAGCAACAAATGCTGGCGAAAAATATTCGTTTTTATGTGATTGACGGTTATGCAGTCGCGGAAAAAACGGGCATGGGTAAGCGTATCAACACCATCATGCAAACCTGTTTCTTTGCAATTTCTGGCGTGTTACCACAAGAGCTAGCGATAGCCGCCATTAAACACGCAGTAGAAAAAACTTATGGAAAAAAAGGTCAACGCATCGTCGAATTGAATTTTCAGGCAATTGATGAAACGCTGGCGAGCTTGAATTCTGTGCCATTGCCTATTCAAGTCAGTAGCACGTTTGATATAGTTTCTGTGATTAAAGACACCGCGCCTGAGTTTGTGAAACGAGTGACGGGCGAAATTATCGCAGGGCGTGGTGATTTACTGCCCGTCAGTGCAATGCCGATTGATGGCACATTCCCAGTCGGTACAGCAGCGTTTGAAAAACGTAATCTTGCTTTAGAAATTCCTGTATTGGAAACCGATTTATGTACCCAATGCGGTAAGTGTGCGATGGTTTGCCCTCATGCCGCGATTCGTAGCAAAATCTATCCGACTGAATTATTAGCGGATGCTCCCGCCACCTTTAAACACGCAGCTATGCTGGGCAAAGATTTTCCTGCGGGTTTATCGATGACTTATCAAGTCGCGCCCGAAGATTGTACAGGCTGTACCTTATGCGTGGATATTTGCCCGATTCGTGATAAATCCAACGCCAGCCGTAAAGCCTTAAACATGAGTCCACAACCTGCGTTGCTGGAAGCTGAGCGCGAAAATTGGGATTTCTTTTTAAATATCCCTGAATACGATAGAACGAAGTTAAAAACCAACACCATTAAAGGCGTGATGGTTCTGCAACCGTTGTTTGAATTTTCGGGCGCGTGTGTCGGTTGTGGTGAAACTCCGTATTTAAAACTGGCTTCGCAATTATTTGGTGATCGCATGGTGATTGCTAATGCCACGGGCTGTTCATCGATTTATGGCGGTAATTTACCGACTACGCCTTGGACTAAAAACGCCGAAGGTCGTGGTCCTGCATGGAATAATTCCTTGTTTGAAGACAATGCCGAATTTGGTTTAGGAATGCGGGTGTCTATTGATAAGCACGCAGAACAAGCCAGTGAATTATTAGCGTCATTGAGTAATTCGCTTGATGATGAGCTAGTCTATGCTATTTTAAATGCTGACCAATCCAATGAAGTGGGTATTCATGAACAACGTGAACGTGTGGCAGAACTCAAACAAGCACTCAGCAACACGACAACTCCAGCAGCAAAAACCTTAATCCAACTCGCCGACAATCTATGCAAAAAAAGCGTGTGGATTATCGGTGGTGACGGTTGGGCTTATGATATTGGTTTTGGTGGTGTTGACCACGTTCTTGCTAGTGGTCGCAATGTCAATATTTTGGTGTTAGATACCGAAGTGTATTCCAACACAGGCGGGCAAACTTCAAAATCCACGCCCTTAGGCGCAGTTGCTAAATTCTCCGCTGGCGGTAAAGCCACTGCGAAAAAAGACCTAGCCTTATTAGCAATGGATTACGCGAATGTCTATGTGGCGCATATTGCCTATGCAGGTAAAGATGTACAAACCCTGAATGCGTTTATCGAAGCTGAAGCCCATGATGGTCCATCTATTATTATTGCTTACGCGCCTTGTATTGCACACGGTGTAGACTTGTCCAACAATCACCGTCAACAAAATCTAGCGGTAAAAAGTGGGCATTGGCCATTATTCCGTTTCAATCCAAACAAGATAAAACAGGGTAAAAATCCGATGCAGTTGGATTCCGCTGAGCCGTCTATTCCTTACCGCGATTTTGTTAAAACCGAAACCCGTTTCAGTATGTTATGGCAAAGTCATCCCGAAGATGCGGAACGCTTTTTAGCCCAAGCGCAACAAGATGTGAAAAATCGCTATCACTATTACAAACAACTGTCTGAACTGGCATGGAATGAAACCACCAGCGTCTCGGCAATCAAAGTCCAATTAAAAACTGACAGTGCAAAGGAGCAAAACAATGGTTGATTTAACGACTACTTACCTCGGTTTAAAACTGGCGCATCCACTGGTGCCATCATCTTCACCGTTCAGTAAAGATGCTGCTTCTGCCAAACGTTTGGAAGATGCAGGCGCGTCTGCCATTGTTATGCACTCGTTATTTGAAGAAAAAATTGAATCTGAAGCGCAACAAATGGATCGGTTCTTTTTTCAACAAGCACTAGGCACAGGCGAAGCCGATTCATTTCACCCTGTTCCCCATAACATTAAATCTTATCAAGAACAGTATTTAGAAAATCTACGAGCTGTTAAATCCAGCCTAGATATTCCTGTGATTGCCAGTTTAAACGGTTCATCATTAAGTGGCTGGATAGACTACAGCACTCACTTACAACAGGCGGGAGCGGATGCGCTGGAGTTAAACATCTACCATCTTGCTGCTAATGTTAACGATAGTAGCGAAGTGGTCGAAAATAATTATGTGGAAATTTTGCAGGCGATAAAAAAGCACGTCAGCATCCCGATTACCATGAAATTGTCGCCACAATTTAGTTCGCCTGTGCATTTTATTAAACGCTTAGAAACGGCGGGCGCAAATGGGGTAGCAATTTTTAACCGCTTTTATCAGCCTGATATAGACTTGGAAACGCTGGATGTTATTCCCAAACTGGAACTATCTACTGCGTCAGAAGCTTTATTACGCGTGCGCTGGACGGCGTTATTATATGGACGCGCCAATTTATCATTGGCAGTTACAGGCGGCTTTCATCAAACTGATGATGTTATCAAAGCCTTGTTAGCGGGTGCGGATGTGGTGCATTTATGCAGTGTGCTATTAAAAGAAGGCACGGGACGACTCACGCAAATGCGCGATGAGTTAGAACAGTGGCTGATTGAACATGAATACCAGTCTATACAACAACTCAAAGGCAGTGTCAGCCAACAACACGCCATTGATCCCAGTGCCTACGAACGCGCTAATTATGTGCAGGTGTTAGATAGTTACAGCAGTCCAAAAGGCGTGTTGCGGTAATTAAAGACGTTTTTAGGGTGATGAACAGTAGGGGCGGATTAATCCGCCCCTACTGTTTTCTAGGCTTTCAGCGCGGGGCGGGTTATTCAACCCGCTCCAGATATTTGAATTCTAGTATAACGCTCAACACAATACCACAGCCAAAACGTTGCGACTGGGTATATACCCAGTCGCGCTTCGTTATCACGTCTTATGTATATTGTAGGGTATGCAAAAAGCAAGACAACCTTATATAAATGTGATATATGTATATTAATATTTTTTCTGTCTAAACCACTGCAAAATTCATGTGTCGCGGCACGTTTTTTGAAATATTCCTGTTCATCCCCTGATAGCGCGTTCAAGAAAACTTGACCACCACACATAACTATTTTAAATATGAATATCCCCCCTAAACAACCATCACAAGTTGTCCCGACTAATACCACGGAGGAACTCATAATTGCGAACAAAGAACTAGCTTTTCAGAACGAAGAGAAGGAAAAGCGTGCAGAAGAACTTGTAATTGCGAACAAAGAACTAGCTTTTCAAAACAAAGAGAAAGGAAAGCGTGCAGAAGAACTTGTAATTGCGAACAAAGAACTAGCTTTTCAGAACAAAGAGAAAGGAAAGCGTGCAGAAGAACTTGTAATTGCGAACAAAGAACTAGCTTTTCAAAACAAAGAGAAAGGAAAGCGTGCAGAAGAACTTGTAATTGCGAACAAAGAACTAGCTTTTCAAAACAAAGAGAAAGGAAAGCGTGCAGAAGAACTCATAATTGCGAACAAAGAACTAGCTTTTCAAAACGAAGAGAAGGAAAAACGTGCAGAAGAACTTGTAATTGCGAATAAAAAATTGCAGAGTTCCCTTTTTCAAACTATTTCATTAGCAAGACAATTGGGTGAAATGCGAGATCCCTATACTGCTGGTCACGAAGAAAATGTCGGCAAATTAGCAGCAGCAATCAGTGCTGAACTTGGTTTTGACCTATATTCTCAAGAAGGTGTTCTTATCAGTGGCTATTTGCACGATCTTGGCAAAATAATCATCCCTACTGAAATTCTATCTAAGCCATCAAAGCTAAGTAATGAAGAATACGCTCTAATTAAGCTCCATGTTGAGGCAGGTTATGCCGTTCTCAAAGATGTTGATTTTCCATGGTCAATCGCACGGGCAGTGCGAGAACATCATGAGCGAATGGATGGAAGTGGCTATCCGTATGGTCTTAGTGGCGACGAAATTTCAATTGAAGGGCGAATTCTGAGTGTAGCGGATACAGTTGACGCAATAACATCACATCGCCCATATCGTGCAGGGTTAGGTATAGAAGCCGCACTCAATGAGATAAAGCGTGGTTCTGGAAGTCAATATGACACAACTGTAGTTAATGCCTGTATAAAATTATTTAGCGAAAAGGGTTACGAAATATAAAAATTTAGTGGGATTAAAAACAAGCTTGGATTGAAGCCAACGAAGAAATTACCGCGCCTGTTACCCACGTTGTCGAAACTGAAACGACACGCGGTAGTCGTAGTGTTAACGTTCAACAACCTACTCAATAAGTTATTCAAAACTTTGCTAATTTACAAGATACGATTAAGGTGTTTGCGGTTTATACTTTGAATTCGATTAAAGAAATTTCTAATGCGAATGTGGATAAAGTCACTTTGGAGTTTGGCGTTTATATTGGCGGTGAAGCGGGGATTCCTTATATTACTAACCTTTGGTGCTAGTTTAAATTAAGCAGCTAAAACAGTAAGCGATTGTTTTTAATGGAGTCCAATAGCTTTAGCTATTGCTGATTTGTAAAAAGCTGAAGCTTTTTGACTCCTATTCCCTTCTAATAGCGGTAAACAAAAAAATGTTTTAATCACAACACATTGATTTATTTTGTTTATTTTTAACCGTGCAGTGTTCGTTTAAAGCACTAGAAAATTAATCAATGGCGGTAAACGTTCCGCAAAAATGGACTGTCTACTAAGATTGTAGTCAGTCCATAATCATGAATTTTCTAGCGATAGTGTGCTGTCCTCGTCACTAATCTCTTCTTCTGGTTCTTCTAGTTTTTCGCGTAATTCATAAAGATAGATGGTCGCACCTATGACTGCCGCAGCGCCGATGATGATATTTAACACAGGCAGTGTTAAGCCTAGCATAACAATTCCACCAAAACTCAACACCCCAAAACGTGCTGTTTTTAGCAAGTCTTTTTGTTCAACAAATAACAAGCCTTGGTTTTCTAATGGGTATGCCATAAATTCCATTGCTAAACAACACGACTATCATGCGTCAGGATGCGTACGCGCTTGCTAATCTGCGAGTAGGTTATGAGCAAAAAAATTACAGTGTTTATCTGTTTGCCAAAAACATCACCGACACCCATTATTACAGCTACAAAACCGACAGTGTGCGTGGCGTACCTAGCGATCCCAGATTGTTTGGTGTGCGTTTAGCGGTTAATTTTTGATTTTTTGTAATTACTCAGCAAACGGTAGGATGTAATGGCTTGTAGGGGCGAATAAATTCGCCCCTACTTTGAACTACAGCGAAAGTCCTAACCCTGTGCTTATGTTAGCCGTAAGGAGAAAACTTATGCTTTCCACACTATTCAATATCGCAAAATCTGGGGCAAATCTACTGCAAGCGGCTATCCCGATGGGTATCAAGTCCATGCGTTTCTAGCGTTAAATCCCGATGCCCGTTTTTGTTATGCAGACCTCAAAGCCTGTAACGAGGATTTTTCTGCGTTGGCAAAAACCTTGCAAAATAACCAGACGATTAGAACTCGCTAAAAATGTTTAGGGCTACCATTTTTTGAACTCGAAACGGAGACCATAAATTGCGTTTCTACGCCTCTTTGGCTTTTCCTAAGCCAAAAGATTCAAGTAACATCAACGCTACGCCCAATGTAATTGCTGAATCGGCAATATTAAATGCGGGCCAGTGCCAAGTGCCATAATAGACATCGAGAAAATCGATGACGTAACCGTAAGCTAAACGGTCAATTAGATTGCCGATTGCGCCACCCAACACTAGCGATAACGCAATGGCTAATAAGGTTTCGTGTTTTTGCAAACGACTGAGCCAGACGGCGATGATTATACTAATTCCTAAGGCTAAGCCTGCAAAAAACCAGCGTTGCCAACCACCCGCTTCACTTAAGAAACTAAACGCTGCGCCTGTGTTGTGAACATAAGTAATCTTAAAAAATGGCAATACGGGTATAGATTGATAAAGCTGCATCGAGCTATCGATGATTAATTTACTGCCTTGATCCAACACAATTGCCAACAGTGATAAACCTAACCATTTTAACATCGTAAAATCACGCATAGTGTCGTTTTTCACCCGTGCCTGCTACGTTTGAAACGCAACGGCTACATAGTTCTGGATGTTTTTCATCTTCACCCACGTCAGCGCGTTGATGCCAACAACGCACACATTTTTTATGTTCAGACACATAGACTTTCAATCTCACGCCCTGCATATCGGTTTGTACCGCATCTTCAGGGCAGTCATATTCATAGTCATTGACCGCCGTGGCTCTGGAAGTCATCAAAATAAAATGTAGTTCTTTTTCCAAACTTTTTAACACGTCAAAAAAGTGCAGTTCTTTGGAAACATCACTTAACACATGGAATACTAGATAATCATAATACAATACCACTTCCGCATTGAGTGATGAGCCAATCAGCCCTTTAGCGCGACTTTTTTCTAACTCTTTACCGATGGTGGCGCGAATGTCCATGAGTCGTTGCCAAAAAGACCGATTCATCGGGGATTTTTCGTCCAGTGGTACTAAACCGTCATACCATGTTTCTAAAAACACTGATTCACTACGTTCACCAGGAAGATATTGCCAGATTTCATCAGCGGTATAGCTGAGTATAGGGGCTAACCAGCGTGTTAAGGCTTCCAATACATGATACATAGCAGTCTGTGCAGAGCGGCGGGCAATACTATCGGTTTTGCAGGTGTATTGCCGATCTTTAATGATGTCCAGATAAAAACCACCTAAGTCTATCGCGCAAAAATGATGCACCTCTTGGTAAATTTGTTGAAAGGCGTAATTTTCGTAAGCGGTTTTAACGCCTTCTTGTAACAAAAATGCCCTATCAATTATCCAGCGGTCGAGAGCTAATAAATCGTCATTAGCCACTAAGTGTTGTACAGGATCAAAATCCGCTAGATTGGACAACAAAAATCGCGCGGTATTTCTTAAACGTCGATAACCATCAGAGGTGCGCTCTAAAATTTCATCGGATACTCGCATTTCAGCACGGTAATCAGTAGACGCTATCCATAAGCGCAACACATCGGCACCTAGATTTTTCATTACCGATTGCGGTGGAATCACATTACCCTTGGATTTGGACATTTTTTCGCCGTTTTTATCGACGGTAAAGCCATGTGTTAGCACTGATTTGTAAGGTGCGATTTCATTCATGGCAATCGATGCTAATAACGACGATTGAAACCAACCTCGATGTTGATCTGAGCCTTCTAAATATAAATCGGCAGGAAATCGTAGTTGTTCACGTCTGTTTAAAACTGCCTCATGGGTAACACCCGAATCAAACCACACATCCAAGGTGTCAGTAGCTTTGTCGTAATCTTTTGCTTCATCACCGAGTAACTCTGCTACCTCTAACTCAAACCATGCGTCTATGCCTTGTTGTTCAATGCGTAGGGCGATTTGTTCAATCAGCTCAACGGTGCGCGGGTGTAGCTCGGAGGTTTCTTTATGAACAAAAAAAGTGATGGGTACGCCCCAAGTACGTTGTCGTGAAATACACCAATCTGGGCGACCATCTATCATGCCTTCAATACGCGCTTTTCCCCAATCGGGAATCCACTCTACATGTTGCACTTCATTCAAAGCACGTTCACGCAATTGCTTTTGATTCATGGAAATAAACCATTGCGGGGTGGCACGGAAAATAATCGGTGTGTGATGTCGCCAGCAATGCGGATAGCTGTGCAGAATGGCGTGGTGATGAACTAATTTACCGTTAGCCTCCAGCACTTCTAATACATGGGCATTGGCATTAAAAACGTGTTCACCTGCGAATAGTTCGGTGCTGGGTAAAAATACCCCATCGCCACCGACAGGATTATCAATCAGTAAACCGTATTGTCGTCCAACTACATAATCTTCTTGACCATGACCAGGCGCAGTATGCACCGCGCCTGTGCCTGCATCGGTAGTGACGTGATCGCCTAAAATGACGGGGACTTGTCTATCATAAAAAGGATGCAGTAACCGCTGATACTCTAAGTCTGAGCCTTTGCAATAGGCAATCACACGATAATCGTCAATCCCATAACGCGACATGGTGTCTTTAAGTAAGGCTTCCGCTATCACTAAACGTTCGCTAGGGCATTGCACCACCGCGTATTCTAAATCTGGGTTTAACGCCACCGCCTGATTTGCGGGTAACGTCCACGGTGTGGTTGTCCATATCACCACCGATAAATCACCGTGTCCTTCATGATCGGGTACATGATGACAGTTCGCTAAAAACGCATCTTCATTTGCCACAGTAAAGCGCACATCAATGGCGGGTGAGTGTTTATCTTCGTATTCTACTTCCGCTTCCGCCAACGCAGAACCGCAATCAGTACACCAATGCACAGGTTTTGATCCTTTGGTAATATGCCCGTTAGCAGCGATTTTACCCAAAGAACGCACAATGTCGGCCTCAAAAGCAAAATCCATTGTTAAATACGGATGATCCCAATCGCCTAAAATACCCAAACGCACAAAAGCTTCTTTTTGAATGTCAACTTGCTTAGCGGCATATTCTCGACAGGCTTTACGAAACACGCTAGGCGATACTTTAATCCCTGCTTTACCGATTTTTTTCTCAACTTGCAATTCAATCGGCAACCCGTGGCAGTCCCAACCTGGAATATAAGGCGCGTCAAAGCCGCTTAAAGTTTTGGATTTAACAATAATATCCTTGAGAACTTTATTAACCGCATGACCGATATGAATTTCACCATTGGCATAGGGAGGACCATCGTGCAGAATAAACGGCGGTCGTCCTGCACAAGTTTGACGAATTTTTTGATACAACGTTGTTTCATTCCATTTCTTCAAACGCTCAGGTTCACGTTGTGCCAAATTGCCCTTCATGGGAAACGCCGTATTAGGCAAATTGAGGGTTTTTTTATAATCGGTAGTCATAAACTCTTTATCTCTGGATTCAATTCTTAAAGGTTACGCGCCATAACGTAAGAATATTTAGTTTGTATTGTATCAGCTACAAGACGACTATCAACGTTAAGCCTTTATCTTTGATTACAAAGTCCACGAAAAACACCAAAAATATGAAAAAATTAGCGATGGCTAAAATTTTTTCAAGGGCATACAAACTTAGGTTTGTAGGCGATAGCGTCACTGCCCACAGTTAAGGATTATTCTGTTTGCTCTGAACCGACTGGAAAATTATGTATAGAATTTATGGGTAACGGTGGAGTGCAAGCTTTGCTTGCACTCCTCTTTAGTTGTGGGCAGTTTGGATTAGGTTATTTACAAGAATTGAATATTTGGATAGTGGATTAAATCTGTTGTTTTTACTTTTGAATGACTGCCAGTCATTTATATCGCAATAACATATTTAACCCACTAAGTTCTTAGTAACAAGTAAGGATGTATTGCTTAGCGTTGGAGGTCAGGCTTTGCCTGACTTGCAAGCAAAGCTTGCACTCCTAAATACACGCAAACTTATTGTCACGCACTTACCTAAATTTTAAATATAGCGAATAGCTAATTTTTTAGCTACCGTAAAGTGCGAATCAAGTACCGTCACTATTTCTTCATAGTCGATAATTTTTTTATCGTTGCTTAGCATATAGTTAGCTAACCCGCTAATTGCATACCAATGCGTCCATTGATCGATGAACTTAAATGCGGCTAAAAAAAGTTCGCTAATTTTCTGTTCCCGTTCACTGTTATCAGAGATAAAACATTGAAGATAGTCATCGACAACTTCCAAATCAGCTGAGCCGCCATAATTGTGTAGCACGTTTAGGGGGACTAAAAGAGGATTAATCAGTTCATTATCACGCTGTGCAACATAGTGTGCTTCAGCTAATGAGCCGATTAATAAATTAATAATGTCTGCTTCAAACGCTTGTTGATAAGCGTGTTTTTGTGCATTTGAAAAATTGTATATCGCATCCTCAAACGAAGAAGGCAAGGTATGAATCAAACGACCACCTTCTACTTTGGTTACGCAGTCATCATTAGGGCAGTTAGCACAATCACTGATAATAATCTGGAAAAAAACGGGTGGAAGCTGTTTTTGCTTATTACCAAAGTAAATTGCCGCCGCGTGTCCCGCTTCATGAATAGCCGTTTTTTTTCTGAGTTCAAGGTAATCAACGGAGTTAGCGTCGCTGGGTGTCTGTCTACGTTTCATAAAATAACCTCGAAGTTTAAAAAAACGAACTAGCATCACTGCCTGAATTATTAAGACTACAGCGTTTAACGGGGCTTGAGAATGCGGCATATTGTCGCGTGACAAATGCAACGTAATCTTGGCAAACTAACTACATCCCCGTTATCGCTTTAACTAGACTTTAATTTTTGGCACACAAGCACACCCTGAAATGGTGCTTAAATTCAAACAATAGCACCAATACCTTATGGGATAATTAAAAATTAAAAATAATTTAAATTATTTTGATTAGTTGATTAATATTGATGCAATATCAACGCGTTAATTTTTTAAGCATCTTTTGCGCAATATCAAACTTAAACTAACCAACAAAACTATTTGTTTTTATCTGGTTTCATTTATAATGCCCGCTTAAAATCACATCAACCCATTGATTTTTGTTTAATTTCAATAACTTACTTTTCCATTAACAAAAAACTTTAGCATGGATGTCGTTCACCTTAACCGAATGATGTGACAAGTGTATGATTCAAAAGGTAGTCGCGGCTTAAGCGATAATTGATTTACTAATTATTTACTGTGGGAGTGAGGGGATTTGTGATTTAAATCGTCCATAGTCAAAGAAAATATTTATACGGACTGCGTGGTAATCGTACCTCATGTTAAAACATACGATAAACGATGCAGATAATGAACATGAAAAGGTAGTGATTTTTACAATGTATTTGTTGAATAATATGGCATCTCCAATAATTGCAAAAGAACGGTTATGGCTTAATGGCTTAATGGGCGAAGAGCAACCCGAATCTATGGCAGGCTTATTGCTTACCTTGGTGTTGTTATTACATATCGGGGTGTTTTACATCATTAAATCAGCCGCGCCAGAGCCGATAACAATACCGATAAAAATCATGGAAGTGTCTATGGTCGCCGAACCACTTCCCGTAGCGGATGTCGCGCCACCTGCGCCCACACCCCCTCCACCGCCGCCAAAACCTGTTCCACCTAAACCCAAACCCGTGGTTAAGCCCAAGCCTGTGCTTAAGCCTAAACCTGTGATTGCCAAGACAGAGCCGATTTATATTCCTGTTGATGCAGACCCAAAGCCTGTTGTGAATCCCGCACCGCCTGCGCCACCACAGCCTAAAGCCGCGCCAGCACCAAGCCCGCAACCCGCGAAGCAAACATTTACCGAGGCACGAGCGGATGCAGGCTATGGTTATAACCCTAAACCCAAATATCCCAATGTGGCGCGGAGTCGGGGTTGGGAAGGCAAAGTAGTTCTGCAAGTACACGTTTCTGCCGATGGTGAAAGTGAGAGCGTCACGGTATCGCAAAGTAGCGGACATGACATATTGGATGAAGCAGCGGTTTCTGCCGTAGAAGGTTGGCGATTTAAACCTGCTAAACGCGGCGATACGGCGGTTGCCAGTACAGTGAGTGTACCGATTAACTTTAAATTAGATTAACTATATTTTAAACAGACCAACCAAGGAGAAAAACAAATGCTTGACCATGCTGCACACGCTGAGGCAATTATCGACGGTACAAAATACACGCTGTATGCTTTTTCAGTTTTAACGTGGACGCTGATTTTATTTAAAATCTGGCAACTCGGTAAAAATGGTTTGTATAACCGCAAATTTGACGAAGCGTTTTGGAATGCCCCTGATTTAACAACCGCAGAAGCCTTGCCTGACTCTGTTTTTAGAGGTCCAGAATCTCGCATTGCTCGCACAGGTTTTAAGTGGTTGCAAGAAAGCACGTCACAAATGGGTAAAACCCTTAAATTTCACGGTGAACCCACAGAATTGTTAGAACACGCGCTGCTGGTACAAATGCAAAAAGAACAGCGTTCTATGGAAGGTGGTTTAACCATACTCGCCAGTATCGGCAGTACCGCGCCTTTTGTGGGTTTATTTGGTACGGTACTCGGTATCATGCACGCTATGCACCAAATTACTGCCAGTGGTTCAACCAGTTTAGAAGTAGTTGCAGGACCTATCGGTGACGCATTGGTTGCTACTGCTATCGGTATTGCGGTCGCAGTGCCTGCGGTGTTGGCATACAATATGTTTTTGCGCAACGTTAAACAACAACGTACAGGGCTAGAAAATTTTGTGACTAGTTTTATGCACAACGCTTTTAGCAAGGATTAATCATGGCATTTAAAACACAAGGCGAAGAATCTGAAGCCATGAGTGAAATCAATGTCACACCGCTAGTGGATGTGATGTTGGTGTTGGTGATTATTCTATTAGTGACCGCACCGTTAGTCACGCAATCGGTACACATGAAACTACCCGAAACGGTAGAAACCACCCAAGATATTGATAAGCAACCGTTTCAATTGGCTATTGATGCTCAAAGTCAGATTACTCTGAATAAAGAGCCTTATGCCAATCTCGCCGATTTAGAAGCTAAGTTAAAAACCGAATTGGCAAACAACCCTAGCATGGAAGTCCATTTACACGCCGATCAAACGGTTGTTTATGGCAAAGTTGCGGAATTAATGGCAACTGTGCAGCACGTTGGGATTGTAAAAATGGCATTTGTAACCACCGAACAGTAATTACCTGCCCACTACTTGAAATAACCGTTATTGCAATACTCATTGATATACAATACAGCAAGAAACTATACCGCCGTCCTAACCTTGTGTTTTTGAGACTTGCACTATGAACCTTGAAACGTTGTCTATTTTTACCTTACCCAGATTTTTGAAAAAATCGCTGCACAGTAACTATCTGGCTGTCTTATTAATCTTGGGTTTTCCCTCTGTGACAATGGCAGCCGAAGAACCAATGAAATTATTAGACTTAACTCAACATTGGGCAGGTTATTCGGCTTTGCTTATTTTTTCCATCGCCTATTTACTGGCGATGATAGAAGAAGTCACTGAATTAAAAAAGTCCAAGCCGATGGTGTTTGCAGCCAGTATTATCTGGATATTTATCGCGGTAGTGTATACCAATCATGGAATGAGTGAACAAGCGGGTATAGTGTTTCGTTCTTCTTTAGAAGCCTATGCTGAGTTGTTTTTATTCATCATGGTCTCAATGACTTATTTAAACGCGATGGAAGACAGAGGCGTATTTGAAAATTTGCGCGTCTGGCTATTAAGCAAAAATTTTAGTTATCGTAAATTATTTTGGATTACGGGTTTTCAAGCTTTTTTTATTTCCTCTGCGTGTAATAATTTAACGACCGCTTTGTTAATGGGGTCAGTGATTATCGCAATGGGTAAAAATAATCCCAAATTTGTCACCCTATCCTGTATTAATGTGGTCGTTGCCTCCAATGCGGGCGGTTCATTCAGTCCTTTTGGTGATATTACCACCCTATTGGTTTGGCAAAAAGGTGTCGTGCCGTTTGGAGATTTCTTTTCCCTGTTACTACCCGCGATAGTCAATTTTGTATTGCCCGCTGCCATAATGAATCTCTTTATTTCCAAAGAAAGCCCAGAAGCGGTGATGGAAGCACAAGAAATGAAGCGCGGTGGTTGGATTATTATTGGACTATTTGCCTTAACGATTATTACCTCTGCTTGCTTTGAAAACTTCCTGCATTTACCACCAGCAGCAGGCATGATGCTAGGGCTAACCTACCTATCATTTTTTAGTTTTTATATGCAAAAAACTAAATCATCAATACACGTTTTCGCGCCAGTGAAAGTTGACTACTTCGCGCCAATGAAATACATGAACAAGCCAAAAGTACCAACGCAACAAGATGAAGAAATAGATCAATCATTTGATGTGTTTCATAAAGTAGCCAATTTAGAGTGGGATACCTTACTATTTTTTTACGGTGTGATGGTGTGCGTCGGTGGCTTGAGTTTTATCGGCTATTTAGAGCTAACGTCTCATTATTTATATGGCGCAACTGTCGATCCAACCATTGCCAATATTGCAGTGGGTATTGCTTCAGCATTTATTGATAACGGAACGATTATGTTAGCGGTATTAACCATGATGCCTGATATTTCAGAAGGGCAATGGCTATTAGTGACGCTAACTGCGGGTGTGGGTGGTAGCTTATTAGCAGTTGGATCAGCAGCAGGCGTGGGGTTGATGGGACAGGCAAAAGGCGTTTATACCTTTACCAGTCATTTAAAATGGACACCTGTTATTGCCCTCGGTTATGCGGGCAGCATAGCGGTTCATTTTCTCATCAATGGTCGTTTTTTTTAAAATCGTCATAGGAGAAATTATGCGTATTCTATTACTTATTTTTACACTTTTTTTATCAACTCAACTGGCAGTTGCTGCCGATAGCTATGAAACTTACCACAACGACAAATTTGATTATTCGATAGAGTATCCAAAAGACATTCTGTTTCCACAAGGCGAAGCAGACAATGGCGATGGGCAAAAATTTTTATCCAAAGATGCCGATACCAGCTTAGTGGTTTATGCGACAAATAATGCCTTAGACAAATCACTGGAAGAAGCCTACCGCGAAGAGTCGCGCGGCGGTACAGCCGAAAACCCCAAACGAGTAGTGACTTACAAAGTGATGGAAGATAATTGGTTTGTGGTATCTGGTTACAATGCAGGACGCATTTTTTACCAAAAAACCCTATTAAGTAGCGGTACCTTTAAAACCTTTATGCTGGAATACGATGAAAGCGAAAAAGCCCGTTATGATGCAATTGCCAAACACATAGAAAAATCGTTTACTGATTAATACGCAAGACACGAGGACAATCTCTTGTGGGTAGTCAATTAAATCTGTTGTTTTTACTTTTACGCATGACAGCCAGTCCTTTAAAGGACTGGCTGTCATTAATATCGCTACCCCCTGATAGTATAAACTCGCCGCCCCCCTACCCTACCCCAGATTTGTTTAAAAATCAGAGCTACAGATAATATTTATGGTTCATTTGAACCTTAACATAGGTTTATTTGAACGTTAACGCTAATAGAATTTGCTTTTTGCATTAACGCACCAAATAAATACTATTGTAATATTAAAGGGTTATAAGTGTTCATTCCAAATGGCGTAATAATTGCTTTGTAATTATCTTAATTATAATAAGCAGACTGCTTATTATGCTTTCATCTAAATTTTCAAATAGATTAATCACTTATCATGCGCTATCACTTCCTTGTGCTTTTTACAGTTGTTTTTTTAGTCGCTTGCTCAGAATCGACTCCCCTTGAACCCAATAATAAACCAGCAGCTAAGGTTACTACAGCAGATTTATCCGCATCCAACACACCAGCAAAAAACAAGCAAGAAGGCATAGCCATTGCCGCTCAATCACTCGATTATATAACGATAGAAGCCATTCACTTAAAAGCCACTACGACCTCCGTACAAGCACCTGCCAGAGTCGAGTTTCGTGAAAAAGCTCTGTCAACCGTGGGTGCAGTGGTTGCTGGGCGTTTGGATAGCGTTAAAATACAAGTTGGCGACCGTATTAAAGCAGGGACGATTTTGGCAACACTGGGAAGCCCAGAAGTTGCGCAAATGCGTTCAGATGTCGCTCGCGCTCAGGCTGAATTGAATCAAGCACAAGATCGCGTGCGTAGACAAAATCTCATGCAGAAAAAAGGGGTTGGGCTGGAAATTGAGTTGCAAGAAGCGAACACCGCATTAAAACAAGCGCAAGCAGATTATACCCGTAGTGTGCAAGACACTAATTTACTAGGCACAGGCACGGGACAAACTGTTGCGTTACGCGCACCTGTTGATGGTGTGGTGTTGAAAGTCAATGCAACTACGGGTGCAGCAGTGGAAGCGGGGGCTGTGTTGTTTGAGTTGGGTGAACCCAATGCCTTACGCATGGTGGCGGATGTTTTTGAAAATGACCTACATTTTATTGAAGTAACAGACGAAGTTAGCCTAATTTTGCCCTCTGTACCGCAACCCGTAAGTGGTCACATCAGTGCGATTGGTGCGGCGATGGAAACCGATTTACGCCGTATTCCTGTCTATATCGATATTGATGATCCTAAAGTGCTGGATAAATTAAAACCAGGAATGTTTGCTAAAGCGACCATTAAAGGTGAATTGTCAGAACAGCAAGTTTCCTTGCCGACCACTGCCGTTTTGATTAAGGATGCTAAGCAAACCATTGTTTATGTGGAAGTCTCAGAAGGCTTATTTAAAGCTCGACCCATTACAGCAGGGTCTGCGCGTGATGGTCTGGTGGCGGTGCATGAGGGTCTTAGCGAAGGAGATAGAGTGGTCACTAAAGGGGCTTTGCTGATTGATGGCGAAGCACAGTTGTTATTGTAGGAGCAAGTAAATGTTACGGAAACTAATTGAAACTTGTGTACATAGACGACTGGCGGTGGTAGCTACGGCAGTAATTGTGGCTATTTTTGGTACGCACGCTTATTTACTGACTCCCATTGAAGCTTATCCCGATGTTACTAATACACAGGTGACAGTAATCACCTTAATGCCAGGTTACGCGCCTGAAGAAGTTGAACGACAGGTGACTATTCCTGTGGAACGGGTATTAAATGGTACGCCCGATATGTTGAAAATGCGTAGTCAAAGTTTATATGGCTTGTCGTTAGTCACGGTGACGTTTGAAGATGGTATTGATAGCTTTCATTCGCGCACTGAAATTTCCCAACGGATAGCGGGGGCTGAATTACCGTCTGGCATTGTGTCTGTTTTAGCTCCCGATTACACACCACTGGGAGAAATCTACAAATATGTCATTGTCAGTGATCGTCATACTTTATATGACATTCGCTCTGAACAAGAATGGCTTATCTCGCGGACATTGCGGCAAGTTGCAGGTGTCGCCGATGTCTTGACCTTTGGCGGTTTTTACAAAGAAATTCATATTGAAATTGATCCCGTCAAAGTGATGTCTTTTGGTCTGACTCTAGCAGAAGTGGCTAAGACTATCGAAGATTCGAATCGCAATGTCGGTGCTGGTTTTTTATATCACGGCGATCAACAAATGGTGATACGCAGTATCGGTAATCTGATTGCAACCGAAGATATTAAAAAAATTGTCCTGAAAAACCGCGAAGGCACACCTGTCATGGTCGGTGATGTTGCTCGTCTAGTGCAATCCTATACTCCACGCCAAGGTGCAGTGGCGTTAGATGATAAGAAAGAAATCGTAGAAGGCATCGCCCTGTTGCGCCGTGGTCAAAATCCATCGATGGTTCTCGATGCCCTTCATGCCAAAGTGGAAGATTTAAACAACCGAATTTTACCCAAGGGCATGAAAATTGTGCCATTTTTAGACCGTAGCGACCTAGTTGGCAGCACTCTACACACGGTATTTGAGAATTTGCTACATGGATTTTTACTGGTCGTCGGCGTGGTTTGGCTATTTTTGCGCACGGTTCGTGGCTCACTGATTGTCGCTACCGTGATACCGCTGTCACTGTTGATTGCTTTTTGGGGTTTATTCCATTTGGATATGCCTGCCAATTTAATTTCGATGGGGGCGATTGATTTTGGCATTATTTTAGATGGCGCGGTGGTATTGATAGAAAACGTGATTCATCAAGCCTCCCATAAACGTCCCAAAACACAACGTGAAATGTTACACCTCATTGCTGATGCGGCTTTTGATGTTGCCAGACCCGCCTTTTTTGCCATGCTGATTATTATCGCCGCACTGATTCCCGTATTTACTTTACAACGGGTGGAAGGACGGATATTCGGGCCATTGGCGATGACTTACAGTTTTGCCTTAGTGGGCGGTTTAGTTTGTGCCTTATTTTTAGTCCCCGCGTTGTGCGCTCTATTTATTGAACCTAAACACGCACTGATTGAAGAGCCACGTTTTTTGGTACGCTTGCGGACTATTTATGCCAATTTGCTGGGCTATTTATTACAGCAACGAATAGTGGGTTTGTCTATCGCTGCTATTCTGCTGATAGCGGGTATTGGTGTTGGCAAGCAATTAGGCACTGAATTTTTACCCGAACTGGACGAAGGCGATATTCACATTTATGTTGAAATGCCCGCCAGCGTTTCCATTGCGAAAGGACAAGAGCTGTTGTTGGATATGCGCCAACGCTTATTAAAATATCCAGAGGTTAAAGGCGTACTCAGTCAACAAGGTCGCTCTGAAGATGGAACAGACAACGAGGCTTACAGTACCAGTGAGACTTTTGTGCATCTTACCCATCGTGATGAATGGCCACAAGGTTTAACTAAAGAACACATGGAAGATGAAATGCGCGAATCGTTGGCAGAAATTCCAGGGGTACGGTTTAATTTTTCTCAACCCATTAAAGACAATGTTGAAGAAGCGGTCAGCGGGGTGCGAGGTAAAGTGGTGTTAAAAATCTACGGCACTGATCTTGAAGTGATGCGTAAAGTGTTGGAACAAGCCAAAGCCGCGCTATCAAAAATGTCAGGGGTTATTGATTTGGATCTTTACCGTCAAGCTCAAGTCCCACAATTACAAATTAATATTGATCGTTCAGAAATAGCGCGTAATGGGCTGAGTGTTAATACTGTACAAGATACCGTAGAAATTTCTACTGCTGGGCGTGTTATTTCACAACTATGGCAAGGTGAACGCGCTGTTCCGATGCGTTTGATTTTGCCTGAAAAAGACCGTAACGATATGGAAAAAATAGCCAATATCACGGTAGCAACGGCTACGGGTGCAGTTATTCCATTGCGTGATTTGAGTAGCATGAACATTGCTCGTGGACGCGCCTCTATAGACAGAGAAGCCAGCAGTCGTTATATGGCTCTCAAATTCAATATTGAAAATCGTGATTTAGGTTCTGTGGTTCATGAAGCAATGGACATCGTGGAAAAAAATGTCACTGTGCCTGAAGGAAACTTTTTAGTGTGGGGCGGCGAGTTTGAAAACCAGCAACGGGCAATGGCTCGTTTATCTATCATGGTGCCTGTCGCTATCGTCATTGTCTTAGGATTGCTTTATACCGCCTTGCAATCAGCGCGGAGTGCGGCAACCATTTTAATCGCCACGCCATTTGCAATGACAGGCGGCGTATTTGCTTTATGGTTGACTCATATTCCTGTATCAGTGAGTGCCGCTATTGGTTTTATCGCCTTATTGGGACAAGTGTGTTTAATGGGCTTGCTGGTTGTCAGTGCCACCGAAGAACTACGCCGTTCGGGTACAGAGTTATTTGCGGCAATTATAGAGGGTGCGAGCCAACGTCTAAGAGCGGTATTAATGGCATCGTTGCTGGCATTACTGGGCTTGCTACCTATGGCAGTGTCTACAGGTATTGGCAGCGAAACTCAACGCCCGTTTGCGGTGGTGATAGTTGGCGGGATGTTGACAACATTTTTTGTCGCCATGTTTATCCTGCCTGTGATTTATACCTTTATTACCTCTAAAACCATGTTGACACCCGAAGAGCTTGATGAGCTTCCTCTGCCATAATGAAAAATACAACTATGAATACTAAAACCGCTATAACCCTGTTGCTATTACTGAGTTGTCCTGATGTGCTTGCTAAAGACACCAATAAACCGCCAGTCAACACTGAACAGAATGGCGAAAGTTTGCCCAAAGTAGTGACCATTGATGAACTGCTGCGCATCGTGCGGGAAAAAAGTCCGCGTTATGCTGCTGCACTTAGCAGTATTGAAACGGCACAAGCGGAAGTGACTGCTGCCGATGTACTGCCTAATCCCACGCTTAGCTATGGACGCTACCAACAAACCAAAGGCAAAGTTGGCACGCAATTCGATGGTTCCTCACAACAACAATATAACGTCTCTATTCCGCTATTAGTATCAGGACAACACGGAGCGCGTGTAGACTACGCTGAACGCAAAGTTGAGGTCGCTGAATCGAGTGTTGAAATGGACTACAACCAAATCATTCGAGAAACATGGCGATTATTTGTCCAATTATTGGGAGGACAACAACGCATTGTGTTATTAGAAAAATCCCATCAAGAACTACAACAACTTAAATACATCGTCACAGGCAGAGCCGATGCAGGTGCGGCGAGTCAATATGACGTGCTACGAATGCAGCAAGAAACCCAAGCAATGGCAACACGCCTAGAAAGTGCGCGTACTGATGTTGTCGGCACAACAGGACAACTAGGGGTTTTATTGGGTTTGCCAAACTGGAAACCCGATGTTTCAGGTGCCTTAACGCCATTAGGCACACCTGCCGATATAAATAAACTGTGGGCGTTAGCAGAAGAAAATAATCCAGCCATCGAAACCGCTTACCGAGAAAGCATTGCCGCCGATGCCAATATTGAAAAAGCCAAAACCGAACGCTGGCCCATCCCCGCGTTACAAGTTGGCACAGCTTATACCGATAAACCTTATGGCTTGACAACTTATGTTGGTGTGGCTGTTGATGTACCGATATTTGATCGTAACCAAGGCGGCATGGCTCGCGCAGAAGCGGGCAAACACACCGCGATACTTAACCGTGAGCTATTACTCGCTTCGACACATCAAGAATTAGAACGTGCCGTAGAGGTGTTAAAACGGCGGCGCGAAACCTTGGCAAATTTTGAAACTCAAGTGCTAAACCCTTTAACCACCATTCGGCAAATGTCCGAAGACTCCTATCGCTTTGGTAAAACCAGTTTATTAGAACTGCTAGACGCATCCCGTTCTCGCACGGAAATAAAATCGAATTATATTGACTTGTTAATCGGTGAAATTGAAGCAGAATTAGATGCGATGATGGTCGCGGGTACATTAGCAGATAAGGCAAAAAAATAATCGCTGATGCGGAATACAAACCTAGGTTTGTATTCCAATCACTCACTGTTTACCACTACTCTAAAAACTAATTTTGGAGACACCATAAATTATGAATAAAGTTGCCCAAGTAACGATTTACTTTTGGATTATGAAAATTTGTGCGACTACGTTGGGTGAGACCGCTGGCGATTTGTTGTCCATGACCATGAATGTCGGCTATGCCATAAGTTCCATTATTTTACTCAGTCTGTTTGTTGCGACGCTGACGATACAATTGGTTTCCAGCAAATTTCACCCCGTGCTTTACTGGCTGGTGATTCTAACAACCAGTACTGCTGGCACTACGATGTCCGATTACATGGATAGAACACTGGGTTTAGGTTATGCGAACGGCTCATTGATTTTGGTGACAGGCTTACTAATTGTTCTAGCAATCTGGCATATTAGTGAAAAGACGATTTCAGTTAGCACTATTCAAACAGTCAAAGTGGAACTGTTTTATTGGACAGCTATTTTATTTTCAAACACGCTAGGTACAGCCTTAGGTGATTTTTTAGCGGATGATTCTGGATTAGGTTTTCTGGGTGGTGCGGTTCTTGTTGCTGCGCTTATCGCTGTGGTTACGTTGCTTTATTACACGACTCGATTAAATAGAGTCGCATTGTTTTGGCTTGCATTTGTACTGACACGCCCATTTGGAGCAACGTTCGGCGACTTACTAACCAAACCGTTAGAAAAAGGTGGTCTAGGGTTCGGAACTATCGGTTCATCAATAATTCTGGCAATTTTGTTAGCAGGTTTTGTTGTTTATGCCAGCATTCAGGAAAGACGTGCATCTGTAAGAGCGTAAGCATAGTGTTGTTTATGCGTTAATTAACCTGAGTTGAATGCAAAACTCATATTTAATCAACCATAAATTTTCGTGATTTTACTTTCTTAATAAGTTATGAAAATATTAATAATCAAGATTTTAATAGGACTGTTTTTTGCATTATGGTCGCTGACTCTACGCGCTGAAACAGCAACAACAAAAGAAGGGCATCTTGTCATTACTGAACAAGAAGCTATCGCTTTGTTTTATCAACGTAATCTCAGTTTGATTGCTGCGAGTTTCAATATTGAAAACGCACAAGCCGATCAAATTATTGCGAGTGCGATTCCCAATCCTGTATTTAGCTTTACTTTTTCATCGCTGAGTCCAAAGATGTTTCAGCGAGAATTTAGCGATAGAACAACTTTACCTGCAATATCGCCACAAATTACGCAATTGATTGAAACCGCTGGCAAACGTCGCTTACGCATAGAAAGTAGTGAATTGGCTGTTGAGGCGGTCAATTTTGATTTGAAAGATACTGTTCGCGTACTGACTAACGCAGTACGGCGCAGTTATTATGATTTGCTATTAGCTCAAAAAACCGCCAAGGTTGCCAGCGAAAATTTTGAACGCTATCGTGACATTATAAAAGCAAATTCAATCAGGCTTAAAGCGGGCGATATTGCCGAGACAGATTTTACTCGTATTGAAATTGAAAGCCTGAAAGCTCAAGGTGACCAAAATCAGGCGCAAACGGCATTAATTCAGGCGCGTAGCGTGTTATTGCTATTACTGGGTTGGCCAGAAAATAGTCTGGAAATTTCTGCTGTAGAACCTTGGGCAAATGCCAGCCCTGCTATTGCTCATGCAGGACAAGAACAGTTATTCAGACAAGCACTGGAGCGACGACCTGATCTGCAAGCAGCACGAATTCGTATTGACCAAGCAAAAAAAATGCTTACCTTAGCCAATCGCTTGGCGATTCCCGATGTCACTGTCGGGGCTTTTTATCAACGTGATCCAGGTAACTTCTTTGCTGATAGCGGTGGTGTCAGCGTCAGTGTTCCTTTACCTTTGTTCTATCGGCAGGAAGGGGAAATTTCAAAAGCCCATGTCTCTGTTAATTCGTCAGAATTGGCATTACAACAAACCGAACAAATGGTACAAGCCGATGTGATGAAAGCGTTGGTAGCGTGGCAAAGTGCTGATGCAGTTGCTCAACGTTTTGAGACCGCCGCGTTAGAACGTATCGAAAAATTACGCGAAGCAGAAGAATTCGCCTACAGCAAAGGTGCAATAGGATTATTGGACTTAATTGATGCCGAGCGTAGTTACAAAGCCATGATGTTGGACTATTACACTGCCTTAGCGAATCGAAGTAAAGCGTGGGCAGATTTATTAATGGCTTATGGAGAATAAGTGTGTGATGACGATAAAATTTTTTAACCCCCTCGGCTTAACGGTGGCATTACTGTGTTTTTCCCTGCTGGCGTGTCAATCTAAGGATGACACACCAAAACAAGTCGTGAAGGCATTGCCTAAAGACGAAGTGCTACTCGCACCTAATTCACCCAAGCGGGCTTATATCAAAGAAGCGATTGTTGAATTAGTGCAACGCCCGCTGATGGATCCTGTGACAGGGACAATCGCTTATGACGAAACGCACACCGCCCGCATTTCTTCACCGATTGGAGGACGGGTGACGGGAGCTATCGCCACCTTAGGGGCATCTGTTAAAACAGGAAGTACCCTCGCAGAATTAGACAGTCCAGAACTAGGACAAGCCCAAGCCGATTATGCTGATGCTCAAGCGGATTTGAATTTGGCAGTCCGTGCTTCGCAACGTACTCAAGAACTTTATGCTCATGGTATTGTGCCGCGCAAAGATCAAGAACAGGCGCAAGATAATCTCATGCGGGCGGGTAGTGAAGCGGAACGGGCAAAGCTTAAATTGGCAAACCTAGGCATACACACGGAGCGCACCGACAATCACTTTGTGCTTCACGCGCCTATCGCTGGCGTGATTACCGAACGGAATATCAATGTCGGCATGGAAGTACGCTCCGATACCCCTGCACCATTATTTGTTATTTCTGATTTAAGCAAACTCTGGGTACAAATGGCGGTGTTTGAAAAAGACATCGGTTTAATTCATGTCGGCGAGAAGGTAATTGTTCGAGTCCCTGCCTATCCTAATGAAAGTTTTACCGCCACAGTGAGTTATATCAGTCAGGTGGTGGACGAAAAAACCCGTACCGTACAGGTTCGTTGTCTGTTGCCCAATGCGGACGGGCGTTTATTCCCCGCCATGTATGCTGCCATTGATGTGCAAAGTGATCCGAATGATAAGGCGATTATTGTTCCGCTCACCGCGCTATTTACTGAGGGTGATTCTGATTGGTTATTTGTCGCTATCGGTGATGGGCATTATCAAAAACGTCCCGTCAAGGCGGGGCTGCGTCTTAAAGATAGATCAATCATTCAGGACGGTTTAAAAGCAGGTGAACGCTTAGTGGTTGATGGTGCATTGCTGTTGCGTACTGAAGAAGACGCTGAACAGGATACAGGAGCAACCAAGCCATGATTAATAAACTTATCTCCTTCTGTTTACAGCAACGCTTATTAGTTATTGGTGCGTCTGCGTTACTGGCAGTTGTAGGCATTATCTCGTTTGAACGCTTACCTGTACAAGCGTTTCCTGATGTACAAAATGTGTTTGTGCAGGTGGTCACACAATACTCAGGTCAAGCTCCCGAAGAAGTAGAAAAGCTGATTAGTTTGCCGATTGAAAAAGAAATGAATGGCTTGCCGCATTTAATCAATATGCGTTCAGTGTCCATTTTTGGCTTGTCTGTAGTCACGCTCACCTTTGATGATGATGCTGAAGATTATTTTTCCCGTCAACAAGTGTTGGAACGTTTACAAGAGGTAAATTTACCCGATGGAGTGAGTCCGTCTATCGCACCCTTATCCACAGGCGTGGGGGAAATTTATCGGTATCGCATTGAAGCACCTGATTACCCATTGGTAGAACAACGGGCATTGCAAGATTGGGTTATTGAGCGTACCTTGCGTACGGTTCAGGGCGTAGCAGATGTGGTGGCGTTTGGTGGTGGTGTTAAGCAATATCAGATAGAAGTTGATCCTGACAAATTAAGGGATTATAAATTATCACTACCTGATGTTTACCAAGCGATTGCCGCCAATAATGCCAATACAGGCGGCGGTTATATTGAACATGGCTATGAAGCCCTAGTGGTGCGTGGTGCTGGGCTATTAAAGTCTGCGGATGAAATTGGGGACATCGTAGTATCTAGCCAAAACGGTGTGCCCGTATTCGTCAAAAATATCGCTAATGTGGTGGTAGGTCCACAACCGCGTAATGGTATCGTTGGCTATAACGAGCGTGACGATGTGGTTGAAGGTATTGTGTTACTGATTAAAGGTCGTGATGCTATCGAAGTGTTGCAAGGAGTGAAAGAAAAAATTACTGACCTGAATAGCCACATTTTGCCGCTGGGGGTCAAAATGATTCCTATCTATGACCGCACCGATTTAGTAGAACACACGGTACACACCGTTGGACATAATATGTTGGAAGGCGCGGCATTAATTTTGGCCATTCTAATTATTTTCTTACGGCGGGTGTGGGCTTCAGCGGTGGTAATTGCGGTGATTCCGCTGTCACTGATGTTTGCGTTCATTTTGATTGATATGAAGCACGTTTCCGCTAACCTGATTTCTTTGGGTGCAATTGACTTTGGAATTATTGTAGACAGTGCGGTAGTGCTAGTCGAAGCCATTATGGTCAGAGTCACCTTGGAAATGGCACAAAAAGCCACCGTGGCACACATGAGACAATCCATGTTGATGACGGCAGTGGACATGGCAAGACCGATTTTATTTTCTAAAGCCATTATCATCATTGCCTTTTTGCCTATTTTCACATTTCAAAGAGTTGAAGCAAAAATATTTTCCCCGATGGCATTCACCCTCAGTTTCGCATTATTGGGTTCATTGATTATCAGCTTAACCTTAGTACCCGTGTTACTGAGTTATCTGATTGGTCCACGCCTAACTGAATCGCATAATCCATTGGTAAACGGGATGGAGCGCATCTATCTCGCCATATTGGAAGCGGTATTACGCCACCCTAAAAAATTATTCACTGGCGCGGTGTTGACCTTAATATTATCACTGGCTTCCACGCCCTTGATAGGCACTGAATTTATGCCTAAATTAGATGAAGGTAATATTTGGTTGACCATTACGTTACCCACCCCCGTGTCACTGGCGAAAGCTAAAGTGCTAGAACAAGATATACGCGGACATTTGAGTAAGTTTAGCGAAACCAAGTCGATACTCACCCAATTGGGGCGACCCGAAGACGGAACAGATCCTAAAGGCTTCAATAATCTGGAAATCCTTATTGATCTTGATCCTAAGGATACTTGGAATAAAAAATATCATGAAGATAAAGATAAATTAGTCGAAGATATGCAAAAAAGTTTGGCAGTATTTCCTGGCTTGCAATTCAATTTTTCTCAAGTGATACAAGACAACGTAGAAGAAGCAATTTCTGGGGTTAAAGGCGAGATTGCCATCAAAATTTTTGGTGAAGACCTTAAAATCCTGCAAGAAAAAGCCAATCAAATTACCAGTATTCTCCGTTCTATAGAAGGCTCTACCGATGTGGCTGCCGAACAGCAATCAGGTTTGGCACAAATGGTTATTGCGATTGATAGAGCCAAAATTGCCCGTTACGGCATTAATGTCAATGATGTGGAAGATGTTATCGCAATGGCAGTGGGCGGCAAAACCGCTACCCAAATGTTGGAAGGTGAACGTCGGTTCGATATTACCGTGCGCCTTACGGGTGCAGCTCGCGACTCAGTAGGCGCGATTGAAGATATTACCGTATTGTCACTCGATGGTAGTCGCATTCCATTAGCTGAATTAGCGGATATTAAAATCAACCAAGGCGCGTCGCGCATCAGCCGTGAAAATAATATACGGCGTATTGCCATCAAATGTAATTTAATTGACCGCGATCAAGGCAGTTTTGTTGCTGAAGCACAGCAAAAAGTCGGCGAACAAGTGGTTTTGCAACCAGGGTATCGTATTGTTTGGAGTGGTCAATTTGAAAATCAACAACGGGCAATGAAACGACTTTCATTTATCGTCCCAGTCAGTTTGGTGCTTATTTTCGTGCTGTTGTTCTGGGCATTTCAATCACTCAAGAGTGCTTCATTGATTGTCATGAATGTGCCTTTTGCGATGATCGGTGGCTTGGTGGCATTATTGCTGACAGGCATACATTTAAGTGTGTCGGCAGCGGTTGGCTTTATTGCCCTATTCGGTATCGCAGTACAGAACGGCGTTATTTTGTTATCACAAATTAATCATCTTAGGCGTGAAGGTATTTCGTTGGAAGAGGCTATCTTGCAAGGCTCGGTTAGTCGCTTACGCCCTGTAGTCATGACTGCACTCATGGCAATTTTAGGCTTAATGCCCGCCGCATTGTCTACTAGCGTAGGTTCAGAAACCGCAAAACCCTTTGCTGTGGTGATTATCGGTGGACTTATTACTGCAACACTATTAACGTTGACCATGTTGCCCGCACTTTACCGTCATTTTGAAGAACACCATGAATCCTAAGGTCTCCCCATGAAAGAAATTCGCGCTTATATCCAACCGTTTATGTTAGCTAAATTAACGCAGACACTACTTGAAATACCCCATTTTCCAGGCATGAGTGTCTCTGATTGCGAGGGTTTTGGACGAGTCAAAGTCGTTAAAGGGCAAGATTATATGCCGTTTATGGCGAAAAAACGTATTGAGATTTTCGCGCATGATGAACAGGTGGAGAGTATTTTCAATGCGATTATGACGATTGCCAATACCCATCAACACGGTGCGGGCAAGGTTTATATTATTGATGTAGATGAAGGCGCGATTATAAACACAGGTGAACGTGGAAAAAACTTGGTGTAGTAAGTTAGGAGTCCAAAACACGTTTTGGACTCCTATAAACTTAAATTACTCCGCTAATAATCACAGGTAACACCCAATATTGAATGCCAGATCCTGAAAACTCTTGTTTTAATTTTTCAACTAAGGTATCCAAGTCATTTTCATCAATGTACATTTGAAAACGTAGCTGTTTTTGCCGACCAGTCACTTGTTCAGCTAATGATAAGCCTTTGTTTTCATGATGATGGGAGTTGACAGCAAAACTGCTAAACCCCAGTTCTTCTTCAAGGGTTAGCAAGGTATCGACAAGAGCCTCTTCGAGACTGGGTGAGACGTTAATCGTCACCAGATATTCTTTGTCATGCTTCATAATCTGTCCTCTTTGGGTAAGCCATATAATTTAAACAAAATCGGCAATAAAAATAGCGTCAGGAAAGTAGATGACACCAAGCCGCCAATGACCACAATGGCTAACGGGCGTTGAATTTCAGAGCCAGGCCCTGTGGCAAATAATAACGGAATCAAACCAAACGCTGCGATACTGGCAGTCATTAACACGGGACGTAATCGCCGTGAAGAACCCAGCGTAACGACTTTGAGTATATCCATCCCCATTGCTTTAAGCTGATTAAAATAACTTACCATCACCACGCCATTCAGTACCGCGATACCTAACAAGGCGATAAAACCAACCGAGGCAGGCACAGATAAATATTCGCCTGAAATCCACAAACCAAACACGCCCCCGACCATTGCCAATGGAATATTGGATAACACCAATACTGCTTGTCGCACTGAGCCAAAAGTAGAAAATAATAATAAAAAGATTAAACCCAAAGCGATAGGCACAACCAATTTTAAGGTTGCTGCTGCCCGTTGTTGGTTTTCAAATTGTCCGCCAAATTCCACCGTATAACCTGTGGGTAGTTTGACTTTTTCTTCCACAGCTTTACGCGCTTCATCCACAAAGCCGACTAAATCACGCCCATTGACATTACTACGCACTACTACAAATCGTTGTCCTTTTTCTCTGCCGATGGATACCACGCCTTCCACTTTATCAATGTGTGCAACAGCGGTCACAGGCACATGACCACCATTGGGTAGCGTAATTTGCAAATCCTCAAAATTCGCGGTGTTACTACTACCGCGCAGAATAATCGGTGTGCGCTTAATGCCTTCCTGCACAATACCCAAATTTAAGCCTTCAATCTGAGCGCGTAATAAATTTTCGATACTGTCCGCATCCAAACCCAAACGTCCTGCGGCTAGTTTGTCGATAGTGAGTTGTAAAAACTGCATCCCATCATTTTGCTTGGCAAACACATCACTTGAACCGCTAATCTTTTTTAAGGTTTCGGCAATTTCATTGGCTTTATCGTTAAGCACCGCGAGATCTGCACCGAATAATTTAATGGCAACATCACCGCGTGTCCCTGTGAGCATTTCTGATACCCGCATTTCAATCGGTTGGGTAAAACCAAAGGCAATCCCTGGGGTTTGTGCCATAACTTTACGGATTTCTTCAATCAACTCATCTTTACTATTCATCCGCCATTGGTCTTTAGGTTTTAATACCAAAAAAGTATCGGTTTCGTTTAAGCCCATTGGATCAAGCCCTAATTCATCTGAACCGACCCGCGACACGATGGTGGCAATTTCAGGCACGTTTTTCAGCAGATTTTTCTGCACCTGTCCGTCTAAATCCACCGATTTTGCCAGCGTGATAGAAGGTAATTTTTCCAATTGCAAAATAATATCGCCTTCGTCCATCGTGGGCATAAAGGTACTACCAATTTGTGTGAACACCAGCACGGTGATAACCAATAAAACACCCGCACCTGTGAATACTATTTTGCTGTTGTTTAAACACCAGAGCAAACTCGGTTGGTAAAGTTTTTGTAGTTGGCGTGGTAGCCACGGTTCTTCATGCGAGACTTCTTTCAACAAATAAGAGGCAATCACAGGAATCACCGTAAGCGACAATATCAATGAACCACTAAGTGCAAACACGATGGTCAACGCGACAGGGGTGAATAATTTCCCTTCTAAACCTTGCAGAGTGAGCAACGGTAAAAATACGATGATAATAATTAAAATCCCAGCAGTCACAGACGCGGCAACTTCCGTTGTGGCACGATAAATAATGTGTAATCGTGGCAAGCGTTTGGCAGTTTGAGTTTCGGCTAAATGGGTGATGAGATTTTCCACCACTACCACCGCCGCATCCACAAGCATACCGATGGCGATTGCCAAGCCGCCTAAACTCATGAGATTAGCCGACATACCCATTTGGTTCATGAGGATAAATGTGAACAAAGCGGCAAGCGGCAACGCTAACGCAACCACTAACGCGGCGCGTAAATTACCCAAAAATAAAATCAGCAATACGATGACTAATACAATGGCTTCTAGTAGCGCGTGTAATACTGTTTCTACCGCTTTATCGACTAAATCACCGCGATTGTAAAACACCTTAGCTTCCACACCTTTTGGAAAGGCTTTTTTGAGTTCTTCAAACTTTGCTTCAATACCTTTAATGGTTTGCCGCGCATTCGCACCGCGTAAACTCAGTACCAGCCCTGTCACCGATTCACCCTCGCCATTTTTACTCACCGCACCATAACGGGTAATCGCGCCTATATTCACTTCGGCAACATCGGCGACGGTAATGGGTGTACCATTTTTGTTATCCACAACAATATTTTTAACATCGTTAATATTTTTAATTCGTCCTTCCGCTCGCACGATTAAGGCTTCTTCGCCATCGGTCATGCGTCCTGCACCATCATTACGGTTATTGCTTTGTATCGCTTGTTGTAATTTATCGATACCAATACCTCTGGCGGATAAGCGGGTATTATCGGGAATAATCTCAAAACTACGCACTAAACCGCCTAAGGAATTGACATCGGCAACCCCTGCAACTGTGCGTAGAGCTGGGCGTATCACCCAATCCAATAAACTGCGCCGTTCCATTAGGCTTAAACCACCGCCTTCTACAGAAAACATGAACATCTCGCCGAGTGGCGTGGTCATGGGTGCAATACCACCTGTTACCCCAGCGGGTAAGTTTCCCCACATGGTATTTAAACGTTCGGCGATTTGTTGCCGCGCCCAAAAAATATCGGTACCTTCGGCAAAATCGACCGTAATATCAGTTAAGGCGTATTTGGCAATCGAGCGCAACATGGTTTGATGCGGTATGCCTAATAACTCAACTTCAATAGGCGCGGTGATACGCGCTTCCACTTCTTCGGGGGTCATGCCCGCCGCTTTGACGATAATTTTTACTTGCGTTGGTGAGACTTCGGGAAACGCATCAATGGGAATATTGGTAAACGCATGATAACCACCGCCTGCTAATAACAGCACGAAAATCATCATCAACAGTCGCTGACTTAGAGCAAAGCGAATAAGAGGAGACATTATTCAGCACTCCCCAAGCCTAACCAGTTGGCTTTTAATGCCACCGCGCCTTGAATAGCTATGTCTTGATTAGCGAATAATTCGCCGCTAATAATCGACTCTTCGCCTTGTTTGCCAATCACGCTAATCGGTGTGACCACAAAGCCTGCTTTATCACGGACAAAAATGAATGACTTGCCTTCATTTTGAGCAATAGCCGCGTTTGGTACTTTAAAAATAGGCAGATCACTGGCTTGAGTAATTTGAATATTAATGCGTTGCCCAGCGCGTACTGTCGATTGTTTACTATTAATAACGGCTCTTGCCAACACAGTTTGGCTTTCGGCATTAACATTTTGTCCTAACAAATTGATTTTTGCAGTGATGTCGGTATTTTCAATTTGCACTTGATCGCCAATTTTTAAACCCGCTACTCGTTCTTGGGGAATATTGATTTCTAACCATAATTCATCGAGATTAGCCACACGATAAATCGGAGCTAAACTGTCAATACGTTCACCTGCGACCGCCATACGTTCCATAATCACGCCTGTTATAGGCGCGTGTAAACTGAGCTGGCTAGATAAACGGCGGGTTTTGCCTAATTGGGCAATTTCACCGTCGGTCATCCCTGCGATTTGTAACAATTGTTTATGTTCGTTGGCTTCAGAAAGCAGTGCTTCATGTTGCGCTTGGGTTTCTTGCCAACGCCGATCAGCGATAACGCCTTCTTGTAACAGCTTTTTATCGCGTTGATAAAAAACAGCACTCAGTTGTAACTCACTTAAGGCTTTAAGATACAAGCGTTGCATGGACAATAAATCTGAGCTGTTGAGTTCAGCTAACACCGCGCCTTTTTTAACGTTATCGCCTATTGCCGCGTTTAATTTAGTGATGAGTCCTGCTTGCGAGGCACTCACAACAAATTCTTGCGCAGGTGGGACAACGACTTTTGCTGGTGCGGTGAGCAGTGGAATTTGGCTGACGACTTCTAATTTGCCTAGCGTCACACCTAGATTATTAAAATGTTCTTGGGAAATATTTATCTGGTTTTCCGCGTGGGCGAAGGAGCAGAACAGTAGTGCAATCAAAGCAATTAATACTAAGCGCGTCGTTCCTACACGCTGACTGGAGTGTAAACCTAGGTTTGTATTCGATTGGCGAGTGGGAACTACAAAACGTAGTGGTAATAAATCATTCATATTCATGGCATTACTCCTACCGCTTGGTTATATAAGGCAATATCACGTTCTAACATTACCGCTCGTTCTTTCGCATTTAAAATCGCTTGTTGGGCTTTGGACTCTATTTTTAACAAGTCCATTAAATTAATTTCACCGACTGAAAACGCGGTATTACTCATGTTTAACAGGTTTTCGGTGGCTTTTTTCATTTCGTTGGCATTTTCTAGCTCAGCCCGATTCACTTCCAAATTATGTTCTGCTTCGTGGTGTGCTTGTTTTAAATCTCGAAACAATTGTTCGCGTTCAGCGAGTAATTTATTTAACTCAACATTGATTGCGGCAATGTGCGGAGCGATATGATCGCTACCACCAAACGGCACGGTGATACCAATATTAAAACTAGCAGTGTGATTACTGCGACTGTCACCCATATCAGTGTTCACGCCAACAGCGACATTATTTTGCCCAGAACCAATAGCTTTGATAGTATCGAGTTCTGCTTGTTTACGATTAATTTGGCTATTAATTGCTACTAAGGCAGGATGGTTTTGTTCAATTTCTTTTAAGGCAACTAACTTTTCTTGATAGTTTTTTGGCATTTTGCTCATTTGCGTAATACTGGCGTAGCGTTTACGCGCGTGCATTAACTCTGCTTCTGCCAAAATCAGGGTTGAACGCTTTTGTAGCAACTCCGTTTGTGCTAACAGCGAATCTGAACGCGGTAAATCTCCTAGTTCAACTCGTCGCCCAATTTTTGCGTACAACTGCTCATAAATATTTATTTCTGCCAATGCTTGTTCATAGCGGATTTTTTGTAAATCCATATCCCACAATGCACCGCGTACCAAGCCAGCTACGCGCAGTTTAGTTGCGAATGTTTGCATTTTTGCACTGGTATCGGCTTTTTCACCAAGTGCTTGTTCAGCATCACGTTGTCCAATGTTCCACAAGGGAACTTCTACGCCCGCATCATTGTAATGTAGCGTACCGCTGGTGGCTTCTTGAAAGCGATAAAACGCTTTTGACGCGCCAGCCGTCCAACTTTTACCCCGCTGTGCAAGTGCGGTGGCTTCTTCTTCCAGCGAATTAAGCCACGCCATGTCAGGGAATTTTTCTAAGGTTAAATCAACAACTTTGGGTAAAGTCAGTGATTCATCAATTTCAACGGTATCTTGGTGATCGACTATCGGTGTCGATTCAGCAAAACTTAAGGAAATCATTAGCCAAAAAGCAAGTAAACACCTGCTAAAAAGGTTTAAAACAAACATAATGGAAAGCTCAATGCGGTAATGACCGCCTTAATAATGAGTAAGAAAGCTGAGCAATGCTACAGCTAGTCTGTGAGAACGAGTAATCGTCCCGCTAACAGCTAGGCGTGTGCAGGTGGGGCGCGTGGGGAATGGGGAAAATACGCAAGCCGTCCAAATAATGGCTCGGTATGGGTGAGTGGCGGGATAAAAAATGTGGAAAATCCCGTTTCAAATACAATAGTTGAAGCAGGTAAAAAATCGCTATGCAAATCAGCGATTATCTTATGAAGCTTATGTGTAGGTGTTGCAATGTTTCGACTAAAACCTGCATCAACACCCACCACCTGACCATCAATATCACCACAAAACAATACGGCTTTGCACGATGAAACATTGACTGCCTGCATAGAGTCAACCGCCTCTTGTGGTGTCAAACGATCATAGACTTCAAGACCAGGAATATGCAGCCCCTGTGATAAAATTTTCTCACTAGTATGCGCATGGACTAGGGGTGCAATAAATTGCAACACGACCAAACAAGCAATAATGAATAGGCGAAGTGAGAAAATCATGACGACAATGGTATGCTATTAAAAAAAAATTAACAACTTGAAGACTAAATTATAAAGTGGTTTCATTACTTGTCAGGAATACAAACCTAGGTTTGTACTCCATTTCGAGTAACTAATAGAAACTGAGGCACTGGATTCCAGCATCCATGCTGGAATGACGATGATCTGGCTTGAGCAGTAGTTACCTGCTGATTTTTTTGTTAAGTTCTTAGTAACAAGTAAGGATGTATTGCTTAACGTTGGAGGTCAGGCTTTGCCTGACTTGCAAGCAAAGCTTGCACTCCTAAATACACGCAAACTTATTGTCACGCACTTATGAACTTACAACCACAGATGTCTTTTTTATACCTCATCAATATACTATGTGGGTAATGGACAGGCTTTTAATCTTATGAAAAACTGCGATTGTAAATATGCCGTGCTAATTCAAATAGATAAGGTGATTTTTTACGGTAATCAAACTCTTCAAACGTTATTTCTACTTTTCCGATTCTTACATCTACACGCGGATAAGAGTTAATTAACCAAAACATTTGATAAAGTAATTTATCGAATAACACTTTATCTTTTCTAAGCTCTGAGTTACTTTCCTGAATATTATTGGCTAATGCTGGAAAGCGAAACGCATCTTTAATAATTTTTTCGCTGGCTACCTTATTTTGAAGGTTGCAATAAGCCTTTTTAATGTCCAGAGCAATTAATTTATTTTTATTTTGATTTTCAAAAGTTTCTTTTGTTAAATTCTCACCAGAAAACAGTCTAAATAGTATTTCTTCATAAGTTTGCTTTACCTCGTCAAAATTAAACATAATCCGCATATTAATCATAAATAGGTAAGCGATTATTTGTTCATCAACAGCATTAAATACGGTTGAATTATGCGTTATCCAGTTACGGGTGCTTTTCATAATCCACGCTAAACCTCTTATTTTTTTAGGTTCTGTCGCCTCCCATTCGTGCGTTAATGTTCTGATAAAGAGTTTGTACAAGGTGGATTTATCAACGGGTTCGCGCAAGGGTAAAAAATTTGCTAACACGTCTAAATAATTGTGACTATCTTCAAGGCTAATTTTCTTTTCAGATTCTTCAATAAAGCCATTAAATAACAGTTTGTTTTCAGTGTTGATTAGGTTTTTTAAACTGTGACAGGCTTCAATAATTCCGCGCCTTAATATTGCATAAGAGGATTGTTGTGCTGTTAGCCAATCTCTTAGTTTTTCATAATCGGCATCGCTTTTTTCAAAAGCGGTGACTTTTGGCGTGTATATTTCAGTGCATTTTTCTTCAAAACTTTTAAACGAATTCTTTTCACCTGTCATGAAACATATTCGTTCAGCAGGTACGCCTAAATGAATTAAATCGTTAAAAATATAAAAGCCGCCATTTTCGTGAAATTTACGTTTATCGGATAAGTAAGCGTCTGGAATAGGTGAATCAAACTGCTCCGCTGCAATATTATCTAAACGGATGTCAGAGATAATGGTGTCTATTTCATGAGTTATTGAATGGGCTGCTTTAAAAGCAATGTAATCGAAATAATTACGGCATAAATAAATATTGTGTACGCTTTTTTGTTGTTCGCAGAATTTTTTTAAATCGGTGGGGCGTTTTATTAGATTTAATTCGTCTTCGTCCCAGTCATCAAAACTGAGCAGATTTTTAAACATCGATTCTAATGTGTCTGTGCCTGATGATAATGTGCCACCAAAGTCTTCAATCCATAATATATTCATGTGTTATCGCCTAATAATGATTTATGTAGTTTTAATTGTGCGGTAAAGTGTTGCTCTTCGGGTATGCAATTAAAATGCGCTTGGTCGCCTAATAATTCCATTAAGCGGTTAATAAACGCAATACCTTTGTGCGTACCTGCTAAATTACTACTGGCGTTTGCATGGCAAGGATTTTTAACAGTGAAAATATAATTTTCTTCTATTAACTGCCAGCTAATTTGAATATGTCCTGTGCCGTTCCAATATTTTAAGGCATTTAAAATTAATTCAGAGGTGATGGCGAATAATAGCGAAAATTTAACCTGATTGACACCAAAATTAGAGCAATTGGTTTCTTCTATGGCTATTTCAATGCTATTAATACCATTAAGCCAGTCATAAAAAGTATTAATTCCATGATTATCGACATTAAGCGGTAAAACAGTTTCAATAAATGATTTTCGCATGGATACAATTGATGCGGTTTCAGTGATATTTAACAGTTTTTCTAACTGGCTGGCATCACTCATAAAAATTATTCTATTTAATGATTGACGTAAAGCCGAGGCGATTACCCATTTTGGTGTTGCATCACCTGTATTATCGTTTTGCCACGCCAGTTTAAATTCTTGTGGATCATTAATAGATTGTTTAAAGGTATCTATTAAGCAATCCGTTAAAGACAACGTTGAAAATAAAGCGGCTATTTTATTAATCGCTTTATATTGTTTTTTATTTTTTTCGTAGTCTTCGCTACCTAATAAACGAATGGCTTGTCTGAGTGATTCTGGGGCAGTGGCGAGGGCATTACGCATGGTGTGAGTGAAGAAAGAGAGCATTTCTTTTTCTTTTTCGTGTGCCATTTTGTAATATTTTTCTTTTTTTTGGATTTGTAATTCAAGTTGTTGGTTTTTTTCTTCTAACTCTGCATTTAATTTTCTAAGCTCCTTATTTTGTTCTTTTATCGTTATTCTTTGTTCAGCATATTCACAGCTATAACTTCCTACATCCCAGTCTTCGGCAATAACCTGTATTGCTTCATCCTTGCGTCCTTTATCAAGCAGATAATCAGCTTTTTCCTTACCTTCAAGTTTTGACTCATAATCTTTCTCTTCACAATAATAAGAGAATGCTGTTTTATATGGGAACGCTATAGAATCTTTTTTTTCTATTATATCTTCATCAATCTGCTGTTGATAAAATATCACTTTATCTAAGTCTTTTTCAACAATTTTACCTTCTGCGTAATAACGAGATAATTGCAAAGAAGCTATACTTTTAATATCAGGATAATATGACATATTATAGTCTCTTTCTATTTCATCGTCTTTTTCACCGCTATTTTCAAAAGCTTTTTCATAATATGCAAAAGCAAGCGCATCATTTTTTTTAACATGATTACCTAATCGATAATAATCTGCTAAACGGATATAAGCATTGACAGATCCATATTCAGCGGCTTTGATATACAAGTCAATTATTTTTTGCTCACTTATTTCTAGTTCGCTATTATCACTTTCAAAGCCGTAAGCGAAATTTAAATAAATATGAGCTAATCTATATTTGTCAGATTTTTCTTGCGTGAGCGATTTTTCCAGCCATTCTAAAGCCAGTATTCGATTTTTTTTAACCTTTATACCTTCAAAATAAACTTCGGCTAATAAATAATATGCTTCAATATCTCCTTGTTCTGCTTTTTTTTCAAACCATTGTAATTCTTCTTCTAAATTTTCATTTTCTTTATCGTGACGAAAATATTGATATAGTTTATCTTCTGCGCAACTATAATAATCATTCAGTTTAAATCCTGCTTGAGTGTCTTTTTGTTCATCCAATTTTTTAAGCAACTCAAAACCAAGTTTTATATTTTTCTCAATGCCCATTCCCTTGAGATAACAATCAGCTAACAAATATTGCGCTTTAATCTTATCTTGTTCAGCAAGTTTATTAAGCAACTCAAAACCAAGTTCTGGATTTTTTTCAATACCGATACCATTAAGATAACAATCGGCTAACTCATATTGAGCTTCAATATTTCCCCGTTCAGCGGATTTTTTACACCATTCAAAACCAAGCACTGAATCTACATCCGTACCTTTACCGTAAAAATAACACATGGCTAATTCATATTGCGCTTCAATATGTCCTTGTCCAGCCACTTTTTTAAACCAATCAAAAGCAAGCTCTGGATTTTTTTCAATATCAAAACCATACAGATAATCTATGGCTATCGAATATTGAGCATCAATATTCCCTTGTTCAGCCGCTTTGTTTAGCCATTCAAAAGCAAGCCCCAGATTTTTTTCAACCCCCCAACCATATTTATAATTTAAACTCGTTCTATATTGAGAAGCAGCATCTTCTAATTCAGCCGCTTTTTTAATCCATGCAAAATATAATTCATCGTTATTTTGTTTTTTATAATAAACTCCAATTGCCCTATAAGCTTTGGAAAACTTAGGATTTAATTGAATAGATTTATTAAAATCGCCTAAAGCAAGTTCATATTTTTCCATATTAAAATAATAACGACCACGCTCAAAATAAGCTTCGTAACCATTAGCATCTAATTGAATAGCTTGCATCAATACTTTTAGAGCAAAATCGAATTTTTTTTGTTCAAGACAATCACGCCCTAACTTAACAAGCTCTGCATAACTTCTAATTTCTACTTTTTTTGCCACTTCGTTTTGTGCTGTTTGTTCTTTTAAATCTGTCATGGCTTTATCATCCAATTAGTTAAACACAAGGAAATGCGGTATTTTGTTCGTTACTTAGTAGATTAAACTAATTACCCTACATCCACACGAATAGGGATTTTTAATGCAGTGCTGATTTCTTCTAAAAAAACTTTCTTTTGGTTTGTATTAGATAAAGTATCAATATACCAACCCTCACACTGGTGAATAGTGCCGTCGGAACGAAACTTTGTTTTACTGACTAGCTCATGCCTGTTCGCTATTATCCCTAATTTAGCAACATGATCTAACTTTAATATCCGCAATGCCTCTACAAATGTTTTAGCCGAGCTATTTAAATAAATTTGTTTTCCATTGTTAAGAAAAGTAACGCGCAATCTTACATTTGAAGCTCGTGCAGCTCTTGTGCGAGAAGCATTTAAATTGCCTGCCACGACTCTTTGTGCTGTTTTAGATTTACTAAAAATCCCCTTATTCCAGTGCATTGATAAATTAGCAACCTCCTGAATGAAGCTTTTTAATTCCATAGCTGATGCCTTTGTCATATCCACTTTGCCATAGTCATCTTCCATTATTGCATCTGCACAGGATTGTTTTATGTCATCGGCAATATGATTTAAGCCGCTAATCGCTGCGTTAAATGATTCGGCAACCCTTTGGTTATCGTGTTCTGTGATGATTTGCATGATGATTGCCTCGTTGTTTGTTGTTCGCTTTGAACTTGGGCATAGTTTAGCCCTTTGTATTCGGTAGCTAAAGGGAAAGCTGTAGGAGAGTTTATGAGAATTTGCCGCGTGGTTTTTGGTTTTATGAACGGCTATTAATGGGCTTTGTGTGCATTAAATGCTTTATAAAACAATGGCTTGTTTGATGGAGGTTTGTGGGAGAGATTGTGGACTGTGATTTTCAGGATTTGGTGGATTTATAGCGGTGTGCTTAGAATATATAGCTAACCATCAATAAAATGATTACAAAACCGTTCGCACTGAGTCTGTCATGAGCTTGTCGAATGATGTGAATGTGGTTCGACTGTTCGACAAGCTCACAGCTCACAGATCACCACGAACGGTATCATTTTATTGTGCGTTAGCTTCTATTTATCAAAGCAACTCAACAGGCTTTTTCTGCGTTGCAAGGTTTAAAGGCGGCGTAACATCAGATTGTAATATTTTTTTAACATTTCTATGCTCCAATAGTTAAGATTAGTTTTTTAGTGCGTTGTTAAACGCCCAACGTCACGAACTTGAGGACTGGCTTGAGGCAGAACGAGAATTTACGCCATAGCAAGGAAGAGTACGGCTAAACATATAATCCGCCAACACCCTGTTAACCTTTGGTGCTAGTTAGCTCCATAAAAATAAACAAGATAAATCAATGTGTTGCGATTAAAATATTTTTTTGTTTACCGCTATTAGAAGGGAATAGGAGTCAAAAAGCTTCAGCTTTTTACAAATCAGCAATAGCTATTGGACTCCATTAAAAACAATCGCTTACTGTTTTAGCTGCTTAATTTAAACTAGCACCAAAAGTTATTATGTATATGTTTAAAGTTAATTTGAATATATACTCAAACGTTTTTTAAAATGTAGAGTTTTTTCACTGTTCTGAGCTATTTAATAACCAGAGGCGGTTAGGTTTTTGTCATAATCAGAATTGCTGAGCATGAATTCCATGTGCATTGATAATTGTGCCAACGACTTTACTATTCAAACAATTTATCGCTTTTCTTCGAGTTCCCAAAAATGCCGCAATTGCGCACCCCATATTATCTAATCGACGAAGTTAGACTGAAAAAAAATCTCGAAATCATACGACTCATTCGCGAGCAGTCTGGTGCAAAATCAGTTCTGGCACTAAAATGTTTTTCAACTTGGTGCGTATTCGATTTGATGCGCCAATACATGGACGGCACAACCAGCAGCTCACTCTACGAAGCGCGGCTCGGTCGCGAAAAGTTCGGCAAGGAGGCTCATGCTTACAGCGTGGCTTATTCTGCTGAAGAAGTTGAAGCGGTAGCTGAGTTTGCCGATAAGGTGATATTCAATTCTATCTCGCAATTGAACAGGTTTCATGAACGGGTGAGCGGCTTGAAAGTCGGTCTTCGGGTCAATCCTGGTATCAGTTATTCCCATTTTGATCTGGCAGACCCAGCCCGCAGTTGTTCGCGGCTTGGGGTATGCAGTGAACAGGAACTCGATGCTGTGGCGGATCTGATCAGCGGTGTCATGTTCCATTTCAATTGCGAAAACGATGATATTGAAAACATCGCCGACGCTATAGAGCAGATTGGCATTAAGTACGCTTCTCTACTGAAAAAAATGGACTGGGTCAGTCTCGGCGGGGGCATTTATTTTACCAAAGACGGCTATCCGCTGGAAAGATTCTGCCGCGTATTGAAGAATTTTAGCGAAAGATACGGTGTGCAGGTCTATCTTGAGCCAGGTGAGGCAGCCATAACCTGTAGTACCGAACTGGTCACCACGGTACTTGATGTAGTCCATAATGAAGTCGCTATCGCTATCGTTGATGCCTCTGTCGAGGCGCATCTGCTGGATCACCTGATCTACAGAACAAGCCCGAAAATTTCATTCCCTAGCTCTGGCACTAACCAGATTCTCATCGCTGGTCGGTCATGTCTGGCTGGAGATCTGTTCGGCAGCTACGAACTGGAAACAGCACTGAAGATTGGAGACGAGGTGCGTATCGCCGATGCAGCGGGATACACGATGGTGAAGAAAAACTGGTTCAATGGTCTTGCGATGCCGTCGATTGCGGTACGGAGGTTGGACGGTTCTGTAGAACTGGTACGCAGTTTTGACTATAAAGATTACATTGGAAATTTATCATAAAGAGGAATTCATAATATGAAAAAAAACGTAATGATTATCGGGGCAGGCGGAGTGGCGCACGTTGCGGCTCACAAGGCAGCGATGAACAATGATGTTCTGGGCGATATTTGTATCGCATCGCGAACGCAAGCCAAATGTGATGCGATCATCGAAAGCGTGACGCGGAAAGGGCATCTCAAGGATTCGGCTGGCAGGCTTTATTCAGCTCAGCTCGATGCACTGGATATTCCTGCGACAGTAAAGTTGATAAATGAAACCAAAACGGGGATCGTAATCAACCTTGGCTCAGCTTTCATCAATATGTCGGTACTGGAGGCGTGCATCGAAACTGGCGCGGCGTATATCGACACCGCCATCCATGAAGATCCAGACAAAGTCTGTGAAGAGCCACCTTGGTATGCTAATTACGAGTGGAAGCGAAAGGAGCGTTGCGATGAAAAAGGAGTAACTGCAATCCTTGGTGCTGGTTTTGATCCAGGAGTAGTCAATGCTTACTGCGCTCTTGCTGTCAAACGTTACTTCGACAAGATTGATACGATAGACATACTGGATGTGAATGCAGGAAGTCACGGCAAATATTTTTCGACCAACTTTGACCCAGAAATCAATTTCCGCGAGTTCGTAAAGGTCTGGACTTGGATTGACCAAGAGTGGAAAGAGTATCCCACCCACTCGGTGAAACGCGAGTATGATTTCCCTGTTGTCGGAAAGCAGCCAATTTACCTGAACGGTCATGACGAACTGCACTCCCTATCAAAGAATATTGATGCCAACAGCATTCGTTTCTGGATGGGTTTTGGCGACCACTACATAAACGTATTCACGGTACTTCGCACGCTCGGCTTTCTCTCACATCTACCAGTGACACTGACTACTGGTCAGGAAGTTGTGCCGCTCAAGGTCGTCAAGGCACTGCTACCTGATCCGATGACGCTTGCTCCTGGTTATACAGGCAATACCTGCATCGGCACCTTCGTTAAGGGCTGGATGGAAGGGGAAAAGCGAGAAGTATTGATTTATCAAGTCTCGGATCACAAGCAATGTTACGAAGAAGTTGAGTCTCAGGGGATTAGTTACACCGCTGGCGTTCCACCGATTGCAGCCGCTATGCTGATTGCCAACGGAGTTTGGGACGTGAAGAAGATGGTCAATGTCGAGGAACTTGATCCAGAACCGTTCATCGAAATTCTTGACCAAATTGGTCTGCCTACCGAGGTGAAGGAAATCAAGCCAGGCAGCAAGCATTCATTCGACGGAACAGTCAGGTCTCTTGAGAAAGAGCTTTTAGAATCGACGGCTACAGTCACGGTTTCTGCGGCGAATCCTATGATTGCGGTTTCGCCATGCAAGCCAAAGCACAAGAAAGATAAAGCAGATTCAGGAAAAGAGAAAAAATCTCACAAGAAGAAAGACGAGTAGAAACATCGTCCTATTTCACTGATGTGTCAACACTTTTTAGGACACAAAGTTAAGCAGCTTTAGGCTGACTTTCAAATTCTACAGCAGACAAATATCCATTACTGGAATGGAGTCGTTGTCGGCTGTAGAAGACTTCGATGGTGTCGAAAGAAGGATTTTCTGGCGACACCATTTCGCTTCTCATACTGAGTATGTAGCACTAAAATCAAAAGTTCTAAGGAAATTCCATGATCACTACAAAAAATTTGCAACAGCTTGCTGAAACCCACGGAACACCGTTGTTCGTGATAGATCACGACGAACTACGAAGCAATTATGCAACTTTCAAAAAATATCTCCCGCGTGTCCAAGCCTATTGCGCGATCAAGGCGAATCCAGATCCAGCCATAGTAAAAACTCTGTTCGATGTCGAAGCTAGTTTTGATGTATCGTCTATACAGGAATTCAATGTAGTCTACGAAAATATAAAGACTATGCCTGAGCAGGAGCGGCATGAGTGGATCAGGGACAAGATCATCTATGCAAATACGATCAAGGCAACCGAGACGCTAGCAAAGCTTGACAAGTACAAGCCGTTGCTCACCTTTGATAATCGCGAAGAGATCATCAAGATCAGGCAGTTCGCCCCTAATGCCAGACTTGTGCTTCGCCTTCTGGTTTCCAACGCGGGGGCTATGGTAGAGCTTTCCTCAAAATTTGGGGCGGAACCTAGCGAGGCAGTCGATCTTATTTTGGAAGCCGAAAAGCAGGGGTTAACCGTCGAGGGGCTGAGCTTCCACGTCGGAAGCCAAACCAGCAATTTTGAAAACTATGTGCAGGCAATCAATCTTGCGGCACTTATATTCAAGGAAGCTAGAGAACGCGGTTACGACAAGATGAATTTACTGGATATAGGTGGTGGTTTTCCAGCTCCTTACGATGCGTCAGTAAAGCCTTTCAGCGAATTGGCAGCGGTGATAAATACTGAGCTAGACAGGCTCTTTCCACCAGAAATAAAAATTATTGCCGAGCCAGGAAGATTCATAGTTGCAACCGCAGGCACAGCGGTATCGAAGATCATCGGCAAGACGGTTCGGCACGGCAAACTATGCTATTACATTGATGACGGGGTCTATCACACTTTTTCTGGTGTCATCTTTGACCACTGCGAATATCATTTTGACTCCTTCAAAAAAGGGTCAACCCAGATATGTACCGTGTTTGGCCCTACCTGTGACGGGCTGGATGTTATTTCAAAGACAGAAGAACTTCCCTCCAATCTGGAGCGTGACGACCACCTCTACAGTAGAAACATCGGTGCCTATAGCGGAGCAACATCTACCCATTTCAATGGTTTTCCGCCAGCCAAAGTTGTCCACGTCAACCGCTACCTGCTTAAACACACGGCTCTTCATCCAGATTATTGTGTCGCCTGAGTTCGATATAAAACTGATTGAAATTATTATGATTTTGAGCATGACTGCCAGTCCTTTAAAGGACTGGCAGTCATTAAGTCGCTATAACAGCGTTAACCCATTACCCGAAAAATAGGCAAAACAGCCGCGTCCGTTGTATTTCGCTTGATACAGCGCGTTGTCTGCATGATCCATGAGACTTTCAGGGGTGTTGCCATTTTGTGGATAAAGACTAATACCAATACTCGCGCCAATTTGTACCGTGTCATTGTCGGATAGTTGAAACGGCACGGTTAACTCGGCTATTACTTTTAAGGCAATGATTTCAGCCGCTTCGGGGATTTTTAGATTTTCTAACACGAGGACAAATTCATCACCACCTAAACGTGCAACCATGTCGCTATCACGCAAACAGTTGATAATTCTTGCCGCCACTTGTTTGAGTAACTCATCACCAGCCGCGTGTCCTAGCTTATCGTTCACGGCTTTGAATTTATCCAAATCCATCATGAATACCGCGAATTTGGTATTCGCCCGATGATTAATCGAGAGGCTATAGTGCAATCTATCCAATAATTTGCGCCGATTGGGTAAGCCTGTGAGTGGATCAAAAAAAGCTAATTGTTTAATTTCCTCTTCCGCGGCTTTGCGCTCGCTAATATCGTGAACAGTTGCTTGTAGCACGGGTTTTTCATTTAAAATTAAGACAGTGAGTAATACTTCAGCAACAAAGATACCTCCTGTGTCTATTCTTTTATGTGTCCATTCAAAGCGTAATTGCCCTTTTTTCAATGCAGTAGCGATGTATTGCTCGGCGAGTATCAGGGAGCTTGTTCCACAAGGCTGTTCTAACGGTGACAAATCCGCAGGATGATAGGTACAGAATTCAGCGATTGTTTTGCAGCCAAATAGGGTTAAAGCCGCCTGATTACAATCAAAAAAATTCGGAATGCCCAACATGATTGCATCACTGGTTGAATCGAAAAGGGCGCGAAACTTTGATTCTGAATCTTGTAAAGATTTTTCCAGCTGCTTGCGCTCGGTGATTTCTTCGCTAAAGGCTAATTGGACAATATCACCATTTTCCACGCTAAACGGGACTGCACGAGTCTCCATCCAGTGTCTTGTGTTTTTCAAGCCGATCATTTCAAATTCCATCTTGCCTGACTTGCCATCACAGACTGCTTCATTAAAAGCTTGAAAAGCGTCACGATACTCAGGGGCAAGTAGTGAATAGACGCATTGATTGCGTACTTCATCTTCTGAGTCAACGTCTATCATTGCCAATCCTGACGGATTCATTGACAACAGCGTACCGTCACGCGCCACCAATTTCACACATTCAGGTGATGTTTCAAGAATCGCTCGTAAGTGCCGTTCACTTTCTATGAGTTGCTTTTCAATCCGTTTGCGTTCGGAAATATCCATCCAAAAACCAATAAGTTGATTGGGTTCACCCGCTTCATCATACGTTAATCGTAACTCATCATACATCCAGCGATAGCTACCATCAGTTGTGCGAAAGCGGTATTCGTGCTGAAGTGTGTCCTTTTTAAAAAATTGCGACAGGTGCTTATAAACCTGTGCGACATCATCGGGGTGAATATGGCTTTCCCAAAAATTGCAGTTTTCGAGGAATTGTTCGGGTAAGTAGCCCAAAATTGCAGTGATATTCGGGCTGATATAGGTCAGCCTAAACGGCGGGGTTACTTCGCAAGTGAAGATTGTCACGGGTGCATTTGACAGCAAAAAATTCAGTTTTAATTCACTTTTTTGCAATGCGTTTTCTATTTTTCTACGTTTTTCTTTTTCTTCATTTTGGAAGGCAAGCTCTCTATTGGCAATGACCAACTCGGCTGCTCGGTTTTCTTTTTCTTCATTTTGGAAGGCAAGCTCTCTATTGGCGACAATGACCATCTCGGCTGCTTGTTCGCGTTCGGTAATAGCTGCTTGTTCGCGTTTGGTAATATCGGTTAAAGCAATCCACAATGTGGGTTGCTTATTCGCTTTTAACACAGTAAGACAGTGCAGTTGTGCATAAAGCCAGTTATCGTTAGGCTGCTTTAGGGTGACTTCAAGCGTTTTCTGCTCATTGCCCCGCATGACTTGAATAAAAAAAAGATGCCAGCGATCCGCATCTTTGGCGTTGATAAAGCCTGCAAAACGCCGTTGTAGTAATTGGGAACGGCTTTTCCCCAGTAACCTTGCACCAGTCAGATTGATTTTTTCAATCAAGCCTTGATGCGAGAGTGTTAAATAGCCGACGGGAGAAAACTCATACAGATCAAAATAATCTTGCTGAGATTTAGCCAACGCCTCGTAAGATTGGCGTAAGTTCTCGTTTTGCATTTCCAGTTCAATTTGATGAACCTGAAGTTCGTAGAGTAATTGTTCAGCAGAGCGAGTCGTAGAATTTATTGTGGAAGCTTGGTGAAGTTGTTTCACAGCGGCGGCGCGTAGTGAATTCTTTTTGTTCATACATTTATATCCCACGAAATATGGAAGAACCATAATTTTTTGAAACGGCGAACAAAAATACATCCATTAACATGAGCCAACGGTTATACATCCGACTAATTACGATAAACGTATGACTCTGATCGCAGATTTTTTCTGCAACCATTATTACTTTAAATTCGCCTCTACAGAAATAGCAAGTTATTGTGATTTATTTTTGTAACAGAGTGTAACAATTCCATCTTTTGTTACACTCCGTTACAAATCTTGTTAAAAAATTGCAAACCGTAAACTACAACGGGTATCGAAGCGCGACGGGGGTATAGCTAACAGCCAATAAAATGATTAAAAAACCGTTCGCACTGAGCCCTTCGGCTTCGCTCAGGAGAGCCTTGTCGAAGTGTGAATGTGGTTCGACTGTTCGACAAGCTCACAGCTCACCACGAACGGTATCATTTTATTGTGCGTTAACTCTATATTTTAATCTACTTTCTTTACATCAAACACTGTGCCACGACTAGCAATGACTTTGACTTTAGTATTGATGTCACAATCTTCGCCGTGTACTTTCCAAATAGTATCATCGACTTTTATTTTACCCTGACCATTCTCAATAGCTTCGTGTAAATTAAATGTCCTACCAACATACTGTGAGCCGCGTCGGTTTAATAGCGGCTGATCTGTAGCGATGGTGATTTTTTTGCCATAAACCCGCCAAGCAACAATGCTAATAATAGACAGGATAGAAAAAATCAGAATTTGAATATCTGTACTGGTACTAGGCATTAGCCAAACAATAATGCCCGTAACCAGCGCGGAAACTGACATCCACAAAAAGAAAAAAGCAGGTGCTAACAGCTCTATCACCAAAAAGATAACAGCCAATACCCACCAATACCAAAAAACTAATGCCAATGCGGTCATGATTTAGCTCTGTTATTCAACGCTTCTTTTGCCAACTCACCGATACCACCAAGCGCACCGATAACACTGGATGAATCTAAGGGCATAAAAACTAACTTGCTATTATTAGCGGTAGCAATGCCTTTTAACGCATCTATGTATTTGAGTGCGACAAAATAATTAATCGCCTGTACATCGCCTTTACTAATTGCCTCTGACACCATTAAGGTTGCTCTGGCTTCGGCTTGCGCTAAACGTTCCCGTGCATCTGCATCACGGTATGATGCTTCTTTTCGACCTTCGGCTTCCAAAATCGCCGCTTGTTGCGCTCCTTCAGCGCGTAAAATTTCCGCTTGTCGTAGTCCTTCCGCTTCCAGAATTGAAGCACGTTTTAAGCGTTCGGCTTTCATTTGTCTGCCCATTGCTTCCACTAAATCTTTAGGCGGGGCAATGTCTTTGATTTCAATACGCGTGACTTTAATGCCCCACGGTGTAGTCGCGTCATCGACGACATTCAAAATTCGGGCATTAATGTCATCACGACGTGATAATAATTCATCTAAATCCATCGAACCCATCACAGTACGAATATTTGTCATGACTAAATTTAAAATTGCCCAATTTAATTGACTGACTTCATACGCAGCTTTAGCGGCATCCATGACTTGATAAAAAATCACGCCATCGACCGTGACCATCGCATTATCTTTAGTAATAACCTCTTGCGATGGCACATCCATCACCTGTTCCATCATCACCATTTTATGACCGATGCTATCAATAAACGGAATAATGATATTTAAGCCTGGAGTTAAGGTATTGGTATAACGTCCAAAACGTTGAACTGTGTACTCCATACCCTGAGGCACAGATTTAATACTCATAAATACTAATACAACGGCGAAAACTAATAATACAACAACAAACTCACCCATAAAGCCCCCTGATTTTTCATAGTAGACAAAAAACACTGATTTCAGCACAGCAATGTGCGCTCACTAAAACAATAAGGTAGTGGATTAAATCTGTTATTTAACAGGATCAAAAACGTGGAGTCCAATAGCTTTAGCTATTGGAGAATCGCAAAAAGCTAAAGCTTTTTGACTCCAGATTTAACCCACTACTAACAATAAAACCTATCTTGATAAAACAAAAACGCTAAAATAGCGTGTGTATTACACTCTCAATAATAATCTACTCAAACATTAATAGGTAAATATAAATGGTAACTTACGCTTTTGACTTAGGTATCTGGACACTGCTCTTTTTTATTATCGGTATGTACAAACCCCAGTGGCCGTTATTCTTTTTGAAAAAATCAGATGAATCCGTAATTGAGCCTAACACGAAAAAATCCAACAAATTGAAAAAACGAGACGAAACCAAAATTGAGTCTGACATAAAGAAACCCGCCAGTTCCTCAATTGAACCCAGCAGATTTATGATTGTTGTGATAACAACTATTTTTGTCATGATCACATTTACTCTGTATGGTGAAGGTACGCGCCGTGAAAAACTAGCAAAACAAGCAATCACCGCCGTTTCTAAAAACACTGATGCGAATTCTACTCCTGTTCCAGTTCCTGTTCCAACAACTGATAAAATAACCCCTGAAAAAAAGCCTTTATAACGTTGTGACTGTTGGTCAAAGGTAGGCGTGACAAATCACGTCTACTTTACTGGAATGCAATTCTTCTGTACTTAAAAATAACCTTGTATGCTTGACTCATTGCCTTATTTAAAAAACTCGGATTTTCCTGCGATTAGTCGCAATAAACTTGAAATTTTGCAAGTCAATCTGGGCTATTTGTGTAATTTAAGCTGCACGCATTGTCATGTGAATGCAGGACCTAAACGCACTGAGTTAATGGACAAAGCCACGATTGAGCAGATTTTAACGTTCATTGATAGTCATACGGTTCATACTTTGGATTTAACGGGTGGCGCACCTGAAATGAATCCATACTTTCGTTATCTGGTTACGGAAGGTTTGAATAGAGGCTTAAAAGTGATAGATCGTTGTAATCTGGTTATTTTATTGGAATCGGGTTTTGAGTGGTTGGCGGATTTTCTAGCAGAAAATCGGGTAGAAATCGTCGCTTCATTGCCTTGCTATTTAAAAGATAATGTCGATAAACAACGTGGTAAAGGCACGTTTGATGCCAGTATCACCGCTTTACAAAAACTAAACGCGCTGGGTTATGGGTTAGATAATAGCGACTTACAGTTGAATCTGGTTTTTAATCCGCAAGGTGCGTCCTTACCTCCAGAGCAACAAGCTCTTGAACATGATTACAAAAAACATCTGCTTGAACATTTTGGTATTGTATTTAATCATTTATATGCGCTTACTAATCTACCCGTGCAGCGTTTTGGCAGCGTTTTATTGAGTACGGGGCAGTTTGATAATTACATGAACTTGCTCAAAAACAACTTTCACTCGCCTAACTTGGATAAGGTGATGTGTAAAAATACCTTGAGCGTTGATTGGCAGGGTTTTGTTTATGATTGTGACTTTAATCAAATGCTAAAATTGCCTTTAGGGGCGAATAAAAAAATCCATATTAGCCAAGTGACTGAATTAATGGGTAAAAACATTAACACGTTGCAACATTGCTACGGCTGTACCGCAGGGCAAGGCAGTAGCTGTACGGGTGTGATTAACTGATGCCTACGAAAATCACGAGATTTCTCAGTAAAGAGATGTAATGATTCATTGATTTTGTAACCTAAGCCTTGCAACCATAAAATCAACAAAGCTTCTCACTTTTGCAGAGCCATAACGACCTTCGCGGTGAATGACGTGAATGGGCAAAGGGGCGGGTTCAAATTCGCTCAACACGGTTTGCAACTGCCCTAATGCCTGATAAGGTGCTATTTGATAGGACAATAAGCGCGTCACACCCATTCCGCGCACCACCGCCTCGATGGCGGCATCGTTGCTGGTGACGGTCAAACGCGGTTTAACACGGACAACAAGCCCCTGAGCAAATTTCCATTCTATAACGGGTGAAACGGCACTCGCCGCTACCACGAGATGATGGGCTAAATCTTCTGGCAGTTGCGGTGTACCCTGCTTTTCCAGATACATGGGCGAGGCACACACAACCCGACGCACAGCACCGACACGGATTGCTTTCATACTGGAATCAGGCAATTCACCAATTCGTATACCGACATCAAGCCCTTCCTCAAGCAAATTGACCACGCGATCCAAAAATACCACCGATACTTCCATTTCTGGATATTGTTGCAGATAGTCAACGATAGCGGGAATGGCAAACATTCGACCGAATAATATCGGTGCAGTCACTGCCAGATGACCACGCGGCTGTGCATTGATACCTGCCGCCGACTCATCCGCCTCATCTACATCGAGAATAATCCGTCGCGCATCTTCTAAATAACGCTGCCCCGCATCAGTGACCCGCACATAGCGGGTGGTTCGTGTTAATAACTTAACGCCCAACCGATCTTCCAATGTAGCGATAGCGCGAGTCACAGCGGGTGGTGACATACTCAACCGCCGCGCACCCGCTGCAAAACTTTGCTCTTCTGCGACCGCGACAAACACCGTCATCAAAGTTAATCTGTCCATTTATCATTCCAGTTTTCGTAATAGACTCTTGTGGAAAATGGCTATTCTTCTTACCAATGGAATTTTATAAACTAAACCCACTCGCAACACAATGGGTGGAGCGAAAACACTGATTGAATTATTGAGAGAATTATCATGAGCCGAATTAATGTTGTTACCAACGAAACTGCTAACTCTGAACAAAAAGCCTTATTGGATGCCATTCAGTCACAATTAGGCATGGTGCCAAACTTTTTAAAAATATTGGCGAATTCACCCGCCGCACTACGCGCTTTTTTAGGTCTGCATGGTATCGCTGGCGAAGGAGCTTTAGAACCGCAAACGCGTGAACGTATCGCACTGGGATTAGCGCAAAAAAATTCCTGTGAATATTGCCTGTCTGCACATACCGCTATCGGGCGTAAAGCGGGCTTAAGCACAGAAGAAATCACTGCTAATCGTGCAGGCACTAGCCAAGATGAAAAAGCCGCAGTGGCGGTAAGACTTGCCCGTTCATTGGTTGAAAACATGGGTGAAATCACTACCGCCGAAATTATCGAAGCGCGAGAGGCAGGTTATAGCGACGCGGAAATTGTCGAAATTATTACTCACGTCGGCATGAATGTTTTGACTAACATCATTGGCAAAGCCAGCCGTGTTGAAATAGACTTTCCAAAAGTTGCGCTAAAAATAGCCGCGTAAACGGCATTTGTTAATTGACACGGGGGATAGATTGCATCCTCGTGTCCAGAGGAGAACGGTCATGGCGAGTGCATTTGCTGATATTACTTTTACCCCCAGTGTCAAAGCCGCGCAGAGCTTGTATGGCAGTCGAGAAGCGAATCGCCGTTTCGAGTTGTCAGAGAATGCGGGCAATGAACTGGGTGAGCGTGAAGCTGAATTTATCGCCGAACGCGATAGTTTTTACCAAGCGACCGTCTCAGAATCGGGCTGGCCTTATGTACAGCATCGGGGCGGTTCTGTGGGTTTTTTAAAGGTGCTGAATGAGCGCACGATTGGTTTTGCTGACTTTCGCGGTAATCGGCAATACTTAAGTGTTGGCAATCTCAACGCCGATGAACGTATCTCGCTTATTTTGATGGACTATCCGAATCGGCGACGACTGAAATTATGGGGCAGAGCGCGTATTATTCACGAACGTGACCATCCTGAACTCATCGCACAACTCGAAGTGCCGACCTATCGTGCGCATATTGAACGCGGCATACTCATTCATATTGAAGCCATTGAATGGAATTGTCCGCAACATATCACACCGCGCTATTCAAAGGCAGAAGTCGAACAACTATTAGCACCTTTAGTTGAAGAAAATCGCCAGCTGAAAGCTCAAATTGAACAATTAGCCAATAATCAGTCTACTATGTAACCGCTTATTTTTTATCAATCACTGAGGAATTTTAAATGAATACCATCCCAGAAGTACGCCCCCCTGTTCCACCGTTCACTCATGAAACCGCAACGCAAAAAGTACGCATGGCGGAAGATGGCTGGAATGGTCGCAATCCAGAGCGTGTCGCTTTGGTGTATACCATAGACAGCCAATGGCGTAACCGTGCTGAATTTCCTGTTGGGCGTGAACAAATCATCGCCTTTCTCACCCGCAAATGGGCAAAAGAACATGAATACCGTTTAATCAAAGAACTCTGGGCATATCAAGGCAACCGCATTGCCGTCCGATTTGCCTACGAATGGCACGATGACAACGGCGAGTGGTTTCGGTCTTATGGCAATGAAAATTGGCAATTTAACGAACAGGGCTTGATGGAATATCGCTACGCCTGCATTAATGACTTAGCCATTAAAGAAACTGAACGAAAATTCCACTGGTCGCTAGGTCGCCGTCCAGATGATCATTTAGGGTTAAGTGAGCTGGGGCTTTAATGACAGTTAACTAAAAAACAAGCACGACTGAACACGAGTAAGTTTTTAGCGTATATTGAGTTACCCAAACTGCCGAGGTCTTGAATATTTCGACAGCTTATTTAACGTGTAACTTTTTGTGTGGAAATGACATGACGATAGAAACAGGTGTTTTACAGCGTTATTCACAAGGCGCAGAATCTATACAAGCGGATTTATGCTGCCCTGTGGATTATGATCGTGAATTATTGGCTTTATTGCCGCAGGAAATTATTGATAAAGATTATGGCTGTGGTGATCCCTCGCGTTATGTGCAGAAAGGCGATGTGGTGCTGGATTTAGGTTCAGGCTCAGGCAAAATTTGTTATATGGCGGCGCAGTTAGTTGGTGAGTCGGGCAAAGTCATCGGCGTGGATATGAATGATGATATGCTTTCCTTAGCCAGAAAATATCAAGTTGAGATGGCAGAAAAAATAGGGTCAGCTAACGTTGAGTTTGTAAAAGGACAAATTCAGGATTTAGCTTTGGACTTAGCCGCCCTGAATCAACAGCTAATCAAACATCCCATTACCAATGCGGAAGATATAATTCGTCTACGCGCGTGGCAAGAAAAACAGCGCAAGGAATCGCCGTTAATTGCGGATAATTCAATCGATTTAGTGGTGTCCAATTGTGTACTCAACCTAGTGCATGACAGTGATAAAGAACAATTAATACGCGAAATTTTTCGTGTTGTTAAACAAGGTGGACGGGTTGCTATTTCTGATATTGTCAGTGATGAACCTGTGCCGCCGCATTTAAAAGCCGATGCGCATTTATGGAGTGGTTGTATTTCAGGAGCTTTACAGGAGCATGAGTTTTTACAGGCGTTTGTTGCCGCAGGGTTCGTAGCAGTGACTTATGATAAATGGGAAAGCCACGCGTGGCAGGTGGTTGAAGGCATAGAGTTTCGTTCTGTCACTATTACTGCAATCAAACCGCACCATGAACCCTGTTTAGATAAAGGTCATGCGGTCATTTATCGTGGGGCTTTTTCTAAAGTGTATGATGATGAAGGTCATATTTTTTATCGTGGGCAACGCATGGCAGTGTGTGAGCGTAGCTTTAATCTACTGACTAGCGAATCTTATAACAACCAGTTTATTGGCATTAAACCTGCACAAGAACACGCACCGCAATCGTGGTGTCATGCTTCAGGGTCAGTAAGACCTGCGGCAGATACCAAAGGTGCTGCACATAAAGCCGATGGCGCACCGAGTTGTTGTTAGACAGAACATATAGCTAACGCACAATAAAATGATAACGTTCGTGGTGAGCTTGTCGAACCACATTCACACTTCGACAGGCTCAGTGCGAACGGTTTTGTAATCATTTTATTAGCAGTTAGCTCTATCTACTGTTCGACTAAGTCATCGGGGCAATGTAGTGGATTAAATCTGTTGTTTTTACTTTTGAGCATGACTGCCATTCCTTTTAAAGGACTGGCAGTCAATTATTTCCCGCTAAAAGATAGATTAAAACCACTCCAGTCGATATAAATCTGTTCGGCGATTAGCCAAATTACGAGTCGCACCGCGTGTACGCACTTGTTTTAATAATTCCAGATTCACATCGGCAATTAGTGTCATTTCAGTATTAGGCGTGGCTTCAGCCAGAATAGCATCGTGAGGAAAGGAAAAGTCGCTAGGGCTAAAAATGGCGGATTGGGAATATTGAATGTCCATGTTTTCTGCATGAGGTAAATTACCTACGCTGCCTGTAATGGCAACAAAACATTCATTTTCAATGGCACGCGCTTGTGAACAGTAACGAACACGCTGGTAAGCGTTTTTAGTATCCGTCCAAAAGGGTACAAAAATCATTTGCGCACCTTGCAGGGAAGCTAATCGCGCCAGTTCAGGAAACTCAGCATCATAACAAATCAAAATGGCAATTTTCCCACAATCGGTATCGAATACTTTTAATGCGTCACCCCCTTGTACTCCCCAACAGCTTACTTCGTCTGGAGTAACATGAATTTTGTATTGTGCTTCAAATGTACCATCGCGGCGTAACAGCCATGACACATTGTATAATTCATGGTTACTGTATTCTGGCAATGATCCTGCAATAATATTGATGTTATAAGACATCGCCATTTCTAACAGACCATTACGAATTGCAACACTAAAGCTCGCTAAAGCACGAATGGCATCGGGTGGATGCTTGTCATTAAACAAACCCATCAGCGGCGCACTCATGTATTCAGGAAACAGCACAAAATCAGCGTGATAACCTGAAACCGCATCAATAAAAAACTCTGCGTGTTTTAACAACTCTTCAACACTGCTCATGGTACGCATCTGCCATTGCACCACACCTAAACGAACAATGTGTTTAGTGTTACCAATCGTGCTTGCTTTTTCAACGTAATCCAGATTAACCCACTCAAGCAAGGTGGCATAACCCAAAGAGTCGGCATCGGTTGGTAAATAACCTGTCAATAATTTGCGAACATGAAAGCCGTTGGATAATTGAAATGATAATACGGGATCAAAAATTTCTCGATTTTTGACTTCTTCAATATAACGCACGGGGGTGAAATGATCGGCATATTTGGAATAACCAGGAATGCGTCCGCCAGCAATAAACCGCCGTAGATTAAGGCTGCGGCATAATTCTTTACGCGCATCATAAAGCCTGCGCCCTAATCGTAAGCCCCGATATTTGGGATGGACAAAAATATCCACGCCATACAAAGTATCACCAGATGGATCGTGGTTAGTTAAATAACCATCGCCCGTAATTTGTGAGTAAGTGTGGTTATCTCCAAAGCGATTATAATCAACGATCATGCTCAACGCCGCTGCAACCATTACCCCATTATCTTCGATAACAATCTGTCCTTCTTGAAAACGTGATATTTGCGACAGATATTGCTCTTTTTTCCACGCGCCACCCAAATTATCGTAAACGTGTTCCATTAATACGGCAATATTGTCGTAATCTTCAGCGGTTAGGTTGCGCAGTGATAATTTGTGTTTTTGATGTTTAGGCGTTCTCATGATGCTATGCTGATTGATGTATTTGTAAGCAATTGTTTATGCCCGTTATTAATTAACCCTAAATTGTACCAAGCTAATTTGACAGTGTGATGACACGTTTCAGAGTGCAAGCTTTACTTGCCGCTTGCACTCCTGATAATATCAAATAACTGCCCGCTCTCTAATTTGCGTCAGAGTATCATCAACCAGCAATTTGCCATTATGAAAAACAGGACGCAACAGATTCGCATGAGTACCTATATCGCCAATGGCGATAGTTTCCAACCGCCCCGCGCCATTACAAATTAACGCCAAGCGTCCGCGTTTAGATTGCTTGCCGTGGTCAGTAATCGGGTCTTTGTAGACATCCTGCCATAGCCCATTCACTTGCACTGCTGAGGCTTTCATGGCAAATTTTAGCGTGTCGCGGTCTAATTTTTGCAACAAACCCGCGCCCATACCAAACGCTAAATTATCCGCGCTATAACCTGCTTCTTTCAAAGTTTGTAAAATCTGCCCGATACTGGTAATGGTCACACCGTCACCTTGAATCACTCGCACACAAGACGGTAACAGCTTATAGCCTTTCGCATTCAGCGAACAACCAAACAAGGATTCCAATTTCTGCATGGTTTTCAATACAATTTCAACAGGATTGCCGCTGTCTGGGCGAATCACTAACGTGCCTTGAGAATTTTCAATGGTGTCCTTAAATTCCGTTCCCCACATTTCCAAGGCATTCCACAGATTATAAGAATCGCTCACCACCGCGACCAGCTTATCCTTGGCTAAAAATTGGGTTAGCATATTGCGATAGGCTTCTTTTTCTAAATCACGCCCCCATGAGGTAATGGTCGAATGTTCAGCCGCTGGAATGGAAAATGCGGGCATATTGGCTTCATTGTAATAACGCTTCGCCGCCAACACTGCCGCCAAGGTGTCCGTACCTTTAAAATTCACAAGATGCGCTAAACCTGAAATTGCCGCCGATTCTTGTGAAGACACGCCACGCGCCCCAAAATCATGCAATTTAAAATCCAAGCCGCTGAGATTATCGGCGGTTTCGTGCAAATACTGGGCAATGACTTTTTTGCAATTATACGAACGCGTTGCCACCGTTGTGCCATACCAGCAAGCGCGTAAAATCATAGTTTCTAAATAACTGGTCAGCCAAAAACAGCGAGTATCGGTATTAACCACTTGCGCCATAATCTGGCTGGGTTCTGTCACCATGCCTTCTGGCATGGCTTCAATACGAATCGGCAAAAAACCGTTGTGAGTTTTTAAAATATATTCCCAGCCTGCACGATTAAACGGTACGCCATGCGGGACTAAAATCTGCTCCGCTTCATCAATCATTGCCGCCGTTATCGGTGTGAGCAAATACGATTTAATAAACATCTGTAAACCAAAAAACACGATGTCCTGATAATCGCCGCCGCGTGATTCGATATAAGACGACACAAACTGCATTCCCTGTGGATATTGCAAATAATGTGACGATTTATAGGAATCGGTATTTAAAATCAGATTGTCAAAAAGTGGGTTGTGCATTTGGAAATCCTCCAAAGTGGTTGAAAAATCTAAGTCTATCTTAGAGTTGTGATGTTATTCAGCTAATTTCAGCGGTGCGGGTAATTCGATGCAAACTATCAAAATATGAGCAATGAAGATTGTAGTCACTGCACAACTTGTCACAATCCAATACGATACTCAAAAACTTTCGCTTATTATGCGTTAGCTTATATCAGAAAAATAAGCAAAACAGCCTCGCCCTTTATCTTTAGCATGATACAACGCGGTATCAGAATTATCCATCAGTGTTTCTATAGTATCGCCGTGTTGGGGATGCAAAGCAATGCCGATACTCGTTCCAATGTAGGCTTCGTGGTTTTTGCTCAGGCTGAACGGTTGTTTTAAAGTGTGAATAATATTATTGGCAATGTGAGCAACTTGTTCAGGCTGGGTGACATTTTCAATCAGTACAACAAACTCGTCTCCACCTAAACGCGCAACCGTATCCATTTCACGCAAATGGACTTTAAGCCGTTCAGCGACTTGTTGTAACAACTCATCACCCGCTGTATGACCGAAAGTGTCGTTGACGGCTTTGAATTCATCTAAATCGAGCATCAATACCGCCATAAGATTACCTGTTCGATGACTCATTTCGATACCGTGTTTGAGACGCTCATATAATAAACGGCGGTTTGGTAACAGAGTCAACGGGTCGTAAAATGCTAATTGATGAATGCGTTCTTCGGTGATTTTGCGTTCGGTAATATCTACCAGTGTTGCGACATAATGACTAATTATCCCGTTGTCATTGGATTTTACGGCGGTAATAGTCAACCATTGGGGATAAATTTCACCGTTTTTCCGCCTATCCCAGATTTCACCTTGCCACGAACCCGTGTTGTGAACAGTTTGCCATAGCTGATTATAAAAATGCTTGTTGTGTTTCCCTGAACTCAGTATGCGCGGCGTTTTTTCCAGAACTTCCTCTTTGCTATAACCTGTTATCAGGGTAAACGCATGATTGACATTCAGAATAATGCCCAGAGTATCAGTAATAATCATACCTTCTTGTGATTCAAAAACTGTCGCGGCAATGCGTAGTTCTATTTCCGCCAGTTTGCGCTCGGTAATATCAGAATGTGTACCGCTCATACGCGTTGGTTTACCACTCTCATCGCGTTGTACTATGTTGGCATGGTCGAGAATCCATCGAATGCTACCGTCTTTATGATACATACGATATTCTTGTTGGTGACAAGTCGTTTTTCCTTCCAATAAATCATATATAGATTGCCACGCTCTTTCTCTGTCATCAGGGTAAACAAAATCAGCCCATTGTTGTGCAGTCTGTTGAATTTCTTCATAGGAATACCCCAACATTTCTGCCCAAATAGCATTCCGATCTACTTTATTAGTGATGATATTCCAATCCCAAAAACCTAAATACCCGCCTTCCAGAACCAGTTTTAGCTGTTCTTCGCTGTTGCGCAGCTCCATTTCTGCCAGTTTACGTTCGGTAATATCCAATACCATGCCGATAAGATAATCCACTTGTCCTTGCGTATCACGCACACTGTCTACAGCAAGATGAACATAAACCCACTGTCCATTCTTATGGGTGTAGCGTTTTTCCATTTGATAGGAGTTAATTTCACCACATACCATCTGATTAAAATACACCTGCTCAATTATCAAATCATCAGGATGGGTAATTTCAGCCCAATTGAGTGTTTGCATTTCCTCTTTACTGTAGCCAACGATATCACAGAAATGCTGATTTATATGTGTCGTTCTTTTGTCAATAAAACAGCTAATCATACCAATCAGGGGTTGTTCAAAATAATGCGACAATTCACTTTGACTTTCGCGTAACGCGGCTTCAATTTGCTTACGCCGTCTTATTTGGCGTTGTAAACTCATATTCCAAACAACAATCAAGAAAAGCACAAAAAGAGCTGCACTTCCATATTTAACAAGGGTTTTAACGGTTGTGTCCTGTTTAATCTGTAAACTCATCCAGCGATTTTCAATCGTTTGTTTTTCAGAATTTGGAATACTGTCTAAGGCTTTAGTAATTAGGTTTATTAGCAGGGGATTGGCTTTAGTCACCGCCATGCGATGCTCACTTTTATATCCCGTATCGCCTGAAAATCGAAGATTTACCATGCCTGTTTTTTTTATCACATAATTGACTAACGCGGCATCGCCGACATACGCATCCACTGCACCGCTATTCACCATCGCCAGCGCGTCATTGGTACTTTTAGCAATGACAAGCTGTATGTCAGGATGTTCGTTTCTTAGCCGTTCCTGCATAAAATAACTTTGCTCGACAACAATCCGTTTGCCATAAAGATTATCCAAACTACCAATAAAACCATTTTCTGCCTCATTGACAATAATCACAGGAATACTGGCATGAGGAGCAGTGAAATTCAAATACTGTTCGCGTTCTGGTGTTTGATTAACATCTGAGACCACCTCCACTTCACCACGTTTCGCCATTGCTAGGGTTTCAGCCCACGATTTGTCTTTTTCGATGACAAACTTTACGCCTAAGATTTGCTCAACTTTGTGAATATAATCCGCTGTCAAGCCGACATAATTGCCTTTCTCGTCAATCCATTCATAGGGTGCAAAATCCTTATCAATCGCCAGACGAATCACAGGATGTACTTGTAGCCAGTTTTTTTCTTCCTGACTCAGGTTTAAATGCGTTGCAGCGGCTTCCTGATAAATAAAACCGTCCAAACCATCGAGTGACTTCACCAAGCCTAATTGCTGATAAATCTCAGCGATACGCTGAAAACGTTTAATGCTAGAACTGCCTAATGGAATGCTCTCAGGCAAAATCATCTTGGCGGTTTCAACGGCTTCTGAACGTAAACGCTCTGCTGTAAGCCGCTGATCAGTATTGTAGTTGCGCAAAATAAGCTGAATAATTTCTTCCGAATGTTTGAGTGCGTAATCCCAGCCTTTTAGCGTAGCGCGTAAAAAACGCTGAGTTCTTTCAGGATGTTCGCGGATTTGCTGTTCGGTGGTGAATAGATTGTCGCCTAAAAAATCTATGCCATAATTGCGCGGGTCAATAATATTGATGTCAACGTGCTTTTCTCGGTAGTAATAGATTTCATTGGTCAAATAAACCGTCATGACATCGATTTTGCCGTTAATCAAGTCGTCAGGATTGAAAGAGTGTTCAATGCGCGTAAAATCGCGGTTAGCAATACCCACTTCATAGCGCATTGCCTGTAGTAGCGCGTCAACACTGGAATTAACATTGCCATCATCCATAATGCGTTTACCTTTGAATTCATAGGGACTAACGATACCTGAGCTTTTCAGGCTAACATACACTAAGGCGTTATGCTGAAAGATAGAAGCTAACACAACAACGGGTTTACCCAGCAATCTATCCAGTAACAGGTTTGAATCCGCTATGCCATAGTCAGACTCACCCTTAAGAACCTGCTCAATATTATTGATATGTGGAATGCGTTCCTTAATATCGACATCCAATCCTTCTGCGGCATAAAAACCTTTTTCTTTGGCGGCGTAATAGCCTGCAAATTGAAATGCGTGTAGCCATTTAAGCTGCAAGGAAACTTTTTCTAAGGGCGCGGAAATTTGTTCTGGTGCAGAAAAAATGACGTTTGAGTGGAGTAACAATAGGCAAATCAGGATGTGTAGAGTCGATTTCATTTTTAATTCAATCGGTGTTAGAAGTAACGCATTGGCAGTTATTGTACTCGTACACAACCTGAATTCGACGGTATTACTTTAATCAGCGCCTACTCGCCCAATAAATGCCGAACAATAAAATAATGATCCTCAAACATTTTTTCAGGATTCATATCGGCTAACGGCAACCAAAAGGCTTTTTCGGCATCATCCCCGCCTTTCACTTTAGGCAAGTTTTCAGACACAGGGAGTTCAATCAAAAACGCATGAGTAATGGTGCGACCGCGTGAGGAACGGTGCGGATCATCAAAAGTGTGCTGGCGTTTAATACAACCGCGTAACACGGGTTCTGGAATTTTTAGCTTGGTTTCTTCGCGCAATTCTCGAATACAGGCATCTTGCAGGCGTTCATGCTGTCTGATAAAACCACCTGCTAGTGCGGCTAAGCCTTTGCCAGGTCTGGCGCGGCGTTTGACTAACAAAATATGCCCTGATTGAATCACCACTGCATCGACGGTGACAAATACAGGCGGATAGGGAGCAGCTTGCCATTGTTTTTTATAGTCTTCGATAAATTCATGTTCTGCGCGTATTGTGTCAAACGCGGTTTGGCTAAACTGTTCGGCAAAAAATGCTTGTGTGCCTTTGGGCGTTAAGCCATTAAAAATGCTGTCGCTGTGAGCAAAATGTTCTGCGTGACTAAAATAATCATCGCGTAAATTCGTGGCATTGAGATCATTCAGATTATCGATTTCAATGGATTCCCATTGGGGGAACATTTTTAAATAAAACGAGCTGTGATCTTTTGAATGCCCAATTAATGCAATGCGCGGCGTGTTATGAGGCATGGTGTTTAATGCCTGCACTACGCCATTGACAATAGTCTGCACCGACTGACTCCATATTGCATCGTTATACGGCGAATCCATGAGCGGCAACACGGTGATTCTTTCAGCTTCGTCTTTGCTGAACGAATTTAAAATCATGGTTTTGCGTTCTTGAAATGACCAAGGGTTGCGATGGGACACAGGCAAATGCGCCGAGCCACACAGAATAATGATTTTTTCAGACCGTTGTAGCCCTTGGCTGATGATGTGGTGATGACCGTTGTGATAGGGTTGAAAGCGACCAATGAAGACCGCAAAGTGGTAATTTTTCATAACAAGGAATCCCCTTGGTTAATATAAAGCCTCGTCTATCAAGGCAATAAATACTGACTTATTTCAATGTTTCTTGAACATAGAAACTAGCACAAAAATTACGCTGGAGTAATGCACTCCAGCTATTTTCTTCATTACCAATGCGCATTACCATGCTGATTTTGCTCAGGCACATCACGTTGTGCTACACCCGTATAAAGCTGTCTAGGACGACCAATTTTTTGTTCTGGATCAGCGATCATTTCATCCCAATGAGCAATCCAGCCAACGGTTCTACCCATTGCAAACATAGCAGTGAACATATTAGTGGGAATACCTAAGGCGTGAAACACAATGCCTGAATAAAAATCGACATTCGGGTACAGTTTTTTCTCAATGAAATAATCGTCTTCCAAGGCAATACGCTCTAATTCTAGGGCTAAGGCAAATAATCTATCGTCATGTAAACCGAGTTCATTCAATACTTCATGACAAGTTTCCCGCATGAGTTTAGCGCGGGGATCATGATTTTTATAAACCCGATGCCCAAAGCCCATCAATCTAAACGGATCATTTTTATCTTTTGCTTTAGCAATATAGAGTGGCACACGCGATACATCGCCGATGTCTTCCAGCATGTGTAGCACAGCTTCATTCGCGCCACCATGCGCGGCACCCCATAAACAAGCTATCCCTGAGGTAATACACGCATAAGGATTTGCACCACTAGAACCCGCTAAACGCACGGTTGAAGTCGAAGCATTTTGTTCGTGATCAGCGTGTAAAATCAAAATTCTATCCAAAGCGCGGACTAACACGGGGTTAGCAACGTAATCATCACAAGGTGTGCCGTGCATCATGCGTAAAAAGTTTTCCACATAACTGAGTTGGTTTTTTGGATACATAAACGGCAAGCCCGTGCTGTATTTATGACACATCGCCACAATAGTTGGCACTTTAGCGATTAAGCGAATCGCACTTAAATCACGGTCGGCTTTTGATTTAATGTCCATCGCGTCATGATAAAACGCTGACAACGCACCTACCACCCCAACCATAATTGCCATCGGATGCGCATCACGGCGAAAGCCTTTAAAGAAATTAGTGAGCTGATCATGCACCATCGTGTGCATAGTAATCGTATGTTCAAACTTATCCATTTGTGGCTTAGTGGGTAATTCACCATTCAACAGTAAATAGCAAACTTCCAAAAAAGTACATTTTTCCGCCAGTTGTTCAATCGGATAACCACGGTACAACAACACACCTGCATCACCGTCTATATAAGTAATTGTCGATCTGCAACTAGCTGTTGACGTAAAACCAGGATCATAAGTAAACATCCCTGTGTTTTTATACAACGTTTGTACATCTAAGACATCAGGTCCTATCGTGCCAGATAAAACAGGTAATTCACACAAAGACTGTGCGTTCTCATTTAAACTAAGATTACGTTGGTTGCTCATGAATTTTCTCTTTAAGTTTTAAAAATGATTTAACACTTTACATTATTTATCGCTAGTTTTGCTAATTCAGTGACTTTCGCCCAATTTTTTGCGTTCACGGCATCGGCAGGGGCCAGCCATGAACCACCCACACAAGCGACGTTATTTAATTGTAAATAAGCATTGTAGTTTTCAGGTGAAATACCGCCTGTTGGGCAAAAAGTCACTTGTGGAATTGGACCTGCTATGGCTTTTAACATCGGAATACCGCCAGCGGCTTCAGCAGGGAAAAATTTGAAATGATCTAAACCATATTCCATTCCTAACATTAATTCTGACAAGGTGGCAATGCCTGGAATTAACGCGATATTGCCTTTTTGAGCTGCTGCTAACAAAGTGGGTGTTAAACCAGGGCTAATGGCAAAAACTGCTCCTGCGTCTTCAGCCGCTTGCAATTGTTCAGGGGTTAAAATTGTTCCCGCGCCCACAATCGCCTCTGGCACTTGTTGGCTAATGAGTTTAATTGCTTCCAGCGCGATAGGCGTGCGTAGCGTGATTTCTAACACTCTAATACCGCCAGCAACCAAGGCTTTAGCCAATGGCACAGCATCTTCTAAATTTTGAATCACCATCACAGGCATGACGGGACTGGCATTTAAAACATCTTTAGGTTGGATTTTCCAGTGGTTTGTATTCATAGTTTTATTTTAAGTTAAGATTTTTGTTTGTAAAATGGACGTAAACACGGCTAGCTCATGCTAGCTTGCTTATTCCTACTTGGCTTTCATTATTTTATAAACATAATGCTCGCCTGTCTCATTTTTCGTCTTTGCCACGATTTCAACTGAAAAACCAAATGCTGGGCAAATGAGTTTGGGATCATGTTCTTCGCCAACAAATTGCGAATAGGGAATATAAATTCGAGTGTTATCGTTAATATAACGGTCAACTTGAGTAAAAAACCGTTTCAATATCACTTGACCACCATCTTCATTCAATCCGAAATCACCATTGGACGGATAGTAATTAAAATTAAAGACAATGAATTCAAAGAGTGACTCAGGAACATTATCGAACAAGTCGCTATGAATAAATTCGATAGGTTGTAATAGAGGATTAAGACCGCTATTTTTTGTCGCACACCTAACAGCATCTTCATTAAAATCCACACCCAACACTTGAGTACAACCTATTTTTTTCAATAACAACGCAAAATAGCCACTACCACAGCCCATATCCAACGCATTAGCGGCTGGCTCTTGTTGCAAAATCAAATTGCCAAAAAATGAACTGGTCAAGCCAAAATCGGATGGAAATACATTTTTTGCTATTTCCAAGGTAATACCGTCCAGCTCCGTCATATAAGGTTGTTTATCTAAATAAACTTCTAATTCCGATACTCTTTTGGCAATGTTCATGGATTGTTTTTGCATGGTTTTTTGGGTATTTGATGTGGAAAAAATAGTTTTGTAGGTTGGGTTAGCGATAGCGTAACCCAACATTTCCACGATGGTTGTCTGGTTACGCAGTACACTATCGCGCCTTACGGGTTTTAATATCGGGTATGCTTAATGTAGATAACAAGAAAATTTCCGTAAGCTGGGATGAGGTAAGGAATCTCAGCCTACGCGCTATTCCGTAACCTAAAATTGTGAAAGCAACTTTTAAACGTGTCAATAACCTCATTTTGGAACGCGCTTGATGAGCCATCGAGAGTGGCAATTTCAGTGAAAAGTGATAAAGCTAATAACTCTTGCTCTTCAGTAAATGAGGCAATATTGGGTTCTAAAAACTTTCTTATGTTCCTTAACACACGGGAGTTATCTTTTAATAGACAGTTTGATGAAGTTAAGAGAATGGATGATTCTTTGTCATCGAGAAAAAAAACCCGTTTAAATTTTTTAATCAGCATCTGACTTTTATCAGCGGTAAGGTATCCCTCATTTTTTGCCAGTGCAACCATAATAAGTGCCGTTATTTCATTAGGACTGCTGAAAGTAGGCTTTGTGGTTCTGTCTCGGAATGTTTCGTAAAAAATAGCTAAAATAGGAAAAATTATCCACCAAAACTTCACAAAAAATACAAAAATTAAAGCTAACAAAAGTTCCACAGTTTGACTATCCGTATACATTAACATTCTCCCATAATCTGAAATAAAGAAAGGTAGCCCAGATGGAGCGTAGCGGAATCTGAGGTTTGTCGCCATGACAAACCTCTCTTGTGTATCATCCCGCATTCCGCAAGCTCGATATGGGCTACTCAATACTTGAGAGCGATGCAATAGCGGGCAACGCTTTATTGATAACCCTGCGGATTATTGGTCTGCCAACGCCACGCATCAATCAGCATATCATCGAGATTTTTTTCTGCCGACCAATCTAATTCGGCAAGTGCTAGGGCTGGGTTAGCAAAACATTCGGCCAAGTCCCCTGCTCTTCTCGGGGCAATTTTGTAATTCACAGGACGACCTGTGACTTTTTCAAAGGTGTTGATGATTTCTAACACGCTGTAACCTGTGCCAGTACCTAGGTTATAGGCTTTACAGTTACCTGCCGCAAAGTGTTCATTTTCTAATGCACTGATGGCTTTGATATGTCCTTTAACTAAGTCAACAACATGAATGTAATCTCTAACGCCTGTACCGTCTATGGTTGGGTAATCATTACCCCAGACGGATAATTGCTCTAGTTTGCCGATGGCAACTTGTGAGACATAAGGCAGTAGGTTGTTGGGTATGCCGTTGGGGTCTTCGCCTATCATGCCGCTTTCGTGTGCGCCTATTGGGTTAAAATAACGTAGTAATACGATTTTCCAAGGCGAAACAGAGTTATTGATGGTATCGGCTTTAGATATATCTCTTAAAATATGCTCAATCATTTCTTTTGAGCGTCCGTAAGGATTAATCGCGCCTAAGGGAAAATCTTCTGCATATTGGTTGCAGGTTGATTCGCTATAAACCGTTGCTGAGGAGCTAAAGATAAGCCGTTTAACATTGGCTTCGTTCATGGCTTCCAGTAGGACTAATGTACCGTAGACGTTGTTGTGATAATAGTTAAACGGCTGCTGACAGGATTCACCAACCGATTTTAGTCCTGCAAAGTGAATGACAGCATGAATGCTTTCTTGGGCAAAAATGTCACTGAGTGCTTGTTTGTCACGAATATCGGCTTGATAGAGTGTCGGTGTCTGACCTGTGATTTTTTCTACTCTGACTAGGGATTCGACTTTACTGTTGGAAAAATTATCAACAATAACTACTTTAAAACCTGCTTGCAAAAGTTCAACGCACGCGTGGCTACCGATATATCCTGCACCACCTGTGACTAATATTGTTTGCTTACTCATAGTACCTTCTTCAATTTGATTAAATGGATACGCCGATTGTCTGCTTTAATGACTTCAAAGCGTAGGTTGTCAACGGTGAGACTTTCGCCTCTTTTGGGCATATGTTGAAGCTGATGGACGATAAAACCAGCGATGGTATCGTATTCGTCAGTGGCAAGCTGGGTAGCAAAATAATCATCGAATTCGTTTATCGGCATCAGTGCCTTAATCATAAATTCGTTAGGATTGCGCTCAAACACATAGCCTTCATCTTCATGATCGTCGTGTTCGTCCTCAATTTCACCGACGATTTGCTCTAATATGTCTTCAATGGTGACTAACCCTGCGGCTTGACCGTATTCATCAACCACGATTGCCATGTGATTGCCACGAGTGCGTAGTTCTTTGAGTAGAATATTGAGGCGTTTGCTTTCGGGAACAACACTGACAGAGCGCATAATTTCATGAACTTTGAGTGCTTTATTTTGTGAAATTCGCGCCAGTAAATCTTTTGCTAATAAAACACCGACTACTTTGCTACGTTCTCCATCAATGACAGGATAACGGGAATGCCCAAATTCGGTGACTAACGGTAGAATGCTTTCCAATTCGGCTTCTTTAGGAACGACCACCATTTGTATGCGCGGAATCATAATATCCCGAACACGCATTTGTGAGACTTGTAAAACGCCTTCAATCATGGATAAAGCATCGGGTTCCAATAAGCGGTTTTCTTGAGCGTCTCTTAATATATCAACTAGCTCATTTAAATCTTGCGGCTCGCCACTCAGTAAATGACTGATTCTATGTATCCAGCCTCTTCGTGGCAGTTTACTTGGAAGTTGTTCCTCGTTCATTGCTCTGTGACCTGTTCATAAGGATTAGGAATATTCAATTTTTGTAGCAGGGTTATTTCTTTACTTTCCATTTCTTCGGCTTGTTCATCATCGAGATGATCGTAACCTAGTAAATGTAACACACCGTGAATAATGATATGCGCCCAATGGTGATCTAGGATTTTTCCTTGTTGCTGGGCTTCTTTTTCAAGTACGGGTGCGCATATTACCAAATCACCCAGTAAGTTTAAGTCGATACCTTCGGGTATTTCAACGGGAAAACTAAGAATATTAGTCGCACCTTGTTTGTGTCGGTAAGTTTCATTCAGTTCCGCGCTTTCTTGCTCATCGACTATACGCACCACAATTTCAGTATCTCGCTGAATGTCTGTTAATGCCGTATCAATCCACAATTGAATCTGTGCTTCACTGGGTTGTTTTGGGGATGTAAAAATAATTTGAATTTCTACATTATTCATTTGAGTTCACGGCTTTTTTCGTAGTTTTCATAAGCAGAAACAATGCGTTGCACTAACGGGTGTCTGATCACATCGCGTACGCCAAAAAAGGTAAAACTGATACCTTCGACTTCTTTTAACACTTCTAGGACATGGCGTAAACCAGAGGGTTTGTCTGAGGGTAAATCAATTTGTGTGACATCCCCTGTAATAACTGCTGTAGAGCCAAATCCCACTCGTGTTAAAAACATTTTAATCTGCTCCAATGTGGTGTTTTGCGCCTCATCCAAAATAATAAATGAATCATTCAGCGTTCTACCGCGCATAAAGGCAAGCGGTGCAACTTCTATCTGACCTTTTTCCATCATTTTTTCCACGCGCTCAAAACCAAGCATTTCATACAACGCATCGTACAAAGGACGTAAATAGGGATCAACTTTTTGCGCCATATCACCTGGCAAAAAACCTAATTTTTCGCCCGCTTCTACCGCAGGACGAACTAAAATTATTTTTCTAACTTTTTCATGCAGTAAGGCTTCAACGGCGCAGGCAACCGCTAAATAGGTTTTACCCGTACCCGCAGGTCCTACGCCAAAATTGATGTCATGAGTGGTGATTTTTCGTAGATAATCTTGTTGATTAATGCCGCGTCCCTTAATTGTGCCAGCTTTTGTTTTAATGTGAATGACTTCTGGAGTGACTATTTCAGTCGTCGTTAACAGCTCATCAATAGAGGCATCTTGCAGGGCTAAATGTACTTGTTCCGACGTGAGTTGCTCGGTTGCCGCGCTTTCAAATAATTTGTGCATGACCGCACAAGCCGCTTTGACAGGTGCTTCTTCACCTGTAATTTTAAACTGGTTACTGCGATTGGAAATATCGACTTGAAGACGCGCTTCAATATGCCGTAAATGAATGTTGAGTTGACCACAAAAATTGGCTAACCTGCTATTATCAGCAGGCAGTAGATGAATTTCGGACGTTATTGGCATATAGACTCAGTTGCTGTGGGTTATTTTGCCGAGTGAGGATTCAATCAATCGACCGCGTAGCGAATTAGGTAAAGCCTCAGCAATCAACACATCGACAAACTGCCCCGCTAGGCGTGGATGACCAATGAAATTGACGACACGGTTATTTTCGGTTCTACCTTGCATTTGCAACGGATTTTTTTTAGATTGCCCTTCGACTAATACCGTCTGTACAGTGCCGATCATGCTTTGTGAAATGGTCATGGTCATTTTATTAATACGCTGTTGAAAGCGTTCGAGTCGCTGTTTTTTAACTTCAGCAGGAACATTGTCGGCTAATTCAGCGGCGGGTGTTCCAGGACGTTGGCTGTAAATAAAGCTAAACGACAAATCAAAACCAATGTCTTCAATGAACTGCATGGTTTCTTCAAATTCGGCATCGGTTTCATCGGGGAAGCCAATAATAAAATCCGATGACAGGCAAATATTGGGACGCACTAGCCGTAATTTGCGAATAGTTTCTTTGTAGTAGGCAGCGGTATGACCGCGCTTCATGGCTTTTAAAATGGCATCACTGCCGCTTTGTACGGGTAAATGTAAATGGTCAACCAATTGCGGAATTTCAGCAAAGGCTTCAATCAAACTATCGGTAAATTCCACAGGATGGGAGGTGGTAAACCGAATGCGGTCTATGCCGTCTATTGCCGCAACGTAATGGAGCAATAAAGCAAAATCGGCAATATCACCATCATCCATCAATCCGCGATAGGCATTGACATTCTGCCCTAATAAATTAACTTCACGCACGCCTTGTTTGGCTAACGAGGTGATTTCTGCCAATACATCGGACAACGGACGGCTGATTTCTTCGCCGCGTGTATAAGGTACAACGCAAAATGTGCAGTATTTACTGCAACCTTCCATGACTGAGACAAAGGCTTTAACGCCATCAGCTTTGGGTTCTGGCAAGGCATCAAATTTTTCAATTTCAGGAAAGGAAATATCCACCACAGGTTTGTGTTGACTACGCGCTTGATCCAATAATTGGGGTAAGCGGTGCAAGGTTTGTGGACCAAAGACAATATCAACGAATGAAGCACGTTTTTGAATTGCCGCGCCTTCCTGACTAGCGACACAACCGCCAACACCGATAATCACATCGGGGCGTTTGTCTTTGATTTTGCGCCATTTGCCTAAGGCGGAGAATACTTTTTCTTGCGCTTTTTCGCGAATAGAACAAGTATTAAGTAATAACACGTCAGCTAGTTTTGGATCATCAGTCAACTCAAAACCATGTGAGGCTTGGAGTACATCACGCATTTTGTCAGAATCGTATTCGTTCATCTGACAGCCATTGGTTTGAATATACAGTTTTGGGGTCATATTTTTGGAATAAACAGGCGGAACATTATTGAGATTAAGTTTTGTTGTAGCAAGGTGGCAATTATAACCTTAACGCTACATAACAACGTAATTTAGTAGTCAGGCAAGTCACACTGGCTCTTCTTCAAACAACCAAACTCGAAACAATTCATAAGCCAAAGCCAGCACTACAGGTCCTACAAATAAACCAATGATACCCGAAAATACCACGCCTCCTATAACACCGATAATAATAATGACGATTGGAATACTACTTCCTCTACCAATGAATAGTGGTTTAAGGACGTTATCGATCAACCCAACAAAAATTGCCCATACCATGAATATCAATGAAAATACGGTGTCATGACAAGAAAAAACATAGATCGTAACAGGTAACATAATAAGCGTAGGACCTAGCTGAATAACCGCCAGAAAAAAACACACCAGTGTTAATAATCCCGCGCTAGGTATACCCGCAACTACAAGACCCAAGCCTGCTAACAGCGATTGTATTAAGGCGACACCTAATACACCTGTCGCCACGCTCCTAATCGTTTCTTCGCTCAGATGTTGAAATTCTTCGCCTCTTTCACCAACAAAGCGTTTGCCTATCGCTAAAGCTAAACGCTGTCCGCCTTGCGCATTAACCAACAGTATGCCGCTGATAATAATGGCTAGCAGTAATTGTAAAATCGACACGGTTAGCGAAAAACTACTGGTAATTAACCATGTACCGAGCATTTTGAGTTGCGGAGCTATCTGCCGTAGAGCTTCGCCTAAATTAGTTGAAACTTGTGTCCAATATTTGAATAGCGAGTTACCAACTAACGGCCACGTCGCAACTTTTTCAGACGGCAAAGGTATTGCGAATGTACCATCCAGTAATTGATGTGCCAACTCTTCAACATTATTGACAATAATTTTAACCAGAAAACCACAAGGAACAGCGATAATTAATAGTAAGGTAGCAATTATCAAGAAGGAGCTTAGCTTTTGCCGTCCACCAAGCAGTAGTGCCAGTCTGCTATAGACGGGATAAATGCTAACAGTGATAATAAGCGACCAAACCAACGGCACAATGAAGGGTTGAATAATATAAAAACACCCTGCAAACAACAACAGTATCATGCTGATTTTGATGGTGGTTTCGACGGCTTTTTTTGTAAAATGATCGTTACTGGAGGGTAATTGAGTAGTCATGGTATTACCTAGGATTTGATAGGGATGTTTCGTGATTTTACCCTGTATTTTTGAAAAATGGACTAATTCCCACTCAAAAGGTCATTAGGACTATAATTGGAAAGTGGGTTCATCAAATAAACCAGATAACTCTGGAATGGATAATCTCAAGATAAACTGTTTTACTAAGCTTTGGTGTTAGTTAGTTCCATAAAAATAAACAAAATAAATCAATGTGTTGTGATTAAAACATTTTTTGTTTACAGCTATTAGGAAAGCAATAGGAGTCAAAAAGCGTCAGCTTTTTACAAATCAGCACTAGCTAAAGCTATTGGACTCCATTAAAAACAATCGGTTGTTTTGTTTTACACTTGAAAGCATCGTTATTAACCCAAAATAGTCGCCTATTAAAAAATGATTACTAAATCCTTTGATTATCGAGTCTTGCTAGTTAATCTGGCATTAGTAGGGATTTATTTTCTATTGAGTTCACTTAGCTTATTATTTGCATCTCACCTAGGCAATGTCACACTTACAGTGTTTTCAATATAGGTTAGTTACCATATAAAAGAAACTTTATGCCAATAATATACTCTACCTATTAATTTAATAACATTGTTAGGAGATTAAAATGAAACCTTACTCATACGACTTAAGAATTCGAGTTTTTAAT
>JAPLRZ010000041.1 GCA_026398895.1 Methylococcales bacterium
GACCAATTATTGGAAACCTTATGAGTTGTTTTTGCCTTCGGAGGTGCATCGCGCAATCCAAAGCCGAAACCTTCACCGTTGAAGGTTACAATAGCCTATTCAGGCACTATTGGCTAGGTTACGCCGTCAGTCAAAATGTTATTCTACATATATGTTGTGTTACTTTATTCTGTCACGCTTCTAATGCTTAATCACGATGGAAAATTAGGAGCTATCTTAAATTAACAATGCCCCTTTCTGATAGGCTTAGAATCCATGCAATTGATTTATATGATAATATTCTGGCTGTCTGCGCGGGGCTTTGGAACTTCTACCTTGCTAACTGATTGTTTTTTAAGGGTGCAACAAGTCTATTAAACAAAGTAACATTAATATTCTTTTTCTTCCGCCCTATTCGCATGAACTTAACCCAATTGAAGAGGCGTTTTCTAAAATAAAAAACGTTATTAAAAAACAAAAAGCTCGGACATTTGATAACCTTTTAATAGCTATTGGAAATGCTTTTAAAATTATTACTGTTGATAATGCACATGGATATTTTTACCATGCTAACCAATTTTAATTTAAAGTAACTAATGATGATTGAAAATACTGTATACGCACACCAAAATCACCGAAAATTCCAGTGATCCAACAACGGTTGGTAAGCAATTGACTCGCGCACCCAAGCTGATGTGGAATGTGGGTGTAGAAGGTCAATATAAAGGTGTGTTCGGTTCGGTGATTGGGCGTTATGTGGATAAGTCATACTCTGATGCCGCTAATCGTGATGTCGCAGTCGGTGTACAAGGCGCGTGGGATGCTTATTATCTGCTGGATACCAAGATAGGTTATGAAGTGCTGAAAGGCGTTAAAGCCAGCTTTGCGGTACAGAATTTATTGGATGAAAGTTACTACCAGTCGGCTCTTATGCCCAGTCGAACCTTTATTGGTGAAGTGGTGGTAAATTTTTAGTCAAGTAGGTAGCTCATTGCATACCTTTTAGTTTTATACTGTTTTGTTGTTTAATTTCATTGTTCCCAAGTTTGGTTATGTGTTTGCAGACATATACCCATTGCCTTTCAAGATGCTGTATCTCTGAATCCCTATAGGGCTTGAATTAACTATAATTTTGAAAATATTAACACAGTGTCTTCAAGTTGAATGGGTATAGAAGCCGATTGCGCCGTTTGTTTATTGAACACGCTTTATTAAAAACAAGTGATAACAAAGCCAAAGCTGCACAGCTACTAGAAATTAGCGAGCGTTCCTTATTGTGTATTGACATAATATTTTACACAGTCTGTATTTTTGGCTTATCTTGCTGGAAGCGTGGGATGATGCGGGCTGTAGCGGGATGACGCGGTTTTTTGATTTACATTTCATTTTATACAGTTTTCGATTTTTCAGAAAAGTTTGATGAGATATTTTATACACTTTTAAACGTAATTTTTTAGCGAATGGTCCAATCGGGGCATTGGCTAAAAAATCATGGGCTGTCCTTAGCTGCGTTTCCTTTTAAATTCTTCCAGTTCGTTTAGGCATTGGTTTAGGCGTTGTTTTTCAGAAACAGCAGATAAAATCTCTTTTTGCTGTGTTTCATTTAACGCTTCAAACAATTGTACCATTTTTTCATTCAGGCGTTCACGTTGGGTTTTTTCAGTGCGGTTGCCTGTCAGGATGTAGTTCACGTCTGCGCCTGCCGTTGCCATTGCGGCAAGAACTTCCATTCCAGGGGATAACTTCCCTGATTCATACCTGCTCCATGTTTCCCTACTAACTCCACATATTTCAGCAACTTGCGCTTGATTTAATCCAAGTTCTTTTCTTGCGTTTTTTAATCTCTCAAAAATAATTGACGTATTCATCACTTTTTCCTATTGACAATGTGATGTATTAATCACAAAATAACCCCATCAGTGGACAACAGCCCACACAAAGCACTATAGCAGATTATGCCCATATTGCTGGCTCTTTAACAATTCGATTATCACACTCTTTACTCGCCCAGTGCGTGCAGCTCCCTCTCTCAAAGCGTTGGAGGAACGCTCCCTGACGACAGTAAGCATGATTACCGCTGGTTAAGTGACGCTGAAGTCACCACTGGCTTGGGCGGGTAAAGAGTAGAGGAAACAATACCGCTAAGCCGCTTGTTTGATGTGGTTCGACAAGCTCACCACGAACGGCATCATTTTACGAGGCGTTTTAGCGGTATTTCAGCCATGAAATGCTTACCAAGAAAGGGACTTTGCACTCACAGCCCGTGTTATAGCGGGCTTTTTTTAACACTGGTTTAACACTGGGAAGATTATGACCAAACAAGCGATTTTAGCGGGGTTAGTGGCACGGGGGAGCAACTTTAGGCAGTTTGCGCTTGCCCATGGCTATGACCCGCGCACCGTACCGAAGGTGGTCGCACGGTATGCCGACACAGACCGCAAGCCGCGTGGTATCCAGACCTACGCGATATTACGCGATTTATCCACCCTCCTTGGCGAGCCTGTCATTGATGGGCTTGAACAGATTTTGTAGAGGTTAGCGTATAAGCTATTGATTGTTATAAAAATCTTTTCCGCTCAGGCGGGTCAATTATTATGCCATAGGCAGGAGTTTTTTTATGCAGGGTTTCATTACATATTTTAAGTTGCTGTTCAGACTCATCAAGGCGCGTCTTGAGACTAAGGTTCTCAAGTTTGAGCGATTGGTTCTCAAGTTCCGTGTCTCTCAGTCTGAGTTCCAAGTGGCGAGATGTAAAAAGGTGTTGGAAGAAGTTGAACATCATTATTCCCGTGAAGTTAAAAGCGACAGTTTAAGTGATTTTAGTTCTTTTAGTGATTTTAGCGATGGGGAGTAGTGATTTTAGTAGGGGGGCAAAACTCGTGAGTTTTGAGTCCAGTGGGGTAGGTAGAAGTTCGTAGTTTTATAGCCTGAACTGCGAACTTAACTACGAACTAAATTTAAAAGTTCGTAGTTTGTAAGTTTATGATAACTAAGGAATAACCGTTATGGAGGTTTTTTTAAGTATTAGTGAAACTGCGAACCTTTTGGACATAACTGAAAGGGCAGTACAGAAAAATTGTAAGGCTAAAAAATACCTTACTCAACAAGTCAAAGGGCGTGGTGGTTTACGCTACGAAATCGCCCTAACCAGCCTGCCAAAACAAGCCCAAACCCGCTACCAAAATCAACAACTGGCAGTGGTGATTGAGCAAGTTACCAGCAAAGAAATAGCGGTCAAAACCGACCCCGTGGTGGATAGTTTTCAATACACCGAACGGCAACGAAAAATCGGCGGTTGTCGGAAACGGATTATTACGTTTATTCAGCAAAGCGGCATGAAAGTCATCCCTGCTATCGACTATCTCAATAGCGAATGGCAAGCGGGGACACTGCCCAGTGAGATGAAATACGCCTTAGAACACGCCAGTGACAAAGGGCAAGCGGTAGCATTGTCGCGCGGGAATTTTTATAACTGGGAACAGCAGTATAAGAAGACAGACAGTTACGCACCTAGTCAGCGGCAAAAAGACATGACAGTCAAGCCGTGGCACCGCATGGCGATAGCGTTGTATGGCAGACCGCAAAAGCCGACCTTTACTTATGTAGAAGAAAAGTTAGCCGAGCATTTCAACCCAGCCCCGACCTATCAACAGATTCGGGATTTTTTTAACCACAAATACAGCCAAGCGGATATAAACAAGGGGCGACACACAGGCTTGGCACTCAAAGAAAAAGGCTTTTTTAACAAACGCACTCATGCAGGAATGCAGCCCTGGGATGAGATGCAAGCCGATGGCTGGGCGACGCATTTTACCGCGCCGCACCCTGTCACCAAGCACTATGTGACTTTTGAAGTATGGGATTTTCATGACGTGGCAACGCGCTATGTACCGCCGTTTGCCATTGGTGCCAGTGAATGCTTTGAAGTGATTGCCAAAGGCATCGAACTAGCGATACGCGAGGGCGGGGTGATGGCGATATTGCAAACCGATAGCACCAAAATCGTGAAAAACAATGCCAAGTTTAGCGGTAATCCGTTGCTGTCGATTAGTGATCGGGCAGGACTCACTATTGTGCATCCTCAAACCGTGGGCAATGCCCCTGCGAACGGTATTTCTGAGAATTTCCATGCCCAACTGGATAGATGGTCGCGTGAACTCGCTACTTATCAGGCGCGAGGCACGGCAAACGATAAAGGCATGGATTCTTCAAGCTTACGACGGGTGCAGAAGCTAACTGCCGCGCTAGTGAAAGCAGAAAGTACAGGGGATAAGTTGAAAGTCGATGAACTGAGGCGTGAGATTGCTAAAACAGGTAAAGGCATTTTGTTTGAAAGTTATCAAGACGCGGTCGATTGGCTAGACACAAAGCGGGTGACGTTTAACAACACGCCGCACAGTGCCTTAGACAAGATTACTGATCCTATCACTGGCAAAAAACGCCACCAAACACCACAAGAATGTTTGGATGCGTTTAAAGCTAATGGCTGGACTCCTTATTATATAGACGAAGCGGAAATTATCGATTTATTCAGACCACGGGTGATACAAAAAGTACGCGCTCATGTCGTTAAACCGTATCACAAAGACGTACGGTTTTATCACCGTGATTTAGCCCATTACGAAGGTAAAGAAGTGTTGGTGTCTTACGACATCATGGATTACACGCAGGTGTGGGTGTATGACCTGCAAGGCAGTTTGATCGTGGTTGCGCCGCATTGTGCGGATGTGATGTATCGGTCACTGACCGCCGCTGAAGCGTCAAAAGCAACCCGAGATTTAGCGAAAGTGAAACGCTTGGAGCTGAAAATTGACGGTATTCAGGCGGAATCAGTGGGTGTGCTGGATTATATCGAAGGCGAACTTGTACCACCTGTACGGGTTTTATTAGCACAAAAAGAAGAGGTAGAGGACGTTAAACAGCTAACACGCGCTGAGTTTTTACTAAAAATGGCAGTGTGGAAAAAAGTAGATGATGAAGATGATGAAGACGATTTTAATCAACAACACTCTAGCTAGGAGTCCAAGGCATGACTTGGACGTGTGTCGTCCAAAACGTGTTTTGGACTCCTGTTGACAAAAGTGCGTTAGTGGGTGTACTTTATCCCTGCCGTTACCACATTGTGACGATCGGGATTGGTCTCTCGAAAATTGTACGGCACATCGATTGCCGCATTCATGCGGTTTTTTTATGTGCAACACTTTAGCTCTTCATTATGACGGGCTGGGTGGGGGAGCGGTAACGCTCGCCAGTTCGTATAGCTGGTAGACCAACCTCATTCAGTCTGTCGCCATTGATTGGTCTCTTTGGTGGCAGGATAAATTCCTTTCCTATACGAGAAATATCATGAAAACAAACTTACAAACTTTCAGCTTCAATTCTCATGCCCTGCGCGTCATCATTGATGACAGCGGCGAACCTTGGTTTATTGCCAAAGATGTTGCTGATACGCTTGAGTATAGCGACGCACAGGCAATGACTCGCAAGTTAGATGAAGATGAAGTTAAAAAAGCAAACCTACAAAACGTCGGTTTGCATAATAATCAAACGCTTATCAGCGAATCTGGCTTATATTCAGCTATATTGTCCAGCAACAAACCAGAAGCAAAGAGTTTTAAAAGGTTTATAACCTCAGAAGTCCTACCCACCATCCGCAAAACAGGCAGTTACAATACAAACCAAGGTTTGGATTCCCACACCCTGCCCAGCTTACTCAACCCAGCCAACAAAACCATGACCGTGACTGAGTTTCAGCAGTGGCAAGCCAGCGTAAAAACAACCTTAAACCTCGTTATAAAAGACTCGATAGCAAGCATCTCCATCATCGCCAGTGCGGATGACTACCTTGGCTTAGTAATGGGGAAAAACACCCCCGATACCAACAAGCTAATAAAAGGCGTTGATAGCAACGAACCCCGCTCCGCCACTAAAGAAACTCCACAAAAACGTCCTAAGCAACGGATGTGGCGAGCCAAGGAAATTGAAAAACTCAACGCCTATTATGAAGACGGACTCTCATATGAAGACATTAGCGAAAAACTAGGGCGCACCGTCTGCTCTGTGAACAACGCTATCATGCGCCATATCACTAAAGGCGGTGTAAAATGAGCATTGCCGACCTCTACGAAGAACTTAACGATACCAATTTAGCTCTCAAAGCCGTTGAGGAATTATGTGGTTCAGCGAATGAAAGAATTAGTGTCAACATGAATAACCTCGCATTTTTGCTTAAGCTCATCGCCGAACGCAACGATACATTGATTGCTCAACTTGACTGTGATTTTGTGTGCCGTAATGTTCGTAACTGATAATTAAAGTCACATCCTTGTGACTGGATTCCAGCATCCATGCTGGAATGACAACCAATAACCCACCAAACCAAAAAAAACCGTAGGACTTCCAGCCTACGGTTTTTTTTGCCTATTATGCAAAAATGCCAGCCCAGCCCATATTTTGCAGAAATTTTCCGCAAAATACATCAACGTCATCACCTGTCCGTTTATCCAAGAAGCGTTAAATCGGGATGACTGCCGTACAAAATATAACGCTCCCCGCCCTGCGGGGGGCTATTCAAAAACACAATGGTGGTTAGCATGTCAAGACTGCCCCCATAAAGGAGAATAACATGATTGATGGTTATATGAAAAACGCCTCAGGCTATTTAGTGCCGATTTCCAAAGTATCAGAACTGGAAATCATGCGTGATGAACTGGTGAAAATTATGGCGGCTAACGCCTTAGCGCTACAGCAAGCAATGCAAACCTTTAAGCAAGGTGTGTTAGATGACATCTATGCGTTTGTTGCCTTATCGGCTGAACGCTTTGATGTGCAACTGGGTGGTGAAAAAGGCAATATTTCCTTGCTGAGCTACGATGGACGCTACAAAGTGCTGTTAGCGATACAACAGAACATCATCTTTGATGAAAACATCCACGCGGCGAAGGCAATTATTGATGAATGCCTGCACCGCTGGACACAAAACAGCGATGACAATGTCAAGGCACTCATTGAACACGCTTTTAGAGTCGATTCACAGGGCAATATCCGCACTTCAGCAGTGTTAAACTTGTTTAAACTCAAGATTGACGATGACCGCTGGTTGCAAGCCATGAATGCCCTGAAAGCCTCACTCACACCCAGTGGTTCAAAATCGTATATACGCTTTTACCAACGGGTAGGCGATGAAGGCAAGTTTGAACAGATCAGTTTAGATATAGCGGGTCTGTAGTGTAACGAATGGTCGGAGTCCAAACTCATGAGTTTGGACTCCAGTTTACCGATCTACAACGGAGACATCATGAAAAACCATCTCAATAAAGCCGAGCTTGCCAAACACAAAGCGCGAGAACGGCAAAAAAACTGCCAAGCGATGTATTACCAACAAGGCTATCAAGCGGGCTATATCAACAAAGCGGATTTAGAACCGCACCGCGCTAATCATAATAACCGCGCCGAGTGGTTACGCGGTTTTAATGCAGGAAAAATGGATGCTGAGCAGGTTAAATTACGCAAATCGCTTAAAACCGCTCTCCCCAATAGACAACGAATTAAAGCGTTATTAACAATGCTTGAGTCCTAATCACTTTTTTAGAGTAGTTCACATGAAAAAGCCCTATAAAACAGCGTTCAGCACCTCCAATCGTTCTGCGGCACTCGCTAAAATCCACATCGCTAAGCAACAACTAAGCTTAGATGATGACACTTACCGCGCCCTGTTACACAACGTGGCGGGCGTTACTTCCAGCACACAGTTAGATCAAGAAGGCTTTGATCGCGTTCTCGCCTACTTTAAAAAATCAGGTGTACAGTTCAAAAGCAACCCGAAAAAAACAGGTCGTGTCCCCAATACCTTAGCCAACCGTGAACAACTGCAAAAAATCCACGCTTTGCTGACTACGCAAAACAAACCATTCGAGTACGCAGTAGGTATTGCCAAACGAATGTATAAAAAAGAGGCGTTGGAATTTTGCACCCCGCAAGAATTACGGGGTGTCATTGCGGCGTTGGTTAGGGTTGGGGAAAAAAAATCTGTGTAGCCCGCATGAAGCAACGCGGAATGCGGGGACGTTTGTACCACGAATCCCCGTATTCCGCTTCGCTCCATACGGGCTACTTCCTGTTTTTATATTTTAAGAGGACTCACGATGCTAACAGATGACAATTATGCGTTATTGCCCAAACGCACGGCTGAATTGGTGCAGGTGGTGGGGTTTGAAGCGGCAATGTCATTAGTCCGTCATTACGGCGGGACGCATTTAAACATTCCTAAAAAAGCCAAGCCTAGCAATAAACTGAGAGCAATTATTAGTCTGGAAGACCTACAATCGCTGTGTGCATATTATGGGGGTACGCCTTTAGAGATTGATTTGTGTGCTAATATCATCAGTCAACAGAAAAAATTATTGATTATGGCGGATATTAAAGTAGGCTGGAGCAATGCTATGATAGCGCGTAAATTTAACACCACAGAGCGTAATGTGCGACGCATTAAGCAAAAATCGCGTGAGGGGTGTTATTATAATCTGGATATTTTTGAATTAACGTAGAGACGCGATTTATCGCGTCTCTATCTTATAAAAGACGCGATAAATCGTAGACGCGATAAATCGTAGACGCGATAAATCGCGTCTCTACTAAACCCATAGGACTCAACTCCTGTGGGTTTTTTTTTGCCTTGCGTTTTAAGCTATCGCAAAACAGACAGGGGATTCAAATGGATTACGAGTTAATAAAAATTACTATACCGCTAGTCGGTTTAGCTATCACGGTGATTCTGTGGTTAGCAACCGCCCGCGAAAGCAAAGACAAGGCAACTATTTCATCGATAGATCGCATTGAGCAGACACTAGACAATAAGATTGCGGCAGTGGGTTCACGGGTAACGCTACTAGAGCGTGATATTTCCAGTATGCCCAGTCACGAAGACGTGGTGCGTATTCATGAGCGTATCGATACCATGGGCGGTAGTCTAAACAGCACTAACTTATTAATCGGTGATTTGTCTGGGCAATTTAAACAACTGTGTATGTCTAATCAGCAGGTGCTGGGTTTATTGCAGCAACTGATTAAAAACAGTAAAAGCAATTAACAGGAGTCCAATAGCGTTAGCTATTGGATAAAAATACTCCTCCGAATTATAAAGGATACGTTATGAGTGACGATTTAGTGACAGGAAATAGACGTTTGCATATTTTGAAATGTCTAAAAAGTACAGGCGATTATCGTCTCAGTGATTTATTGCTACACGATATGCTCAAGCGCATCGGCATGGGGGTGTCGTTGTCTGTGGTGCGCGGTGATCTGGCATGGTTAGAACAGCAAAGCCTGTTATCCACGCAAGCGATGGGTAATTTAACCATTGCCCTATTGCGTAGCGAAGGCGTAGATGTTGCCGAAGGTGTCTCTTACGTCCCTGGTATTGCCAGACCACGCCCTGAGGGTTAATTATGTCCAGAATATCTTCTATTGAGCTATTGCCTGATGACATATTGGCAAAATTACAGGCGTTATTACTCGACCCGCGTGTCACACAATTAGAGGTGACCCATCAAATCAATGCCCTGTTAGTCGAGCAGGGCAAGGACATAAAAGTCAGTAAATCGGCGGTTAATCGTTACGCCATATCGTTTGAAGAAATGACCGCTGAAATTGTCGAAACCGATAGGTTGGCGGCGGTGATGCTGAAAGAACTCAATATCGATAATCAAAGCAAAGTCGGACAAGCTACCGCAGAGTCTTTGCGGGTGATGCTGTTTAGAGTGTTGCCCGTGTTAAAGCGCATTATGAGTGATAGCGAACTGGACTTAAAAGAACTCAAAGACGTAACCGGCATGGTCAATTCCTTGGCAACCAGTCATGAAAAGCTTGAACGTTCTGCCACGATTAACGAAGAACGCAGTCGATTGATACGCGCCCAAATTCGCGCCGAAGCAGCCGAAGAATTAACGCAAGAATTGAAAAACGACGGTATTAGCGCGGAAGTTGAAGCGTCTATTAAACGCATTTTAATTGGGAAATAGGAATCAAAACTCATGATTTTAGATTCCAATCCTAGTGATTACTTTCCAGAACATGAGCCTGTGCTGTTAGGTTATCAAGCCCGCTGGTTTAACGATGACTCAGAAGTCAAGATTGCCGAAAAATCACGCCGTACTGGGCTAACGTGGGCAGAAGCTGCCAGTAATGTGGTGACTGCATCAAAGCCAAAATCACGCGGTGGCAGCAATGTGTTTTACATCGGCTCCAAAAAAGAAATGGCACTGGAATACATAGCGGCAGTGGGTTTGTTTGCCAAGGCATTTAATCAATTAGCCGTGGCGGTAGAAGAAGGCATTTTTAAAGACGAAGACGGCAATAAAGACATTCTTTCGTACACAGTACGTTTTCCTAATACGGGTTTTAAAATAGCCGCCTTGTCTTCAAGACCGTCTAATTTACGCGGTATGCAAGGCGATGTGGTGATTGATGAGGCAGGCTTTCAAGATTCGCTACATGAGATTTTAAAAGCCGCGATTGCACTCACAATGTGGGGCAATCGCGTCCGCATTATCAGCACCCACAATGGCGTGGATAACGAATTCAATCAAACCATTCAAGATGCCAGAGCAGGGCGTAATGATTATTCTGTGCATCGAATCACCTTGGGTGACGCACTTGCCGATGGTTTATTTAAACGCATTTGTTTTGTTAATAACAAGCCGTGGAGTCAAGCGGCTGAAGAGGACTGGCAAGCCAAGTTAATCAAGCGTTCACCCAGCAAAGAAGCCGCTGATGAAGAGTATTTTTGTATTCCATCACAATCGGGTGGTGCAGCCTTAAGTCGAGTGTTGATTGAAGCGCGGATGAGCAAAGAATACCCCGTGTTTCGGCTGTCAAAAGATAACAGTTTTAACGAGTGGGCTGAGCATTTGCGTGAAGCGGAAGTGCGTGATTGGTGTACTGAAAACCTACTCCCTGCCTTGCAAAAACTAGACCCTACACGCCGTCATGTGTTTGGTGAAGATTTTGGACGACTAGGCGATTTAACAGTCATTGACCCAATGACTATAGAACAGAATTTGAATAGAACCGTGCCGTTTAGCGTGGAACTGCGCAATATTCCCTTTCGTCAACAAGAACAGGTGTTGTTTTATATTGTCGATAGATTGCCGAATTTAATCGGTGGTGCGCTGGATGCGGGCGGCAATGGGATGTATTTAGCCGAGCAAGCCCGTCATCGTTACGGCTCTAATCGTATTAAAGAAATCAAGTTATCCGAAAGCTGGTATCTGGAAAATATGCCTAAGTTTAAAGGCGCGTTTGAAGATGCAACCTTAACTATCCCCGCCGATGATGATCAGCTGAATGATCTACGCGCCTTGCAAGTCATTAATGGCATTATTCGCATACCGAAAGCCAAGACGGAAACAGGCGCGAATCAACGGCATGGTGACAGTGCTATTTCAAAAGCACTGGCTTATTTTGCCAGTTTTTTAAGCAATCCGTCGGCTGGCGAGACTATTGATGTTGCCGAGGACGATGATACTTATAGACCTGACAGTATGAACAATCGCCGCCGTTTGGTCGTTAGAATACAAACCTAGGTTTTTCATCGTTCCAACGCTCTAGCGTGGAATGCAGCCGTTGACGCTCCAGCGTCTTCTTTTGATAAGCAACGCTGGAGCGTTTGCCAATATTTTGGACTATTGATTTTTGCTGATGTTACGCACAAGAATATTTTTGTTATTGCTTTTTCATGCGTAACATCAGTTAACTATTTAAAGAGAGGATTTGCCATGTTTGGAATTGATGATGCCATTGCCGCAGGGAGTAATTTAATTACGACCATCACGAATAAAATCGCCCCTGATGCCAATATCGAGATACAAGGGAAAATTAACTCGGCATTGACTGAAATGCAGAATGAGTACGCGAGTATGCTTGCTCAGGTTGAGGTCAATAAAGTGGAAGCGGCAAGCACTAGCGTGTTTGTCGGAGGCTGGAGACCTGCCATAGGCTGGATATGTGGGGCTGGCTTAGCTTATGCCGCTGTTATTGAGCCATTAGGGCGGTTTATTGCCGTAGTTTTCTTTGATTATGCAGGCACTTTTCCTGTACTTAATGCTGAGATAACACTGCAAATTTTACTGGGTATGCTGGGTTTAGGTGGCATGAGGTCTTATGACAAAAAAGTAGGCACGTCAAAATAATGAAAAATCCACTTACTTGGTTTGTTGAAGCCATTAAAAACGACCCATTACCACAACCGATGCGTGAAGCCTATTCGGGTATTGGTGAAATGATAGATAAAGATGATGCCGACTGGCGACCCTTAAGCGGTGATGCCCTGCGTGATTTATTGCCGATGAATCAACGCCGTATGCAGGACTTAGCGGCGTATTTATGGGAGTCCAACACGCTGGCAAACCGTTTAATTGAATTGCCTATTGCTTACATTCTAGCCGATGGCGTTAAACTTAAAGCCGATGATGAGCTTATTCAGAAATGTTTAACGGATTTTTGGAATCATCCCGTCAACTTGATGGACATTAAGCTGGTTAAAAAGGTTCGTGAGCTGTCCATGTATGGTGAACAGTGTTATCCCACTTTTGTGAATCAATACAGCGGGGCCGTGCGGCTGGGTTATCTTGATCCGTGTTTGATTGCAACGGTGGTGGTTGATCCTGATAACACTGAACAGCCGATTGGGATTATCACCAACCTGACTAAAAAAGGCGTATCCAAGCGGTTTAAGGTTATCGTCAATGGGGCTGAAGACGAGATGTTTACCCAGCGTACGATTGCTATTCGTGACAGCTTTACCGATGGTGATTGTTTCTATTTCAAAATTAACGATCTGGCAAGTGGGCGGCGTGGGCGATCTGATTTATTGTCACAGATTGACTGGTTAGATTCTTACGACCAATTTCTGTTTGGTGAGCTGGACAGGGTGCAGTTTCTACGCGCCTTTATGTGGGATGTCACGCTGACGGGTGCGAATGATGACGAGGTCAAGAAAAAAGCCGCCTCCATTCGCGCACCTAAACCAGGGTCGGTTCGGGTTCATAATGATGCTGAAACGTGGAAAGCCGAAAGCCCTTCGTTAGAATCCAGTGATTCTGAAACCAGTGCCAAGTTGTTTCGTAATCACGTCTTAGGTGGGGCAACCATACCCGAACATTGGTTTGGCGGTGGCGGTGATGTCAATCGCTCAACCAGTGAAAGCATGGGCGACCCTACCTTTAAGGTGATGTCCTTACGGCAAGCCTTTATCGGTTATATGTTGGCTGAAATGGGGCGGTATGTGATACGGCAATGGGAGCTGGCACAGTCAGGGCGTGAGCCTGATTTAACCGATCCAGTGTATGATTTTGTGGTGCAGTTTCCTGAAATGATAGCGAAAGACACCACCCGTTATGCAGCGGCATTAGAGCAGGTGACTAAAGCAGTGAGTCTAGCAGTGACTGATAAGTTGCTGTCGATTAAGACGGGTATATCGGTTATTGAGTCGATTGCAGGGCAGTTAGGCGTGAAGTTTGATGCTGAGAAAGAGTTGGCGGCGATTGCTGAACAGCCTGTAGCAGAAAACCTAACAGGTTTAAATCAGAAAATGACAGAAGCGGTGGGAACAAAAGCGGTAGGAGCGGATTTATCCGCGACTAAAGTCGCTCCCACTAAATTTACTGCCGACCAACAGATCATTGAGAACCTAGCGGATAATGTGCTAGCTACTTTAGCCTCGCCTGTTAGTGCAGACGATATTCATAACTGTATTAAAGCAGCCAGTTCTTATGAGGATTTAGCGGATAGACTGGCGGCGTTATTTGGTGAATCTGACACAGAAGAATTTAGAACCGTGTTAGAACGCGCTACCTTTGCGGCTGATTTGTTGGGCTTTGCTAATGCAAATTGACTCTAATCCATCCATCGAAAATTTATTCCATTTTAGATGCCCACCCTGTCAAGGCTGGTGGTCTATTGCCGATGCACCAATGAACAAAAAAAAGGACTGGTTTTGTCCTTGGTGTGGCGTAAAAATAACAGTGTCGGCAGTTGTTGAAATGGTAGAAGACGATGCCTCCAATTAGTATTAATTTTAATCTACCCTTCAATGAAGCCATACAACAAATGGCTAGCCGTGGCGTGGTATTGCCTGAACTTTATTATGGCCAGTTACAAGGCATACATCGGCAGTTAGCCTTTTCCATTGCCAATATTACCAAAGTTGACCAATTGCAAGCCGTGCTGGATTCCTTAACCAATCACTTAAAGAATGGCGGAACGTTTGCCCAGTGGCAAAAACACGTTGATGTTAAAGCCTTGGGTTTACCTAAACATCGGCTAGACAATATCTTTAGAACCAATATTCAGCAAGCCTATAATCATGGACATTGGCAACAAGCCTTGGCTAATCAATCCACCCACGGCTATCTGATGTACGATGCCATCAATGATTCGCGTACGCGTCCTAGTCATAAAGCCAATGATGGTGTTATTCGTAAGATTGATGATCCAATCTGGAAGCGTATCTGGTTTAGTCGCAGTGTGTATCGTTGTCGATGTCGGTTAATTTCCCTCACTGAAAAACAAGCGATTGCTAGATCGGCGAATGGTCAAGGACTGCATAAGATAGAGACTGAAGATCCAATGCGTGATACTGCATGGGATAGTGTTGATGTGATGAATGCGGATGTAATGAGTGTGGGTGTTGAACAGGCGGTTATTAAACGCTTGGCAGATAGTCAGAATCCTGCGTTAAAGCAAGCTTTTGTTAAAGCCACAGAGCTTATTAATGCACAGCAACTGGCGTTGAACTATGGTGTTAAACAGGTTAATTATGGCGGTAGGCTGGAGTTAGCCAATGAGACTAATAGTGTATTGTCTGAGTTTAAACAGCGTGGTTTGCCGTTGCCTGATAATGTGTTGGCTGATGATAATCAGTTTTTAAAATGGGAAAAACAATTAAACAAAGACCTGAGTAAAGTACCTGCTGCATTTACTTTTAATCAGAAATCAAAACAAACCTATTTGTATATTCATCCTTCTGATTCCTATTGGGACGATGCGGCTAAAAGTGCAAAAAAAGAATATGAGGATGGCTATTGGTCAAGTGGCGACTCTCATCATGCGATACTTCATGAGTTAGGACATAATACGCATTATCTACAGGCGCAAACGCAATATATAGACTATCTTACAACTATGCTGACTCCAAGTCAGACAATAATAGCCGCTAAGGTTAGTAAGTATGCAATGGAGTCACAAGGAGAATTTGTTGCAGAAACGTTTGTGCAGATAATGTTAGGAAACAAAATAGATGATGATGTACTTGAACTTTATCAATTATTAGAAGGCAGGTTATTATGATTCATACGCATGATGCTAATTGCTTAGGGTGTAAGCATTATCTAAAAGATAGACGCTGTAAGGCTTTTCCTGTGGAAATACCTAATGATTTATGGGTAGGTAAGAACCTACATAGAGAACCTGTTAAGGGTGATAATGGCTTTCAGTATGAAAGCTCTATGCTTTATATTACTCCTTTTGATGATTAAGTTGCGTAGGGTGGGTTGCATTTTTTGCAACCCAACATTATGCGGTAAACGTTGGGTTGGAAAAGCACCAACCCAACCTACGATGCTACTTGCTGAACCCAATGTTTGAACTCTCCTAACATGACTAATCTGATTATTACCATCGATAGCGCACAGGTTGACGCACTATTAGCACAGTTGGTTCATCGATCCGATCATCTTGACCCTGTATTAACGGCTATTGGACATACAGTGAATCAGTTGATTAGATCAACCTTTGTGGATTTAAAAACCCCTGAAGGGTCGCCTTGGAAACAATTATCCCCTGTCACTATCTCACGGCGGACTAACCACAGCCATGTACCATTAATGGATACTGGTATGTTAAGCGATTCCATTGCTTATCAGATGACAGGCGCAGCAGTGGAAATAGGCACGAATGCCAAGCAAGCGGCAATGATGAACTTCGGTGGCACAAAAGCACAGTTCGGGCATTTATGGGGCGATATTCCCGCACGGCAATTTATGCCTACTGAGCATTTGCCTGTCACTTGGGAGCAGGACGTGATTGAGGTGATAGAAGATTATTTAGGCATACTCTAGGAGTAAAAAAGCTTTAGCTTTTTTCGTGTCGGCAATAGCCAAAGCTATTGAACTCCATTTTTGTTTTTAAGTCATTTTTAGGGCTTTTTCCCTGCAATGCTATACACTGGCATTAGTTTTCATTTAACACTCCGTTAAACCCCCGTTAAACTTCGCACAATTGCTATTATTACCCTAATAATAACGTGTAGGTTGAGTTGAGGCACGAAACCCAACGCTGTTATATTGAATGTTGGGTTTCGCTATCGCTCTACCCAACCTACAAAATTCCAACTCAAAGAGTCCATAGGACTGTATGCCTAGGTGTTTTGTCGTGCGTGTTGTTTTATTCTTTTGCCACTCGTCCTAGTTAGGAAACTCTCATGGCAGAAATACCCAAACCCAAACCCAAGCAACAAGGCAACGCGGTAACGACCTTAGAACAGGCGGCGTTATTAGTTAATAAAAATCTCGACGACTGTTTAGCATTTAAAGACTATGGCGACAAGGTGGTCGTAGTCACGACAAACGGTCAAAAAATCACGGTGGCTAGAGATGCTTCAATCTAATTTTATTGAAGCCGTTGCCGATACCGATGGCAAGATAGGCTTGAAATATACCATTCGCGTTATTCGTGCTGGCAAGTCTGGCAATAACAACTTTTACCCTGATCGGGTGTTGCGTGAGTCGGTGTCTTTATTTGACAAGGCGCGGGTGTTTTCTAAGTCCGATGCTGACCACATTCAAGGTAAAGGCAAGTCGTTTTCTCAATTGATTGGACAGCTAACAGAACCGCGCTTCATTGAAGGTCAAGGCGTAGACAGTGGCGAAATTCAAGCCACCTTGACGTTATTCGCTTCAGCGGGTGACGTGGTTGCTAAGCTCAAAGAAGCCTACGACAACGGTATGACGGAGCTATTCGGCTTTTCGATTGATGCCGATGGGCTGACTCAACAGCGCGGCGGTCTGCGTGAAGCCACCAAGTTTGTCAAAGTCCATTCCGTGGATTTGATTATCGAACCAGGGGCAGGCGGGCAACTAATCAATTTAATCGAGGCGGTAGCTCCTAATCAGCTAGAGCCACAACTACAACCACAAGGCGGAACAATGGATTTATTACAATTAATGTTGGCATTCATTCAAGTAGGCAATGATGGAAATATGCCTAAAGGTCTGGATACCACTGATCCAGTCGCTGTATTAGCGGCGTATAACGAAACGCTTGAAGATGACAAAAAAGGGCGTTATTGGGAAGCGCAAGAAATCAACGCGCTATTAACAGCGGCAAAACTGCCCACGCCTGTGTCTGAAAAACTGTTAAAGCAGTTTAAAGCCACTGATAGTTTAACGCTGGAATCAGTGCGTGAAGCCATTGATGCCGAGCGGTCTGTATTAACAAAACTCACTGAATCAGGTCATATCAAAGGCTTGGGTGACACCCACGTTGAAATGGGCAAAGACCGTTCTGAAAAAGTCACTGCGATGTTTGATGATTTCTTTGATCGCTCCAAACGCGCTAAGTCCTTTCGTGAATGTTATGTCGAAATGACGGGTGACAGTGGCGTGACAGGCTTGATTCAAAACTGTGATACTCGCCGTTTAAAAGAAGCACTGGGTAGTGAAGAATCCTTTCGTGAAGCGATTTCAGCCGCCACCTTTGGCAATATTTTGGGTAACTCGATTACTCGTGCGATGGTGCGTGATTATAACGCGCTGGAAAATTATAACGATTTTCAGGATTTAGTGGATGTCGTACCGATCAGCAATTTTAGAACGCAAGAACGCACTCGTATGGGCGGCTATGGCAATCTTCCAGCTGTGGCTGAAAACGCCGCCTACACCGCACTTACTTCACCCAGTGATGAAAAGTCCACTTACGCAATTACTAAACGCGGTGGCAAAGAAACTATTTCCCTTGAAACCATTGCGAATGATGATGTGGGTGCGATTCGTAAAGTCCCACAACGGTTGGCAGTGGCGGCAAAACGCACCTTGTATGAGTTCGTGCTAGATTTTATGGCAAGCAATGCCGCTATTTATGACACGGTGGCGTTATTTCATGCGGTCTCGCATGGCAATTTAGGCACAGCGGCGTTGGATGCCACTAGCTTTGCGGCGGCGCGGTTAGCGGTTAAGAAACAAGCAGAAGCCAACAGTGCTAAGAAACTAGGGCTGGTTTTACGCCATTTGTATGTCCCTGCTGAATTGGAAGAAATGGCATTCAATTTGTTTGTCCGTACCACTAACTTAGATGAATCCTTTGTGCAGTCTCGCAAGCCTAAGGTTCATGTAGTCGATTATTGGAGCGATACCAATAACTGGTTTGCGACCGCTGACAAGATGGAAGCTCCACTTATCGAGTTGGGCTTTTATAACGGTACTGAAGAACCTGAGTTGTTTGTTCAAGATCTACCGACTCAAGGCTCATTGTTTAGTAATGATGATATTACTTACAAGATTCGCCATATCTATGGCGGTGCAGTGATTGATTATCGGGGTTTCTACGCGGGTATTGTTGCTTAATAATGGAGTCAAAAAGCTTCAGCTTTTTGTCTATCGGCAATAGCTGAAGCTATTGAACTCCAGCAGTTACAAGGTGATTTATGTTAAGCGATTATCAAACCTTACTCAGTCGATTGGTGCGTGATGACAATGCTGTCATCACCACAACGGATATTGATAAGGCGATTCAACTAGCGGTTGTGCGCTATTCGTGTGATTTTCCACTGTCAAAAGTGGTCGATTTAGCGAGTAACAACACAAACATGTTGCCTCTTCCAGTCGATTGGACGTTAGGCATTAGCTCAATTGCTAGCGTTGAATACCCAATAGGGAGCTTCCCACCTATTGTGATGACTCCAGAGAAATATTGCTTGTATCAAAACCCTGTAGGCATTGGGTTATTGTTTCTTTTTACGCCTGATTCAGCAGTGCGACTAACTTACTGCGTACCTCACACAGTGACAACGCTAGTCGATACTATTAATTCTTTGTATCGTGAAGGCGTGGTGTGTTGGGCGGCGGCGTGGTGTTGTGATCAATTATCGTCTTATTATGCCAGTGCCAGTGACAGCACTATTCAAGCAGATCATGTTCAGCGCAATTCACAATCCGCTGATTATGCCCGTTTAGCGAAAAACTACCGTGAACGTTATTTTAGTGAGTTAGGCGTGGAAGAAAAGAAGCTGATTGCCTCGTCAGCAGTGGTGGATTTGGATTTACAAAACAGCCGTGGTCAAGACCGTTTTAGCCATTCAAATCGGTATCGTTAATTATCGGAAACGAGGTGATTTATGCATCAACAGCTACGCAACTGGATTACTAGCCAATTGAACACCGTACCAAACATTGGTACGGTGCATTCTTATCAACGTTATGCGGATCGTGAAAAGCAGTTAGCCGATTTGTATTTTCACAATGGGCGATTACACGGCTGGTTTGTGCAGCGTGCGTCAGTGGCTGAAAAGCTACTCAATTCACAAGCGAATAGCGAGCAGTCATTTTGGTCAATAGTGGGCTATTTAGCAGTGAATGATACTACTGCCTCCGAGCTTGAATTTGATACGTTATTGGATGCCATGCGTGCAGTGTTTCGAGTAGCAATGCTTAATCCAGTCGTTGAGATTGCAGGGCAAGCGGTCAATCTTTCCTACACCGAGCAGGCAGTCAAGGCACAGATTGGCTTTGCGGTGTTAGACAGTCAACCTGTGCTGTTTGCTGGGGTGTTATGTCACAGTGCGCGTTGTCAGTTGATTACCGATCGGTCAGTAGTATGTCGCTAGCCGTTATTTTTTTAATTGCGGCGTCTGTATTGCTGGTATTCCTGCTGTTACTGTTGTCGTGGCTAAGTATCCGCCACAGTGCGTATTTGGATTATTTAAAGCGTCATCATGATAAATAATAGTGCTAACCCACGGGCTGGTTTTTCCTAGAGCGATGGGCATTGTGTTGGGTGGTCAGTGGGTTAGCAGTATTTTTTTAACAGGAGTTCAATAGCGTTAGCTATTGGCTATTTAAACTAAAAAAGCTAACGCTTTTTTACTCCAAGGTGATTTTATGAAATTACAAGTACCAAAGGGCTTTACAGGCGATGTTCATTTACATGGGCGTTCGTTTGCGGTTAATGACCGTGATCAGGTAGAAATACCCGATGACTTAATTAGCTCATCATTGTGGGGTAAAGGCTTTACCGTCGTTCCCCCTGTTCAACTCAAACCAATCGCTAACAACGTTAGCAAGGCAGAAGCGTAATGTCTGATGGATTTATTTTTGGTACGGGGTCAGTCATTCTGACTCCTACTTATGACGCGGATGGGGCGATTGTTAGCGTCCCCACGCCTTTACTGATGCCGTCGTGTATCGATTTCAATATCAACGGTAAGTTTGATGTCAAGGTGCATGAGGGGCAAAGCCAGTATTCCTTAGCGGCGGCTTCGGGTAAGCGCACTATGGAAGTGTCGTTCACTAACAATATTCACAATGCCCGCGCTTTGAACTTGGGGGATGCTGAAGCGATTACCTCAGGGCAGAAGAAAGTGTATTCCGATGGGACTGCCTTTGCTATTCCTGCCACCCCCTTTACCGATACCATTATTCCCCCTGCAACGGGGTCGTTTGTCAGTGATGGTGGGATTTTCTTTGGTGCGACGGGTGGTGCGGATGCAGGTTCACAATTAACTCGCGTGGCTTCCGCGCCTATCACGGGGCAGTATACCGTGAGTGCATTAGGTGTATATGTGTATGCAGCGGCAGATGTCGGTAAGCCGATTTTTAGAAACTATGTGTACAGCATCACCACGGGTAAAACGGTGGTGGTACATAATCGTAATGTCGGCGCAACCGCTGAGTATTCTGCCATTATCACGTCAGGCGTGTATTTAGGTGTGTCTATTACTTATGAATTTCCCCGCTGTGTGATTAAGGATCAATCAATGGGGGTGAAAAACGGTGATTTTACCTCGGTTAAATATGATTTAGCGGTGTTAGCGAATCCGCAGGATAAGACGGTATTCACTCGGTATTTTAATAGTTAAGTTTTGGAGTCAAAAAGCTTCAGCTTTTTTGTCTATCGGCAATAGCTGAAGCTATTGGACTCCTGATTTTTAGGATGCAACCATGCCCACAGTTAACTTAGGCGGTCGTTCGTTTATTATCAATGAACCTGTTTTCAAAGACTTAAAAAACATCCTTGCCGCATTAAATCGCTTAAACAATCCTAGCGAATCTGATTTTAATCTGGTCAGTGATATACAACTGATCCTAACGTCGTTAATAGGTGAAGACAATGTAGCTAAATTTAAGCACTTTTGGTGGCAGGTGTGGAAATTGCCACCACCAAGTTCTAACGAAATTACTGCCCTGTTAGCGGCAATTCCTGCTATTTGCGGCTTGCAACAACACAGCACAGCTGGCTCACAATCCTCTTCTAATCAATCAACAGACTGGGACGCGCTGTATTGGCGGGTCATACGGCAAACAGGGTGGACATGGGAAACCGTCGATACCACCATGACCGTCAGTCGATTAGCCGCGTTATCCGAGTCATTAAATAACGCCCCCACCGTTGACTCCTTAGTCGCTGCCTATCTGGGCTATGACTATTCAAAACCGCGTACTCTGGAAGATGAGGTTGAGGCGTATCTAGCAACTCAACCCACTCACCATTAACAACGGAGTCCACAGCACGACGTGGGCTTTTAAAGAAACTAAAGAAACGCCCAAAACTTGTTTTGGACTCCTGTCATACTGAGTATTTATCATGTCTGAATTAAAAATAAACATCAAAATCGCGGTTCTGATAGACGAGTTTAAAGCCCGATTAAAAGAGGTGCAAGACACCCTGCGGGCGTTAGGGGCGGGAGGTAGCAATCTGAATTTAACCAGCAATGCCGATGCTCTCAAAGCCAAAATACTGGAGTTAAAAAACCAGTTGAACTTGTTGAACAGCGGCGCGGGGGTGAACTTAACCAGCAATGCCGATGAACTGAAAAACAAGATTAAGGAGTTGGAGCGGGAGCTGGGTAACTTAGGTTCACGCACTGGCAATCTTAATCTGGGTGGTGGACGGGTTAAGCAGGAACTAGACGGTATAAAAGACAGTGCTGTCGGAGCTGAGTCTGGATTGATGGGCATTAAGTCTACGCTGGTAGGTTTATTTACTATCGGTGCATTGGTTGCCTTTGCCAATAAGTTAGTCGATACCGTGCAAGTCATTCAAGATTTGCGGCTGCGCTTGTCTGGATTAACAAAATCTAATGACGATTATGCCGCGTCGGATGCCTATCTAACTGATTTAGCCCACCGTCATCATAAGTCAGTATCAGAATTAACCGATGGCTATTCTAAGCTGTTAGTCATGGAGCAAGCGGGGGTTATTACCCGTCAACAGTCCATGCAGTTACTGGAAGGTTTCAGTAATGTGATGTCTAAAACGGGGGCAAGTGCAGTCTCTACCTCTCAGGCTCTCTATGGTCTATCTCAGGCTTTATCTCAGGGGACTGTTCAAACCGCCGAAATGAACCAAATTTTTGAACCGTTAGCGGGCTTAGGTAATGAGGTAGCAAAAGCCTTTGGTCTTGAATCAGTAGGGATATTGCGTAAGCTGGTTGGTGAAGGACAGATTACCAGCGAGATGTTTGGCGTTAAGATGGTGCAAGCCATGAAAGCCTATGAAGGCGCGGCAGCACGGTCGGCAGGGACAATTACCGCGTCTTATGCCGATGTGAACACCGCCTATATAGAAATGGCTAGAACACTGGAAAAGCCAGTTGCCAGTGCCGCTGTGGGTGCGGTGGATGTGGGTAAATCCGCTTATGGTTGGATTAAGGACAATGGCGATGCCATTATTGTGTTGCTGTCTGGCATTGCGGCAACGATGGCGGGCAAGGTACTGGGTTCATTAGCAAATTACAGCACGGCTAAAGCAGGCGCGATTGCCGTTGAACAAGCCCATAACGCAGCGTTAATCACTAATGCAGATTTAACGCTGGTATCAGCAACTAACCAACGCATTGCAACGGAAGCAGATCTACAAGCCACTGCGCAACAATTAGCACTGGTAACAGCTGAGGTATCGGCAGCAAGGGCGGAAGAAGCCGCCACTGTTGGCACAACGGCACACGGTAATGCGGTGTATCGATTAAATGCCGCCTTAGCAGAACGGGCGGTGTTAATGGGCAAGATGTCCACGCTAGGAGCGCAATACACCGCACAAACCGCTGCACAAACAGAAGCCACCGTTGCCTTAACCGCTGTAACGACTGCCAGTGGCGTGGTGGTGACCCGTTTGGGTGCTGCGCTTAAAGCCGCCTTTTCCTTTGTAGGCGGTTGGGTAGGGGTAGCAGTGCTTGCCTTGTGGGGTATGTATGAGATTTTAAACAAAGTCACCGACGCAGAAGGTCAAGCCGCGCAAAAAGCTAAGTCTTTATCTGATGCAATGGGCTTAATGAATGATGAAGTTAAAAAGCTCACGCTTGCCGATGTTGATATTGATTTTTCCAAGACTGAAAAAAGTATTGAGTCAATTAAGCAACAAATCAAAGACCTTGAAGCCGCTACTCACTTTGGCAATATTGTTGAAAATGTGGATAAACGGCAGGTATTACAAGAGCGTTTAGCGGTAGCAGAACAACATCTTGAGACTAACAAAGAAAAGAAACTCGACTTAACCAAGAATTTTGATGCCTCTACCTTAGCTCCTGAGTCCTTGCCAACTGCGTTAAAAGAAACCCAAAATGATATTGATAAAATCCGTTACAAAATTGAAGAATTAAAACGTTCGACAGGCGATGCTAATACTATCGAAGCCGCGATTAATGCAGAGCGGGTCACGCTTGCCGCTTATGATTCTAAATTATCCGCCATTCAAGGGGCGCAAAAAGCCTTAGAGAACGCGGGTAAGGTTGACCCCAAGATTGCTGAAGCGCAAGCTAAATCCAATGAGAAAAGCCTTGAAAGTGACTTTAAACTTAAAGAACAGCTCGCTAAGAACGCCTATGAGTTAGCGACTGCCAGTGCAGGTAAAGACTCTGCTAAGAAGTTACAAATTGATAGGGATTATAACGAACAAAGCTTAAAACTAACGCTAGAACGCTTGGATGCTGAGAAAGCCGCAAAGATAAAAACCAGTGAGTTGTCAGGCAAGAAAACTAAAGCCCCTGAGTTACAGGCTGAACTCACTGAGCTTGAAAACAAGCGTACGCTAGCGATTGCCGATGCTGAAACTCAACGGGGATTGTTGGGTATTAAAGGCACTGATAACGCCGAAAAGTTGCAAGAAAGTAAGCAATCTGCCCAGTTTGAGATTGAAAAAAACCGCATTGATGTGGAGTTGGCGAAAGCACAAGCCGAATCTAAGACCGCTATTGAGGAACTTAAACGCTTAAAGGATGAAGGTACGGTAGGTGGTAGTAGTGGTAAGTTTGATAATGAAATTAAGGCTGCCTCACAAAAACACGGTTTTAATTATGAGGCGGTACAGTCTCGATTTACGCAGTCAGCGGCAGCTCATGGTGTTCCTGAGGATTTATTAAGAGCGCAGGTTAAGCAGGAAAGCAGTTTTAATCCTAACGTTGGTTCATCGGCTGGGGCTTATGGATTCTCTCAGTTTATCAAAGGCACTGCGACACAATACGGATTAAGCGATAGATCAGACCCGATTGCCAGTATTGAAGCCCAAGCCAAGATGATGGGCGAAAAGATTAGGCAGTATGGTGGACGGCTGGATTTGGCGTTAGCCGCCTATAACGGTGGTGATGGCGGGGCAAATTATCTGGCAAAAAACCCGCAATACATGAGCAATCCAGATCGTAATGCGCCTGCGAGTGCGTGGAAGAATCAAACAGGGGGCTATGTTAAAAACATTATGGCTTCTTATGGTGGAGGCAAAGGCAGCGGCGCGAATGAACAGCAACTGACTGAACAATCTATCGCAGGGACACAACACTTTTATGAAGCCAAGATAAAAGCCGAAGCCAAAGGCATAGAAGCCAGTATTACCGCTGTTAAAGCTAGACTAGCCCTTGCTGAAAAAGAATATTCCGCTAAAAAAGCTACTGCAACCCCCGAAGAACTACCTAAGATTGAAGCGGATTTCACCACCAATAAAGCCAAGCTCACTCAAGAACTCAGTCAGTTACAGCATGAATTACTCGCCATTAAAAAAACGGGTGATGCTGAGATGGTGAAGGAGATTGCCAAGTCGAAACAAGACGAAATTGACCTTGAGGAAAAATCCGCCCTAGAGTTGGTCAAGGTAGCAGAAACCGAAGCCCAGCAACAATTGGAATTAGGTCAACTCTCCAACAGTAAGTTTTTAGAAAAACAACGTACCTTTGAAGCGCAGCGTTATCAGATTGCCTTAAAAGCCTCTCAAGATAGACGGGCATTATTAGCCGATGGGGATACCGTCGGTAAAACTAAGGAGTATAGCAAAGAAAAAGCAGCGTCCAATAAGTTTGCGGCGGACATGAAAGCTAATAATCATAAAATGGCGTTGGATTCTCAAAAGTCATTTACTGCCGCTTTTAGCCCGATTAAATCGGCGTTTGGGTCAACGATTCAAGGGATTTTGCAAGGCACGACTACCTTAAAACAGGGCATGAAGAATGCCTTTCAGTCTATCGTCTTATCGTATGCTAGTTCATTATCAAATATGGCGATTGATTCGGCAGCCCATTGGTTGTGGGAGTTGCTGGGCTTTGGGGCGAAAGAAACCAGTAAAGCAGCGTTAAAAACAACCAGTGAAGCCGCTCAAACAGGGGCAACAATTGTAGGCACACAATCACGGGTTGCAGCAGAAACAACTGCCTCGGCTGAAAGTAAGGCGATTGAATTAACATCAGGAATGTCAAAAATCACCACTAAAGCAGCAACGGCAGCGGCGGGGGCTTATGATGCAATGGTCGGGATTCCTTATGTAGGCCCTATTATCGCGCCGATTGCGGCGGCGGTAGCCTTTGCTGGGGTAATGGCGTTTGGTGGCTTAATGTCATCCGCTGGCGGTGAATGGGACGTTCCTCAAGACCGCTTGAACTTAGTGCATAAAAACGAAACCATTCTCCCTGCCACCATTGCCGCCCCGATGCGTGAGTTCTTTACCAATGGCGGGATCGGCAATGTTGGCTTGCCTGTACAAGCGAATCCAACTGATAGCGCGGCAAGTGTGGGCTTAGCAGTTACTGCGTCCAGTGCCTTAGCCACGCAACAAGCCATGATGCAAACCCAGCAAAAACAGCAGTCACGCAACTCAGGCGGCTCGGTGGTGATTAATACCAAAGGCGGGGATTTTATTCATAAAGATGATTTAGCCAAGGTGTTGAGAGCTGAAAACCGTAACTTTAGGACGATTAAGCAATGAATCATGATATTCCTCAGCCGCACAGTTTATGGCGATGCAAGTACAACCATTCAACGGTTTATGTCGTCGATTATTGTGACCGTTTTAACGTACATTATCGGCTATTTTGCAAAGACCATTGCCGTCATCCTTTTAAGCTAGACCTTGACGCATGGCGCGTTCAGTATGAGGAGTTGAGTGGTGATGAGGTAACTATTGAGACGGGAATCTACTAATGAGCAATTTTATTTTTCCTTCCACACTGAGCGGCTATGCATGGGATTCTAAAAAGAAGCCCGTGTTTAACAATATCGTTCATAGCCCCCCAACAGGGCGCGATGTGCGCATTAGTTTGTATGAACACCCTGTTTATGAGTTCACTTTATCAAATCAATGGCTGACTAAAGCCGATAAAGACACCTTAATGAACTTCTTTAAAGCCCGCCGTGGCTCGTTTGATTCGTTTTTGTATGCTGATGAAGAAAGCGTAGCGGTGGCTAACGCGTTTAATATCGGCAATGGCTTAACTACCCAATTTCAATTGCGCTTTTGGGCTGTTCCTTATCAAGAGATAGTTAATAACGTTGCAGGTAGTCCGTTGTTGTATTTGAATAACGTATTGCAAACCCTAGGCACGCATTACACGATCAGTGCCACTGGATTGGTTACTTTTGCTACTGCCCCTGCGGCGGGTGTCGTGATGATGTGGAGTGGAACAGCCTATTATCGTTGTGTGTTTTTAGAAGACTCACTGGAATACAATCAATTTGCTGACCGTTTATATGATTGCAGTGAGATTAAATTCAAAGGCAGTATGGCGGCTAAACTATGAAATCCTTGTCTTCAGGCATGATGGCACAACTGGCAGGCTATGAGTTTATCATTGCTGAGTTGTTTACCATTACTTTGGCTAACGGTACTGTGTTACGACTGACTTCGGGGGATGGGGATATTAGAATCGGTGCGCCCGTTCCTGCGCCTGTGACGCTTTCTGCTAACCGTCCTTGGCTGGCAACTCAGTCAAGTACAACCGTTTTTGTTCGTGGCAGTATGGCAGTTTATGCGATTAATAAAGCCACTCAGACAATTAGTACGCTTATCTCAGGGGCAGCAAATATAGGCATAGGCAACGGGGTCAGGGCGGATGGAATTAAGTTTGACGGCAGCGCGTTGTGGGTGCTTCTCGATTCGTGGGGCGGAGGGGGAGTAGCGAAGTACAGCGAGACTGGAGCATTTTTATTAACAGCGGATGCCGCTATTACCGGTCTTCCTTATCAGCTTGAGGTAGGGGCTGGCTATGTCTATGTGATGACTTCAGAGGGATTTTTATACAAGCTTGACGGTAATGGAGTCATTGTTGCCAGTCGAATAATAGCCGCCCCATTAGCCTTCAGTTGCTTGTTTTGGGACGGGGTGAACTTGTGGTTTTCCGCAGGCAATCTTTACAAAGTGGATGCTAATCTGGCAACTATTATCATGACTACAGGCATTAGCGTACAAGGTATTGCCAGCGATGGTGTTTATTTGTGGGTAACTAATCAAGCCGCCAATTCTATTTCTAAGATTGATAAAATAACGGGGTTGGTATTGGCAAGTTATGACGGATATAGTTCTCCGACATACATGAGTATGATGCCTAACGGCTTGTTAGTCGTTACTTGTGATACCTATATCGCTTATGCTGATCCCGCAACGGGAGCTATGGTTGCCGCAACGTCTATTAGCGATCCACAACAAGTCATTGCTGACACACTTACTAATACCCTTTATATTCCTAATGATGTCGGTTATAACGTGATTATCTTGGCTGATTTATTAGCGACGGGCATTCTGGATTACATCGTCGGCACTACCCGCATAGAACGCAGCGACATTAACATTTCATCGGGATTAAGTGTTGATGAGTGTAAGGTCACTCTGCACTGTTATCAAGACAGTGTAATTGGACTGTTATCAATGCCTAATTTTGCGTTAATCGGGGGATTCGATAACGCGCACATTAAAATAGAATTGGCAGTCATGCCCACTTACAATGATACAACTGCTGGTGCTATTCATTTGTTTGAGGGACTCGTTAGTGATGTGGTGATGGACCTATCGCTAGTGGAGTTAACGGTCAGTTCTGACTCGGTGCGCTTAAACGTACAAATCCCCCGCCTTATTTACCAGCCCACTTGCTCACATACTTTGTTTGACTCCCATTGTGGACTGAGTAAAGCCGCATTTACAGTGTCACGAACAGTAATAGACTCAATATCGACGGGTGAAATTAGCTTTGCTGATGCGACTACCTTGGGGATTTATGCCTTAGGAAGAATCATCTTTACATCGGGTGCGAATGCGGGCTTATCTCGAACCGTTAAAGTGCATTCTGGTTCATTAGGGGTGGCGGTGATATTGCCACTCTACCCATTTCCTTTTATTGCTACCGCAGGCGATACCTTTACCATCAGTCAGGGCTGTGATAAATCCCGCGCCCTGTGTACCTCTCGGTTTAACAACGCCTCCCAGTTTTTGGGCTTTGAATATATGCCCGTTCCAGAGGTGTCAGCATGATCCAGACTAGGAGTCCAATAGCTTCAGCTATTGACGAGACTAATGACAAAACAGCTAAAGCTACTTTACTCCAACGGCAAGCCATTGTTAACGAGGCAATGAGTTGGTTACGCACCCCGTGGCGACACGCCAGCGCGGTTAAAGGTGCGGGGGTTGATTGTGGACGGCTATTGATTGAAGTGTATGCTAACTGTGGCTTGATAGAGCGTTATACCCCTGATAGTTACCCGCAAGACTTCGCGCTACATTCCAGTGATGAACGCTTTTTACGCAATATTAAGCGTTATACGGTGCGAGTAGATAACGCATTAATGGGTGATATTGCCGTCTGGAAGTATGGACGGTGTTTTTCTCACGCGGCTATCGTGATTGAATGGCCCACAATTATTCACGCAAAAATCGATGAGGGGGTGTTGTTGGATTTAGGTGATCAGGGGGAGTTGGCTTTGCGTGAAGTGCGTTTTTATTCGGTGTTTACAGCAGATTTTACTAAGGAGTCCAAGGCACGACGTGGACTTTTAAAGAAACACCAAGCCCCTGTTGTAGACTCCAATAATGAGGTTGCCTAATGAGCTTATTCGGCGGGGCAAAAACCAAATCTACCGTAGCCGATATGGTCGGCAGCATGAAGATTCAATCACAAGGCTATGGCAATGTTATTCCGTTGGTTTATGGCAGGGCGCGAGTATCGCCCACCCTGTGTTTTTACTCCAACTTTGCTGCCCATCCTGTGGTTGAAACCATCAAAACCAGTGGTAAGGGTGGTAAGAAGAAAAAACCCACCAATACCACTTGGAGTTATACCGCTGGGATAATGCTAGGCTTGGCAGCCACGCAAATAGCAGGGACTGGGCAATGTTGGGTCGATAAAAAGAAATATGCCAGCGTTGCCTTAGCAGGATTAACAGTGTTTGTGGGTACGGCTAGTCAAGCACCGTGGGGCTATTTAACCACTTATGAACCCACCAAAGCAGTCAATCTACGCGGCTTTGCGTATCTAGCCGCCAGTGCTTATCCGCTGTCTGATACTGCCTCAATTGGCAATCACTCAGTGGAGGTGTTTGGTGTGTATTCAACTGTTACAGGCAGTGATGCTAATATTTGCGACATAATCCCGCATTTATTGACTACGGAATGCGGCTTTTCTGCTAATAAAATAGTAGTATCCGCTACCTTAAGAGCAGAATGTGAGGCTAGCGGCGTGCTGTTTGGTGTTGCGTTAGAAGCTCAACAAGCGGCTAATGAACTCATTACTGAACTACTGAATTTAGCCAATGCCGATGCGGTGGTAAAAGGGGGGGTTTTACACATTTTTAGTAGAACAGAATCCCTGTTAGTGACGGGCATTAGCTTAAGCAGTGATGATTTTATTGCCCAGCAAGGACAGCCCACTATCAAGCCTACTCGCAAGAAAACGGTAGACTGTTTTAACGTCCTAAAACTAGAATTTTTAAACCGTGCCAATGACTATAATGTTGAAATTGCCGAGGCGAAAGACGAAGCCTCAATTGCTGATATTGGCACGCGCCCTGCCGAGACCTTAAAGGCACATTCCATCACCAACGCCACCGTTGCCCGCAATCTAGCCAATCAATTATTGCACCGCGATTTAGCGGTTAGAAACAGCTATGAATTCTCGTTATCTATGCGCTATATTTATTTAGAACCGATGGACGTAGTAATGATTAATGACCTAACGCTAGGCTTGGTTAATCATCCTGTAGTAATTAAAGAAATCAGTATTACCCCTGATTTTGAGCTTAAAATCAGTGCAGAAGATTATTCCAGTCAAGCCTATCAAGCCGTTTATCCACCTGCCCCCAGTAGTCCGAATATCCCTGATACTAACGCCGTCGTGGGCAATATTAACACCCCTGTTATTTTTGCCGCCCCTGCTAGCTTAACAGCAAGTGGCAGTGAACTATGGTGTGCGGTATCCAGTTCAGAGGCGTTATATGGGGGCTGTGATATTTACCTGAGTATTGACGCGGGTAGTTCTTATAATCGCATTGGAACACACGCAGGTAGCACGCGAATGGGGGTATTAACCGCAGGGTTTGCGGCAGGTGCAGAGATTGATGCTGCCAGCACGTTAGCGGTGAATTTAAGCCAATCCAACGGGGTGTTATCCAGTGTTTCACAAGCCTCCGTAGACTCACTAGCTACGTTATGCCTAGTCAATGCTGAGTTTATTGCCTACCGTGATGTCACCCTAACATCGCTATCACATTACAGCCTGAGTTATTTTAGACGAGGCTTGTATGGCAGCACTCAAGGCGCGGTAACTAACGATAAAATCGTGCGTTGTGATGACAGTTTATTCAAATTTGCCTATAACCCGCAATACGCGGGCAAGGCGATAAAATTAAAGTTCCCTGCTTATAATATTTATGACGCAGGTGATCAAGACCTTTCAACAGTCCCCGCTTATGACTTCGTTATCCCAGGTGTGATTTGGGATAGCGGTTCGTCATTGTGGGATAGCGGTACATCACTCTGGAGTAACTCATGACATCTGCAATAGACGCAACCAAACCGATAGCAGGAACGCCCACTACCCAATCAGTGCGAGATAATTTTGCCACTGCCAAAGCTGAAATAACCGCCCTGCAAACCTCAGTGGGGTCATTGATAGGCGCGGGTAAAAATGCCCTGATTAATCCCAACTTTACCATCAATCAAGATGCGGTTTCAGGCACAGTGACACTGGCAGCGGGGGTCTATGGTCATGACGGCTGGAAGGCAGGCAGCTCTGGCTGTACTTATACGTTTACAGCTAGCATGGGTATCAACACTCTAACCATTACCGCAGGCACACTGCTACAAATTATCGAAGGAAACAACCTACCCTTAGGGACTAACGCCTGTGTGCTGTCATGGACAGGCACAGCACAAGGGAGATTCGGACTAGGAAGTTACGGGGCTTCTGGAACGGTAGCAATGGTGGCGGGCGGATCAAATCTAACCGTTGAATTCGGCACAGGAACACTGAGTATGGTGCAGTTAGAAAAAGGCAGTGTTCCGACCGTGTATGAGCAACGACCCTACTCACTAGAGCTGGAATTGTGTCGGTATTATTACGAGGTTTTAACGTCCGTAGCAAACCAGTCGTTTGCGGTAGGGACAGTACAGACTAGCTATGTGGCAATATCACTTAGTTATGCACAAAAAAGAGCATCCCCCGTCATTACCCTGTCGGCAGGGTTTGCGATTTATGACGGCGTGTCTTTTGTAACAGGAGTGACTTTGTTTTCTCAAAGTTCTGGTCTATCTTCAGCTTACATAGTGATAGCTACCAGTGCTATGACGGCTGGACGCGGTGTATTACTGATGTCCGACACAACTGCGGGACGAACTATTAAGATTAATGCTCGCTTGTAGACCGAGATTAAATCGCTATTTAACGATGATTTTATAGACCAAAGTCAGGTAAGTTTTAACGGGTTTCTGTGATTTTTTTAGAAAAAAAAGTGTGCAAAACAAAATGTGAAAGTGTACAAAACATTTTGTTAAAAGTGTACAAAACATTTTGTTAATTTACATTATGGTACAAAATTAAAAAGTATTTATAGTGACACTATCGGTTTTTATTCACTAAAAGCGTTAGAATACCCCACACGTTTAAACCTTAAGGAGAGTTACCATGAATAAAAATAAATTAATCAAAGCGTATAGCGAATTCATGCAGCATTTGCATGAAACTATGGAAGAAACACTGCATACTTTTTCCGATGCACTGGAGATTTCTAAAGAAAAAACCAGCAAAACCAGCGAATTGACGGATGCTGAATTAGATAAGGTGTCTGGCTACGTTCAACGCGATATTGAACACGCCGCACATGGCTTATCTCATAAAGCGGATAATGATTCGTTAACTGAATGGTTCAAGTTTGATGTAGAACTCGTTGAAAAATACATTCTCGATGCGTTTTTAAGTGTGGCAGATAAAACCCGTGTAGAGCTGGAAAAAATTAAACAACTCGCTACTAAACATACTTATCACAGCGGTGACATTACTTTCCCTGGAACGTTTATTTGTGATGAATGCGGCAAAGAAATTGCCTTTAAAATTCCAAGTGAAATTCCAGAATGTCCTGCCTGTCACGCTAAAACTTTTATTCGTATTTGATATTCAACAGGCAAACTTTATAATCCCACTTTATCTACTTGATTTCACAGGACAACAATATGCGCAGAGTTATTTTTAATCAAAAAGGCGGAGTGGGAAAATCCACTATTACCTGTAATTTAGCCGCCATCAGTGCCGTTGAAGGCAAGCGCACCCTCGTGATTGATTTAGATATACAGGGCAATTCCACGCAATATCTGTTAGGACAAAAAGTCACTGACAGCGATAAAACCATTGCCTATTTTTTCAAGGATTGTTTAAGTTTGTCTTTATTCGGCGGCAATAACAGCGCAGGCTTAGAAGGAGTCATTCATGAAACTCCGTTTCCTAATTTGTATGTAATACCCTCGCATCCTGAGCTTGAGCCGCTACAAGGTCGTTTAGAATCGCGTTTTAAAATCTTCAAATTAAAAGAAGCCTTGGAAAAATTGTCAGGCTTTGATTCTATCTACATAGATACGCCGCCTATTTTAAATTTTTATAGTCAATCGGCGTTGATTGCGGCAGATAAATGTTTGATTCCGTTTGATTGCGATACTTTTTCCAGAGAAGCCTTATATACCCTGATGCAGGCACTCACCGAAGTTAAAGCCGATCATAATCAAAAGCTAGAAATTGAAGGCATCATTGTTAACCAATTCCAACGACAAGCTAATCTGCCGCGTTTATTGGTTGATCAATTAATTGCCGAAGGTTTGCCTGTGCTAAATAGTATGATTTCACCCTCCATCAAAATCAGAGAATCACACAGCGAATCTAAACCGTTGATTCACTATATGCCTAATCATAAATTGACTATCGAGTATCTGGCTTTGCACGCGGAAATTCATAGCAATTAAGGTTTTTTGCTGATTCAGTTAAGTGATGAAGATTACCAGTAACTGAATGTTTATTTTAAGTTCACGTTCAATGTGAGGTGGTAAATGAGTAATATTATGTATTCAATAAAACGTGCTTTGCTGACCGTTTTCGGTGATATAAAAATATTCAAATGGCCGTTGTTTGTTATTTATCAGCCGACTTCTTTTGATATTAAAGGACATGATACCAGAGATATTGAGGCGATTATTCGTCCTGGTGATGTCATCATGCGGGCATACAACGACTACTTAGACGGCTATTTTATTCCCAAAGGCGAGAGTGGCTGTAGTCATAGCGGGCTTTATGTGGGTGGCGATGACCATTTGGTGATACATTCGATAGCCGAAGGATCGTCAGTAATTGATATTATTGACTTTTGCCGTGCCGATAAAATAATCGTGCTGCGTCCAAATAGCGGTCAAGACTGGGCAATTGAACACGCGAAAAAATGTGCCGATGAAAATATCCCTTATGATTTTGATTTTGTAGCAGGAGCAGGCAAATATTACTGTCATGAATTCACCGCGTCTTGTTACCCAAATCTGGATATTGAGATATTGAGCAGAAAGGCATTAGGCTTCATTTCCTCACCCAAAGCCTTTTTAGCGGATTCTTTTTACACTAATAGCAATTTTACGAAAATCTATCCACCCGCAGGTTAATCCATAATGACTGCCAGTCCTTCAAAGGACTGGCAGTCATTAAACGGTATCTATTCAGCAAAAAACCCACGAATAACCCCAACAATTTCTCTAATCTGCCCATCGGTTAAAAATGGGCAAATCGGCAAAGAAAAACAATTGGCTGCAACAAATTCAGTGACGGGTAACGATACGTCCGCACAGTCTTCTTTAAACACATTTTGTTGGTGTAGCGGCACAGGATAATACACGGCACAGGCAATTTGTTGATCTTGCAGGGCTTTCATAATGTCATCGCGGCGGTCAGATAACAGCGTGTATTGATGATAAACATGAATGCCTAAGCCATCTTCAAACGGTGTAGTCAGTGGTAAGTCTGCCATTAATTCAGAATACAAATGGGCAACGTGGCGACGAGCGGTGTTGTATTGATCGATGCGTTTTAATTTCGGTCTTAAAATAACCGCCTGCATTTCATCAAGGCGGCTGTTATAGCCGATAACATCATGATAATAACGCACATCAGAACCGTGATTGCGCAATTGTTTGATTTTTGCAGCTGTTTCGTCTGAGTTAGTAACCACTAAGCCGCCATCCCCAAATGCCCCCAAGTTTTTGCTGGGGAAAAAGCTATAACCTGAGGCGTGTCCAAGTGAACCAGTTTGTTTGCCGTTAATCGACGCACCAAAGGATTGGCAGCAATCTTCTATCAATTTTAAATTATGTTGTTCGCAGAGGTGCATGATGCGAGTCATGTCGGCAGGTTGTCCGAATAAATGCACAGGCATAATAGCGCGGGTTTTTGACGTAATGGCTTTAGCAATCGCATCTGGGCAAATGTTGAAAGTTTTAGGATCAATATCAACAAAGACAGGAATTGCGCCGACATATTTAATAGCTTCGGCGGTGGCAATAAAGGTAAATGAAGATGTGATAACTTCGTCACCCGCACCAATACCTTCGGCAATGAGTGCAAGATGGAGTGCGTCTGTGCCAGAGGCAACACCAATAGCGTGTTTAACCCCTAAATACTCAGCGGTTTCACGTTCAAAAGCCGCCACATTAGGGCCCAAAATAAAAGAACAGTTTTCGATTGTTTCAGCTAAGCCACGTTCAACTTCATCTTTGATTTCGACGTATTGGGCTTTCAGGTTGACCATTGGGATCATTTTTTTGTACTCCGTGGGTTTATTTGTCGCCCAATAACTGGGTAATTTGTATCGCTGTGGCTAAGGCTCTTCTACCTGCTACGCCTGATACTAACGGATTGTCGCCCGTGTGTATGCAGTTGACAAAGTGTTTAATTTCTTCCAATAGCGCGTCTGCATTTTCAAAGGTCGATTCTTCGCTGATAATTTCAGGAATACCTGCAAACATTTCTTTCGTGCCTGTTTGGTATTTGCTCAATATGCGGTTTTGAAAATCCACCGAAATATAGGAGCTAGGTCTAAACATCCGCATTTTGCGTTCCATTTTCATGCTGATACGACTGGCAGTCACATTCGCCACGCAACCATTTTTAAAAGTTAACCGCGCATTGGCAATGTCCGTGCCTTGCGTTAAAACAGGCGTACCGCTGGCATCTATGCGTTCAATTTCAGAATCAACCAGAGCCAGAATAATATCAATATCATGAATCATCAAATCCAACACCACGCTGACATCATTAGCGCGGGGATTGAACGGTGAAAGACGGTGCGATTCGATGAACAGCGGTTTTTCTTCTTTATCCAAACCCAACACGGCGGGGTTAAAGCGTTCTAAATGTCCAACTTGCAGGATTAGATTTTTCGCTTCGGCAATAGCGATGAGTTCATCGGCTTCGGCTACAGTCACGGTGATGGGTTTTTCCACCAACACATGAACACCTGCATTTAAAAAATCCTTGGCAACTTGGTGATGTAAGGTAGTGGGGACAACAATACTAACCGCATCCACCGTGTCTAATAACGAACTGTAGTCAGTTAAAGCTTTCGCGCCGTGTTTCTCAGCAACGGCTTGAGCGGCTTGTTCATTAATATCAACTACTGCAACTAACTCACAGTCAGGAAGTAAAGCGTATTTTTCCGCGTGGAATTTACCGAGATAACCCGTGCCGATAACGGCGCATTTTAGTTTTTTCATTTTATTCTGGCTTTGATAACGAGATGGTAGCGGATATTTTACCGCACATTGTACCGCTTTGAGAGCTAGGCTGCCTTCTACGCTAGGTATTTGTGTAGAATAGCTTATTATATCTTATGAAGAAGAGCATTATTTCACAGTCTCGATAGTCTATATCACTATCAAATTGACCTAAATTTTGGTAACCCAATAATAAATATCATGAGTTTCAACGAAAATACCCGCGTAAAAATTCCCGCAATACTGCACTTATGCAAATTAGGCTACCATTATTTATCGTTAAACCAAGCAAAACGCGATGAAAGCACCAATATATTCACCGAACTATTTACAAAAAGTATTCTTCGACTTAATCCAGACAATGACCAGAGTGATATAAAAAGTATTTTTGATAAAGTTTATCTTGCTTTAGATAATGATGATTTAGGCGAAACCTTTTTTAAAATGCTCACGGCTACATCGGGTATTAAACTCATTGATTTTAAAAACGTCAATAATAATTCATTTCATGTTGTTACTGAATTGACCTATAAAAATGGTGATGATGAATTTAGACCTGATATAACGCTGTTAATTAATGGAATGCCACTGGCATTTATAGAAGTTAAAAAGCCCAATAATCACGAAGGTATACTGGCAGAAAGAAATCGAATTAATGAGCGATTTAAAAATAAGAAATTCAAAAAGTTTATTAATATTTCTCAGATTTTAGTATTCTCCAATAACATGGAATACGATAATGAATCTATTGAACCGATACAAGGCGCGTTTTATGCGTCAACATCTAACAGCACAGCAAACTTCAATTGTTTTCGTGAACAAGAAATTTTTGATTTAAAAACTCTACTAAAACCAGAAAATGATGAGCTAGAAAATAGTATTTTAAAAGATAATAATTTATCATCCATCAAACACTCGCCCGAATTTATTACCAACAAAGAAAATAATACCCCAACCAATAGACTACTAACCTCTTTGTTTTGCAAAGACAGAATCGCTATGATTTTGAGGTACTGCATTGCTTATGTTCAAGAACCTAAAGGGATTGAAAAACATATTATGCGTTACCCGCAATTATTCGCCACCAAAGCCATAGAGAAAACCATCGCCAGCGGCATTAAAAAAGGCATTATTTGGCATACCCAAGGCAGTGGAAAAACCGCGTTATCTTTTTATAATGTACAGTATTTAACGGACTATTTTCAAGCTAAAAATATTATACCAAAATTCTATTTTATCGTTGATAGAATTGACTTAATGGAGCAAGCTAAAAAAGAATTTACCAGCCGTGGCTTAATCGTGCATAGCGTTAATTCTAAAGATGAACTGATTAAAAACTTTAGATTAAAACAAGCAGTACATAATTTAACAGGAAACCGTGAAATTACCGTTGTTAATATTCAAAAATTTAAAGACGATACCGAGGTATTAAAAACCAATGATTATGACTTAAACAGCCAACGAATTTATTTTTTAGATGAAGTACACCGTAGCTATAATCCAACAGGTAGTTTTTTAGCCAATTTAATTAATTCAGATAGAAACGCTATACTTATTGGTTTGACAGGTACGCCATTAATAGGGAAATACGGATTTTCCAGTGAGACTTTTGGCGATTATATTCATAAATATTATTACAATTCGTCAATTGCCGATGGTTATACCTTAAAACTAATTCGTGAAGGTATAGAAACTAATTATAAAATTCAATTAGAAAACGCCTTAAAACAAGTTGAAATTATAAAAGGCACAGTAGACAAAAAAACACTTTATGCGCATAAAACATTTGTTGAACCCATGTTGGATTATATTATTCAGGATTTTATTAATAGTCGAATACGTTTTGACGATCATACTATTGGTGGCATGGTCGTTTGTGACAGTGCTGACCAAGCCAGAAAATTATTTGAAGTATTTATTAATAAATACAATCCCACTCAAACAACGCTAGAACCTGTCGAAGATTATTTAAGCATTGCTGAACTAGAGGCGGTTTATACTACTTATCCGCCACGCTTAACTGCTAGTTTAATACTGCATAATATTGGCAATAAAGAACAACGAAAACAAGCAGTGACAGATTTTAAAGAGGGTAAAATAGATTTGCTATTTGTGTATAATATGTTGCTCACAGGTTTTGATGCCAAGCGGCTTAAAAAACTTTATATTGGGCGCATTATCAAAGATCATAATTTATTGCAAACCTTAACGCGGGTAAATAGACCGTATAAAAATTTTAAATATGGTTATGTGGTTGATTTTGCGGATATACGAAAAGAATTCGATAGTACCAATAAAGCCTATTTTGATGAATTGAAAAATGAATTAGGCGATGAAATTCAGACCTATTCCAATTTATTTAAATCTAAGGAAGAAATTGAAGCAGAGATTGAAGATATTAGAGAAAAATTGTTTTCTTACGATATAAAAAATGCTGAACTATTTTCTCAACAAATTAGCCAAATCAAAGATAAAAAGACGGTACTGGAAATTAAAAAGGCGTTAGAACAGGCTAGAAATTTATACAATATTATTCGCTTATCTGGGCAGTTTGATTTTTTGAGCGAATTAGATTTTAAAAAATTAAACCAGCTTTATAATGAAACTGCCCATCATCTGGATTTATTGAACCTAAAAGATTCGATGCAGAATAATTTAGACAGCACTCATTTACTGAATGCAGCGTTAGAGACTGTATTATTTATGTTTCGTAAAATATCAGAAGCGGAAATGGTGATAGCGGATCAACTCAAAGACACATTACGCAAAACCCGCGAAGCCTTAGCCAGTAATTTTGACCAACAAGACCCAAAATTTATTTCTTTGTATGAAGAATTAAAACGCTTGTTTAATAAGAAAAATCTGGATGAAATAACGCAAGAGGATATGAAGCATAATATAGCCGCCTTGCAACAAATATTTGATAAAGTCACTGAGCTTAATCGTAAAAATAACCAACTGAAAGCAAAATATAAAAATGATGTTAAATATGCCCGCATTCATAAACGCATTATCGAAAGAGGTAATATTTCTAAAAAAGAAGTTGCGATAGGTGAATCGCTAATGGCTATCAAGCAACAAGCGGATGATAAGATTTTAATCAAAACGCAATTGTTGAACAATGACGGTTATTTTTCAAGTTTGATGATGACTATGGTTATTGATAGCTTTGATAAAATCAAAATTGAATTAGAACCTGAATCGGCAAAATATATTAATAGCTGTTTGGTGAAAGAATATATTAATGAATATCAAGGCATACTAAGATGGTATTAAACGCGTAAAACCTAAACTCGTTCCCATGTAGTGCGTCACTGCCCACAGTTAAGTGCTTGAATCCCCCTAACCCCCCCTTTTTCAAAGGGGGGGTTAGGGGGATTTATAAATAAAGATATTTTCTTAACTTAATGCTAGTGATGCAGCGCGTGGAAACGAGATTTTATTTGAGAATTTAATTGTAATGAAACTAACACAAGACTTTACCGAACAAACAAAAAAACTGATTGATAATTTAAAAGGCATTTGTACGTCTTATGGGCTGGGTAATGATGGTAATGAATTTAAAATTATTACGCAGGTATTTTTATATAAATTCATGAATGATAAGTTTGGTTATGAAGTTAAACAACTGGATACTAAACTAAAAACCGCTGAAAAATGGGAACAGCAGATAGCGGATTATACGGATGCACAGTATGAAATGTTATTAATGAGGATGAATCCTGATAATGCCAAATTAAAAAGACAGCATTATTTATCTTATCTACATAATAAGCAAAATAGCGAAGAATTTTCTAAATTGTTTGATGATACTTTGCGTGATATTGCAATTTTTAATAATGAAGTTTTTTCAGTGAAAACAGGGACAGGCGCGAAGATTACTTTATTTGATGAACTGAGTAATTATATTACTGACAGTTCACAGCGAGATAGTTTTTGCCGTGCGTTGATTAATCAATTATTTGAATTTAGTTTTGAAGCCATATTTCATCAAAAGTTTGATTTTTTCTCAACAATTTTTGAACATTTGATTAAGGATTATAACAAAGACGGCGGCGGTAAATATGCAGAGTATTATACGCCTCATGCAGTGTCAAAGATTATGGCTGCTATATTGGTTGATAAGCCTGTTAGCAGTGTCACTTGTTATGATCCAGCGGCGGGTTCTGGGACATTATTAATGAATTTAGCGCATCAAATTGGTGAAGATCGCTGTACGATTTATTCTCAGGATATTTCGCAAAAATCCAGTAGTATGTTGCGGCTGAATTTAATTTTAAATAATTTAGTGGATTCTATTCCGAATATTATTCAAGGGAATACGATGCTATCGCCGTATCACAAAGTCGGTGAACAATTGATGAGCTTTGATTACATCGTTTCTAATCCACCGTTCAAACTGGATTTCAGTGATTATGTTACCAATTTAGACAACAAACAAAATCATGAACGTTTTTTTGCGGGTATTCCGAATGTGCCTAAAAAAGACAAAGATAAAATGTCGATTTATCTGCTCTTTATTCAACACATCATATTTTCCTTATCTGATAAAGGCAAAGCTGCTATCGTTGTTCCAACGGGATTTATTACCGCACAAAGTGGCATTGAAAAGAAAATCCGTGAACGTTTAATTGAATCAAAAATGCTGCGCGGTGTGGTTTCTATGCCAAGTAATATCTTTGCAACCACTGGCACCAACGTTTCCATTTTGTTCATTGATAAAACCAATACCAAAGGCGACATTGTGTTAATGGATGCGTCTAAATTGGGAACAAAAGTTAAAGAAGGCAAGAATCAAAAAACCGTGCTTTCACTCGATGAAGAACAGCGCATTATCGACACCTTCAATCAACATGAAGCCGTTGAAGATTTTACCGTGGTTGTGTCGTATGAGGACATCAAAGCTAAAAATTATTCGTTCAGTGCGGGACAGTATTTTGATGTGAAAATCGAATATACCGATATTTCACCTGCTGAATTTGAAGCTAAAATGACAGGTTTTAAAACCAATCTTGATAAACTGTTTGCGGAATCTAGCGAGTTAGAGTGTGAGATTAAAAAGCAATTGGCGGGTTTGCGTTATGAGTGATGGTAATACATCGTTCCAACGCTCCGCGTTGGAACGATTATAATAAACCGATTAGGAGCTAATAATGTTATCCATCAGTATTAATGAAGCCAGTAGCCATTTAACCAACTTAATCAATGAATCCGCTATATCTCACCAACCGATAACGATAAAAGGTGATGAACACAACGCGGTTTTACTCTCAGAACAAGATTGGCAAGCGATTCAAGAAACCTTGTATTTATTATCCATTCCCAATATGGGCGAGTCGATTCGTGAAGGTTTAGCCACGCCATTATCAGAATGTGAAACGGAGCTTGATTGGTGAGTTGGGAACTTGTTTATACCAAGCAAGCGAAAAAAGATGCTAAAAAACTAGCTCAGCATAATCTGAAAGCGCAAGCATCGGATTTGCTGGACTTATTGGCTAACAATCCTTATCAAACGCCACCTTCTTATGAAAAATTAATCGGTGATTTAAGTGGGGCATATTCGCGGCGAATTAACGAACAGCATCGTTTAGTTTATCAAGTGATAGAGGATGAAAAAGTGATTAAGGTTTTAAGGATGTGGTCGCATTATGAATAATGTATTGGCAAATAGTGGTGTTACTCTCCTCATTCCCACGCGCTGCGTGGGAATGACGTTGCACCGCGCTGCGGTGCGAGACGCGGCGCGTCTCTACTGCATTCCCACGCGGCGCGTGGGAACGAGTGAAAAGTATGTTTAAAACTTCCAAGTTAAAAGAAATATCTTTGTCTATAGGTAGTGGAATAACTCCGAGTAGAGGTAATGAAAATTACTGGCTAAATGGCACTATACCTTGGCTTAAAACTGAGCAATTAGGCGAACATAAAATTTATGGTACAACTGAAAAAATAACAAAATTAGCTTTAAAAGAAACATCAATTAAGATATTCCCTGTTGATACGCTTTCTATAGCCATGTATGGCGAAGGAAAAACTAGAGGTAACGTTTCTATACTCAAAACAGCAATGGCGACTAATCAAGCCTGTTGTAATGTGATAATTGATAAACAAAAAGCTGATTATGAATATGTTTATTACTACATTAAAACTAAATATATTCAGCTAAGACAATTATCTTCAGGAGTACGAAAAAATTTAAATTCAAATGACATTAAAGAATTTGAAGTTAAATTACCAAATTTAGAATCACAACAAAAAATAGCCTCTGTTCTTTCGTCCTTAGATTCAAAAATAGAACTCAACAACAAAATCAATACCGAGTTAGAAGCAATGGCAAAAACGCTTTATGACTATTGGTTTGTGCAGTTTGATTTTCCTGATAAAGACGGTAAGCCCTATAAAACCAGCGGCGGTAAAATGGTTTGGAATGACGAGCTGAAAAGAGAAATTCCTGATGGTTGGGAAGTTGGGACGTTGAGTGAAATTGCAAATATCACAATGGGACAATCCCCAATTGGCGAGTCTTACAATACAGATAAAAATGGTGTGATATTTTTTCAAGGGTGTACAGATTTTGGCACTCGTTTTCCAACCGTCCGTCAGTTCACTACTCAGCCAACTCGTTTTGCTAAAGAGGGCGATATTTTGTTAAGTGTTCGCGCTCCAGTTGGAACAATAAACATTGCCAAAGAAAATTGTTGTATTGGGCGTGGACTTGCTGCGTTAAATAGCAAAGATGGTTGTATTGCTTATCTTTTTGGCGTGATGGTTAATTTAAAACAAATTTTTGATAGACGCAATGTAGACGGCACAACATTTGGTTCTATTACAAAGGATGATTTATTTTCTTTGACTGTGATTAAACCGAATAAAGAAGTTTTGCACCAATATCATAAAATAATAAATCCAGCTTTTGAAAAACAAAACGTAATTGAATTAGAAAACCAAACCCTCTCAACCCTCCGCGATTGGCTATTACCCATGCTAATGAATGGGCAGGTAAGTAGTTAAGCCGTTCATGGTTCGACAGGCTCACCACGAACGGCTTAACCTTGATCCAAATACCAGTCATGTAGGGTGGGCAACGCTTTTTTCCCCACCATTTGCCGATAATCACGGTGGGCAAAAAACGCTGCCTACCCTACTGACTACATGACGTTGGAATCCATATAGAGCCAATAATTGAGCCTGTTTTAAAGAGGCACAGCCGCACGACTTAAGACTAAGGCTCAGCAATCACGGTATTAACCAACACTCCCAAACCTTCAATTTCAATCCGCACGGTTTGTCCGATTTTTAAAAAGCCACGCGGTGACATTTTTACGCCAACACCGCTGGGTGTGCCTGTGCTGATGACATCACCGACTTCTAAAGTCATGGCTTGCGATAAGTATGCGATCATCTCATAACAGTTAAAAATCATTTCTGCGGTGTTGGCATTTTGTCGTAATTCATCATCGACCCATGTTTTTAGGATTAAATTGTGCGGGTCGCTGATTTCATCGCTGGTGACTAACCACGGACCTAGTGGGCCACAGGTATCAAAAGATTTACCTACCGTCATGTTGGGTACACGGGCTTGCCAATCGCGTACCGTAACATCATTGGCAATCATAAACCCTGCAATGACTTCACGCGCTTTTTCGACAGGAACATGACGACAACGTTTGCCAATCACAAACGCTAGTTCACCTTCATAATCTAATTTATCGGATACTTTGGGCAGGTGGATAAAATCGCCACTGCCTATCACGCAAGTATTTTGTTTGGTGAAAAAATTGGGATATTCAGGTTTATTCATGCCTGTTTCGCTGATATGGTCAGCATAATTTAACGCAATCGCTAAATATTTAGGCGGTCTGGGTATCGGTGCGTTCAGTTTTACATCTGCTAAGGCGATTCTATGTTGACCGCTATTTATTAATTGCTGCATAGCGGCTAAGGACTCAGCCCCCGCGCTTAAAAATTCAATCATGGTTCTAGGAATATCAGCATTGCCAAGGCTATCAACTACCCTATCATCAATGACTGCGCCGATTCGGGTTTGATTTTGATAGCTAAAGGTGACGAGTTTCATAAATTAACCTGAGTTTGAAATAATGGTAGTGGGTTAAATCTGTAATTAGGCATGAATATATTGATGAGCAACCCGAAACGGTATCATACAGCGAGTAGCCCAGATGGAACGTAGCGAAATCTGGGGCAATTTGTCAAGATAGTACCATTTTTGTTTATTTCACCCATATTCTGCTAATCAAAGGCTATAGAGGAAACAATCATGCAAATAACTATTAATGTTCCTGATACCTTACCGCAAGAACGGTTAAAACAACGAATTAAAGAATTGGAACAAAGCCTGATAAATGAAGCCAAGTTTTTTTGCTGTTTTTTCAAAACAACAAGCTGTGATGGATGACCCTTGGACAAATCCTGATATTTCCTTGCCTAGCACTGAATACGGAAATTAAAGATTTTGCCGTTAATCATGACCATTATCTGAATGATGAAAACTTTGGGCAATAAAAAAACCTCCGAAGTATTGAGTTCTTCGGAGGTTTAGTTTGTCTGCACTATAGGCTATTCTGAGATGAGGCTTAATTAATAGGCTTTAACTTAGAACATTCAATAGTTAAATCGAATTAAGACAACGCGCTTTGATTGGCTTTAGCAATTTCAGCAATTTTGCCAAATGCTTCGATGTCACGCACTGCGAGGTCGGCTAATACTTTACGGTCGATGCCTACGTTGGCTTTAGTTAAGCCATTGATTAAGCGACTGTAAGAAATACCGTACATTCTGGCGGCTGCATTGATACGCACAATCCACAAGGCGCGGAATTGACGTTTTTTCTGTTTGCGGTCGCGGTACGCATATTGTCCTGCTTTGATAACCGCTTGTTTAGCAACGCGGTAGACTCGGCTTCTTGCGCCGTAGTAACCTTTTGCTAATTTAAGAATTTTTTTGTGTCTTGCTCTGGCTGTTACACCGCGTTTTACTCTAGGCATGATAGGTCTCCTTTATTAACTATAAGGCATCATGCGTCTAGCCATACGCACATCGGATGGATGAATAGTTGCAGGCGCGCGCAACTGTCTTTTTCTTTTGGTCGATTTTTTGGTCAAAATGTGACGTTTGTGTGATTGCCCACATTTAAAACCGCCGTTGCCTGTGCGTCTGAAACGCTTGGCAGCACCACGGTTAGTTTTGATTTTCGGCATTTGTTTGCTCCAATTAAATGTAAAGTAAAAAGTCCTTTAAGATTAACCCAACAAGGCAAAATGCGTAGGCCCTGAAGAATTTTCGCATTCATTTGAATGCGGGTGAATCCAGCTTATCCTGTGCTGGAGTAAAACAAAGCCAAACACCCTTTCTAAGCGTGTTTGGCTTGAATTTGTGCGTTATGGTTTTATTTCTAAGCTGCCTGTGCGGCAGTTAAAGTTACTTCTTCTTTTTAGGGGACATGACCATAATCATTTGTCGCCCTTCCATCTTAGGAAACTGCTCGACTAAAGCAAGTTCTTCTAAGTCTTTTTCAATACGTTTTAATACATCCATGCCCAGTTCACGATGCGCCATTTCACGTCCGCGATAACGTACAGTGATTTTAGTTTTATCGCCATCATTAAGAAATTTAGTTAAACTTCTTAATTTAACTTGATAGTCACCTTCATCGGTGCCTGGTCTGAATTTAATTTCTTTGACCTGAATCTGTTTTTGTTTCTTTTTGGCAACTGCCAGTTTTTTGTTGAGTTCAAACTGGTATTTACCGTAGTTCATTATCTTACAAACGGGAGGATCCGCGTTTGGCGATATTTCTACTAAATCCAAGTCTGCCGCATAAGCAATCTGTTTGGCCTCATCCAGCGAGATAATACCTAATGCCTCACCCTCTGCACCTGTGACTCTCACTCGTCTAGCGGTGATCATGTCATTCAAGCGCGTCTCATCTTTTTTAGTAGCGATACCCTAATCCTCCACGTTATTGTCTATCATTTTCTGTCGGCAATTTCTTGTTCCAAACGTTCAGCGAACTCAGTGATTGCCAGACTACCTAAGTCATCACCCTTTTGCGTGCGTACCGTCATTCGTTGTTCTTTTAATTCATTGTCACCAATGATGACAAGATACGGTACTCGTTGCATTGAGTGTTCGCGAATTTTAAAGCCTATTTTCTCATTTCTCAAGTCAATTTTTGCCCTGATACCTTGCTGTTCTAATGTTTTCAGCACTTGGGTCGCATAATCCGCGTGTCTATCGGCAATAATTAACACCACAACCTGCACGGGTGACAACCATAATGGGAATGTTCCAGCGTGTTGTTCGATTAAAATACCAATAAAGCGTTCTAACGATCCTAGTATAGCGCGATGTAACATCACAGGGACTTGTTTTGAACCATCTTCGGCAATATAGCTTGCACTCAAGCGAGCTGGCATAGAAAAGTCCACTTGAATCGTACCGCATTGCCAAACCCGACCAATACAATCTTTTAGCGAGAATTCAATTTTAGGTCCGTAAAATGCACCTTCACCTGGCTGTAAATCCCAAGCCAAGCCTTTGTTATTCAGTGCAAGTTCTAAGGCAGATTCTGCTTTATCCCAAACACTATCATCACCAACACGATTTTCAGGGCGCGTGGATAATTTAATAATAACTTCTTCAAAACCAAAATCTTTATAAACCGCAAATAGCATATCAATGAACGTTGATACTTCGTCTTGAATTTGCGCTTCGGTACAGAAAATATGCGCGTCATCTTGAACAAAATTTCTGACTCGCATTAAGCCGTGTAGCGTGCCAGACGGTTCATTACGATGACAAGAGCCGAATTCCGCTAGGCGTATCGGCAAATCGCGGTAACTTCTTAGACCTTGATTATAAATCTGAATATGACACGGGCAGTTCATCGGTTTAACCGCATAATCACGATTTTCCGAATGAGTAGTAAAAATCATCGCGCCAAATTTATCCCAATGCCCTGATTTTTCCCACAGTGAGCGGTCTACTAGCTGCGGGGTTTTAACTTCCGCATAGCCATTGAAACGCAGTTTCTCACGAATGTATTGTTCAACTTGTTGATAGATAATCCAGCCTTTTTCATGCCAGAACACCATACCAGGTGCTTCTTCTTGCGTGTGGAATAAATCCAACGTTTTAGCTAATTTACGGTGATCACGTTTTTCAGCTTCCTCTAAACGGTGTAAATAAGCCTGTAAGTCCTTTTTATCGCCCCACGCCGTGCCGTAAATACGTTGTAGCATTTCGTTTTTAGAATCGCCGCGCCAGTATGCACCCGCAATTTTCATTAGCTTGAACACGCCTAATTTACTGGTACTAGGGACATGAGGTCCGCGACATAAATCGGTAAAATCGCCTTGTTCATATAACGATAAATCTTGATCGGCAGGAATCGATTCGATAATTTCTGCTTTATAGGCTTCACCCAAGCCTTTAAAGAAAGCAACCGCTTCATCTCTGGATAATACAGAACGATGAATCGCAATATCCTGTGCGACTAATTCCTGCATTTTCTTTTCAATGACGATTAAATCGTCTGGGGTAAAAGGTCTGGAGTATGCAAAGTCGTAGAAAAATCCATTTTCAATCACTGGACCAATAGTGACTTGTGCATCTGGGAACGTGTGTTTAACGGCTTGTGCTAACAAATGCGCAGTAGAATGGCGGATAACATCAACGCCGTCTGCATCTTTGGCAGTAATAATTTGTAGGCTAGCGTCTTGCTCAATCAGCGTACTAGCATCCACCAATGCACCGTTGACTTTACCTGCAAGTGTTGCCTTTGCTAAACCCGTGCCTATCGACTTCGCTACCTCTAACACAGTGACTGCGTGGTCAAATTCGCGTAAAGAACCGTCTGGGAGCGTAATTACAGGCATGAGATAAACTTTTTGATTGCTACAATGAAAAAAGCACCGCCTGAGCAGTGCTTATATATTCTGGTAGGCACGAGTGGACTCGAACCACCGACCCCCACCATGTCAAGGTGGTGCTCTAACCAACTGAGCTACGCGCCTGAAGTATTCACTTCAAGCCGTGCATTATACCAATAGATTTAGGTTATGCAAGCTGTAGTTTACTAGATAACATTCTTAAAGTCACGCACTCGCCAATATTGGCACAACCTATGTCATCACAATTCTTGAAAAATATTAAATAAACTTTTGGATGGCTACTTATTCAAATCCGCGCAATTTCTCAGTCGTTTCCAAATCAATTCAGCCAGACTTTATTATTGTTTTTGTTCCTAAAAAAGAGGCCATTTTCTATTTTTAAATATACCAATCCCATAAATAAATTCAGTTATTTATTTTTTCCTTATATTTCAATTAGTTAAAAATATATTTCCCATCAAAAAAACTACGATAATACATGATCGTTCCATTGTTGCCCCACGGTATTATTGTTAGACTACAAAGCAATTGTTGACTGATTGTACTCAGGTTTTCAGAAGAAACGATAGTCGTAATACATTGATTTTTAATTATATATGCGTGGAATCAACGAACGGGTCGGCACACTAAAATTCTGTGCCAAAAGCGTTGGATTTAGAGCATTTAACCACTAAAAAGAGAGATTCCGCCATGAAACTCAAACACCTTATTATCGCCATTGGTTTGATAAACACGTTAATGACTGTCACAACTGTATTCGCAGCACAAGGCAATCAAACTATTATCAAACCCGCTATTTTTCCCGTTAGCCCTATTACCCCACCGCCTGTTGTACCAACGCAGTTTGATGTCGTGGGCTATATACAAAAAGCCGTTGTTGATCGTACAGTTTGCGGCAATAGTAATATTGATAAACGTCTTTGGGGTGGCAAAGTAACGGTCAATGGCATTGAAATCATTATTCCCTGTAATACCATTTTGCAAATGCCAGCGACTTCGCTGACGTGGGCAGAACTTTTTGATCCATCGTTGACACCCGCAGGTACAGCGGCAGGCACATCGGGTCTAGCACTTGATGATAAAGTTATGCCCGCAGGTTCTATTGTTCCTTCGCAGCCCAACTCATTACCTACACCCGCGTATGAAATTCATATTCAAGGTAATATTGTTAAGGATGCTACGGGGTCAGCTAAGCATATTGCTGGGTTGGTTTTTATCTCACAACAGTCGCTTAATGTCGGACAAGGTTATATCAAGTCTATTGATTACACGACAGGTGAGCTTTGTATTTCTGCGGGTTTACCCGCAGGTGGACTTCAAGGACAAACATCAAAAAATCCCGCGTGCGTCGCACCCGATGCACGGGTTCGGATTAACGATTCAGTGGGTCGCTTTGGTTTAAAACATGGTGGTTCTAGCTGTCTTTTATTACCCCCAGCAGAGCGTTGTGATGTGGAAGAAAGCCACTTTGATCCCCGTTTTACCGCAGACACTGATAATCCAACCATTCATGCGTCTACAGGTTTTCCAATGTGTATTCCAAGGGCGTTTCCTTTTGGTTCAGACGGTGACACAGACGCGCTTTGCCCACAACAAAATCGTCCTAAACAACTGGGTAGTGTTAAATGTAGTAATCTACCTGTGGCTAATGGCATTACTTTTCCTGCCTTTCCTGCACAAACTGATGGCTATTGCCACAGCTTTGTGATGGATGCGTTACCCACTGCGTCAGTCCCACCAGCGGGTCCTTGCGGCGTGATTACCGATGCCACGGGTGCGACCACGACTATTCCTTGTACAACACGTCCAGATAGACAAGCCCCTTTTGAAGTAGGCGATTATATTGATTATTCAGGTACGTTGACGGTTGATGCTAATGCCGCTTCACCTTATTACATTTCTGCACATACTATTAATGACCACGTTGGTATCTACACCTATCCAGGTTCTAAACCCGTTTATGTGATGATTGAAGGTTTACTGGCGGGTACTAACGCGCTACCGTTGCAAAATATTTCGCAAGAAGTCACGTCAAGAATCAAAATGGAAGGTTTCAGCACCGATCCTAGCACCATGATTGATATTTTTGCAATGGATGTGGATAAGCTTACTGGCGCAGTCACTGAACGGCTATTAGGTAGTGTGAATCCATCTGGTCCTCCCGTCATTGGACGTGGTCGTTTTTTACCCGCTGCGGGTAGTTTTACTCCAGCAACGCGTAATATGCGCATTACCAGCCGTACTATGTGTAATAGTAAAACACAGGCTTGTTTTATACCCCAAGCCTATTCAGATCCAAAAAATCCTGCGGGAAAATATGCTAACGGCTTAGTGGCTGGTCAGTATAACGCGCCTAACTTTGAGTATATTTTTCCTGAAAATTTATTTTTAGGTGATCCTGTACTGCCCAATAATTTTCAAGACCTCGCCTTTTTGGCGTGTGGTTCTGGTCCACTAACGACAGCGACCGCTGGGAGTAATCCACCCATCGTTGATGTACTTGATCCCACACCTTGGGCAACACCTATGCCTGCACCTAGCCAATGTGCAGGCAAGTTGGCGAATCAATTAACCATCCCTAGCACACAAACACCTGATGCAGTTGGCATTATTAAAGCAACGTGGGATAACCAAAAAAATAAAGGTATTCTTACTGTCACAGCAAGTTCTTCATTACCCGCCACGACTCCCAATCTACAATTGTATGTACAGGCTGTTGATGCGTTTGGTTTTCCGATGGCTGGTGATCCTCAACCGATGCAGTTAATCACCAATCCTGCTGTTGCTCCTGCGGGTGGTCTGCCCTGTCCAGTAGGTAATAATCCATGCTGGCAGTATTTAGCCTCTGGAACAATTGTAGATCCTCTACATCCGCGTGGAAATCCTGCGCTACCCCAGAATATCTACTCGATTCCAACGTCAGTCACTGTGTACTCAAGTCGGGGTGGGCAAGCGACTATTGCACCAACACTAATATGCGGTGTAATCACTACCAGTAGCGGCGTTGTCAACACTTGCCAGTTTTAATTGAGATCATCGCATAGACCTTTCATACTTTAAAAATCTGAAAGGTCTGAGAGCAACTGTCCAATTACTAATCCTCAGAAAGGAATTATTTATGAACACTTTATCCATACTGGACAGAAAAGCTGTCAAACTGACTGCCTTTTTGGTGGTGACTACTTTACTACTCAGTTTCATGCACACTGTGATGGCAGCGAAAGCACCCGTAGTGGTAGTAGCACAACCAACGCTACCCGCTTTTTGTGATCCTAATGCAATGCGCTCTTTTCCAGAAATGCCAGGTTCACTCAAATGTACACCAGTACCAGAGCCTTATATTATTGATGCAAACGGCAATCAAACATCCATAACGCCCACTATCATTAAAAATAAAGCCGCTGCAATTGCATTGGGTAAGCTGTTATTTTGGGATAGTCAAGTAGGAAGTGACGGTATTGCCTGTGCCAGTTGTCACTTTCAAGCAGGTGCAGATAATCGTATCAAAAATCAAATTAACCCTGGTTCAAGAAATGCTAGTGGTGAATTTGCCAGTAACGGTGTTACCCCTATTAACAACGTGTTTAATTTTATGGCGACCTCTCCCATGACTATTTTAGACGCGTTGCTAGCCACACCAGGAAAAGGACCTAACTACACACTGAAAAAAGCAGATTTTCCACTACGGCAATATCAAGAGCCAGCAACGCCTATCGGAAATCAACCTCTGCAAGCTGATCGGAATGCAGGCGTTCTCTACGAGAGTGATGATATTGTTTCATCACAAGGTGTTTATCATTCCACATTTAATAACTTGAACCCATCGGGTAAAAAAGAAAAATGTACCAAACGCTTTCCTACTTCGGGAGCGAATATGCCGCTGTTTAATGTGATGGGCTATTCAGTGCGTCAAGTCGAGCCGCGCAATACACCTACGGTGATTAATGCAGTTTATAACTTCCGTAATTTCTGGGATGGTCGGGCAAATAATGTCTTTAATGGGGTAAACCCGTTTGGTATGAGGAAACCATTTGCTCCAGAGCCGACCGCAACGACTGAGATATATGTTAAAGGTGCGAAAGGTACATTTGTTAAAAAACAGATGACTATCTTCAATGCCAGCTTGGCATCGCAAGCGGTAGGTCCAGCATTAAGCGACTTTGAAATGTCTTGTGGTGGTAAAGAGTTTGTTGAACTAGGTAAAAAAATACTGTCACTCAAACCATTGAAAAACCAAACAGTCGCTCCAACCGATAGCGTACTGGGATCATACGCCCAACCCAATGGCAATATTAAACCTGCTCATACTTATAAAGCATTGATACAAGCAGCGTTTAACAATGATTATTGGGATGTGCCTGATACGCAAACGGTAGAGGGTTATAAACTGATGGAAAACAACTTTTCCTTATTTTGGGGATTAGCGGTTCAAGCTTATGAAGCCACATTGGTCTCCGATGACTCTCGCTACGATCAAGCGCAAGAAGATCCAGTCTATGGACGCGATAAACTCACACCGCAAGAACAAAATGGTTTGAACCTATTTTTTAACCAAGGCAAATGTATTGCTTGCCATTTAGGACCTGAATTTACCGCTGCATCTGTCACCCATGTATTGAACGCTGGAAACGCAACAAACTCCGATAAATATATTGAGCGCATGATAATGGGTGATGGCGGTATCGCCTTGTATGACACAGGCTTCTACAATATTGGTGTGCGTCCTTCAAAAGAAGACCTCGGTGTAGGCGCGGGTGATCCTTATGGTTTTCCCTTGTCTTATACTCGAAATGCAAAGAAAAAAGCCAATGATCCGATGACTGTAAGTTCTACTATTTCTAGTTTGTCACCTGATCCATTTCAGACTGACTCTAGCCTGTTTGCTGCAAATGTAGGTTGTTTTGGCTGGAATCCTAACACAACGGGTGGGGCGGGTTATCTGTGTGGTCTTGACCCTGTGGTCAGTGACGAACGCGATGCGGTTGATGGTGCGTTCAAAACATCGACCTTGCGTAATGTCGAATTAACAGGGCCTTATTTTCACAATGGTGGTCAAGCAACGCTAGAACAAGCTATTAAATTTTATAATCGAGGCGGTGACCGCAAAGATTTATTTCCAAAAGACGACTGTGGGAACGCTCAGTTAATGTATGACCAATATTACAATACTGTGGTTACACCCGATTCAGCAACGGGGCTGATTGACAATTCTGGTTTTCTATCTGGTTCTGGACAAGCCAGTAATCTTGCACCCGATATGGCAGGTGCTAAAGAATTACTTATTACAAGCTGCCATCCTGATGAAACATTGAGATTGACCAGTTCAGATGTAGATGATTTAGCCGCCTTTTTAAGATCACTGACTGATGAACGTGTTCGCTGGGAAAAAGCTCCTTTCGACCACCCCTCATTATCCATACCTAATGGACATACTGGAGACGAGAACAAAGTGACATTCAACAAAGCAACCAATCAAGCAAAACAAGACATGATAGAGTTACCCGCAGTGGGTGCAGCTGGACGACAAGCGAAAGGTCTGCTTCCACTGCAAACTTTCGATTCAGGTTTAAAATAGTCACGCAAGTATCGACACCTTATTGAACCTTGTTTATTAACAAGCCAATAAGGTGTCATTTTTAAACATTGCCACCCGTTTTCCTTGATATAAATACGTTTACCGCATTAACAAATGAGGTCATGCTGATAATCGTGTAGCAATTCTCAAATTTGAACGATTACCTACTATTTCAAAAATGAATGGTTCACTGTATTCTATGAACTAATCAAAAAGTTGGAATTTATCGAATAATGACAAACCTGCCTATCCGTCCGCCCTCGTGGAAGTGCTATTTAAACTTATGTAAATCAAATGTGGTGATAGAAATGATTTTCACCGCTGTGGTGGGTATGTTGTTGGCTGTTCCCGCCTTGCCACCCATAGCAACCATGATTTATGCCAATATAGGTATTGCACTGGCTGCTGCCTCAGCCGCCGCAATTAATCATTTTGTCGATAGAGATATTGATAAAAAATTAAATCCACACCGCCCCATACCAATGGGTTTTTTAACCCCTAAACAAGTGATGATTTTTGCCGCTGTGTTAGGCGTTATTGCCATGCTTGTGTTGATTGTCAAAGTTAATAACTTAACTGCGTGGCTTACATTTCTATCTTTATTTGGTTATGCGGTGGTTTATACCAAGTATCTTAAAAGAATGTCACCGCAAAATATCGTTATTGGGGGTGCGTTTGGCGCAACACCTCCGTTATTGGGTTGGTGTGCAATTACCAATGAAGTTCATCCTTACGCTTTACTGTTGATGCTGATTATTTTCGTCTGGACACCGCCGCATTTTTGGCCACTTGCCATTGCTAGAGAAGAAAAATATCAAAAAATCTACGAAGATTTTAGAATCCCCATGTTGCCTGTCACCAATGGTCTTGAACATACCCGTTTACAGATATTGCTATATAGCGTGTTATTGCTAATAGTCACGCTACTGCCTTATTTAACGGGCATGAGTGGTTTGATTTATCTGGCAACCGTCATTCCTTTAGGCTTAGGTTTTATTTATTACGCCTTATTAATGATGCGTCATAAAGATAAAAAAACCGCGATGGCTACGTTTTGGTTTTCTATCGTTTACATCACGCTGTTGTTTGCCGCGTTGTTAATCGATCATTATTTTAGGTTTACCCTATGACATTCAGCCATCACGAACAAACACCCCATCCAGAACATCCATTTGCTGACATTATTCGCATTCTAGGCAAAGGCAAAAAAGGTTCAAGACCATTAACTCAAGAAGAAGCCTATCGTGCCATGCGCATGATTTTAGCCGATGAAGTATTACCCGTTCAGTTAGGCGCGTTTTTAATGCTGATGCGTGTTAAAGAAGAAACCCCAGAGGAGCTGGCTGGTTTTGTGACGGCGGCGCGAGAAAGCTTTGCCCCATATATCGGACAAACTCAGGTTGATTTGGACTGGTCATCTTATGCGGGTAAACGTCGGCATTTACCGTGGTTTTTGCTGTCCGCATTATTATTAGCAGAAAATGGCATTCGGGTATTAATGCACGGCTCAGAAGGTCAGTCGGCGGGTAGACTGTATACCGCAAATGTACTGCCCTACTTAGGCTTACAGCCTGCAAATTCACTGCAAGAAGCCAAGCAACAGCTAGAACAACGGCGATTTTCTTACCTGTCACTCGAACATTTTTGCCCAAAACTGAATGAAATTATCGAACTGCGTCCGATTTTAGGCTTACGATCCCCAGTTCATACCTTGGTGCGGTTATTAAATCCCTTTAATGCAAAATACAGTATTCAAGGTATTTTTCATCCCAGCTACCGTCCTGTGCATCAACAAGCCTCTGCGTTATTACAACAAGACAGCGCGGTATTAAAAGGTGAAGGCGGTGAAACCGAACGCAATCCAGACGTAGACTGCTTAGTACAAAGCGTCCATCACGGTGAATTATTCGATGAAAACTGGTCTGCCTTATTTACTCGCCGTCATGTTAAAGCCGAACAACTAGACCCTGAACAACTTGCCTTACTCTGGCAAGGTAAAATTGAAGATGATTTTGCAGTAGCCACCATTATCGGCACAGCTGCCGTTGCTTTAAAACTATTAGGCAAAGCCGATAACCAACAGCAAGCGCACCAATTAGCCAGTGATTATTGGTCAGCGCGGGATGTTGATGTGTTTATTAGTGCGTAAAAATAGTGGTAGTCTTAAAAAAAGCCGTATAAGTGAGAATGTATTTAACTACCGAATAAGACATAAACGCGATGTTCGACTTTTAATTTAAGGAGTTGAAGGCATGACAGCGGAAGCGTAGCGTTATTTTTACGAAACGAAGAGCCGTCGTGCCAGTAGAAGACTTTATCATCATTGTTTATTGCTGTGTAGCAGATAGTTATGCCGAAGCTGTGGTAGACAGTTTGTAGCCGAGCCGAAGAAGCAAGCGATCAAGGAAGAGACGAAAGAGATGCGCAAGAAACTGCTGTTGGAGAGCCTGTTATTGGCGGGGTAGCACGAGTGACAGGAGTTTCAGAAAAGTGGTTACAAGGCTTCGCTACCTTCATCTTACCAACAAAATGCCACCTGTTATACCGATTACTGGGATGCCTATCGAACCTGAGCAGCACCCTAGTGTAGGTAAAGAAACAGGACTCACCAACCACATTGAGCGGTTTAATAACACACTCAGACCACGCTGTTCTCGACTTGCTAGAAAATCACTGTCCTTTTCTAAAAAACTCGACAACCCTATCGGCGCAATCTGATATTTTATTCACCACTACAATGAAGGCAGGCGTATCGCTTTGACCTTGTCATCACTCGCTTTTTAGGTGATTAACTAAGTGATTTAAAACAATATTAATTTTTAAGTTATTTTTTGTGTACACGCATTGGTACACATTTTTTCATGGATAGAATGACACTTGATAAAACCGCTTGAAACAATGGGGCGTTTTTGTGGTGATGATGAACAGTAAAAGGTGCTTACTTGGCAATCATCACCAATGGGCAATATTGACCACTGAATAAACCTTAACCGTGGTTTCGATACTTGCAGTAAGTTCACGCTTAAACCGTTAAATAAATTAAAATTATCTAAGCGTTTAACAGTTTTAGGGATATTTTGAGCATTTTATGACTTTATCACCGCGCTTTGTTGCTTAATACGGCGGATTTGTCTTTCGCTGATTTTGTATTGCCTTGCTAGTTGACTATGAGTCGTGCCTTTCTCTATAGCTTCAAGGATTAATTGATTTCTTTGATGTCTAATTAATTTTGTACATAAATCAATTTCTAATTTTGTACCGCCATAGTAGCGACATAATTTTTTTAATGCCTCAAAACTGATATAAGCCGTTAAAGGATGATCTTGTTTCGCTTTTTGGGAAATATTACGGTGATTTCTCACCTCTACGCGGGCTGTAAATCACGACTTTCGTTTTTTGCGAAAGCTGGGCAAGCATAAGGCGTGGATTTGAATCTGTCAATGCTATACTATTTTTCATGATGTGAGTGTGGGTGATAGCCCGTTATCCAGTCGAATGGACAGCGGGCTTTTTTGTGGGCAATAGCGCGGTGTTAATCACGTCGTTAACGTCTTCTTTTCCCTAGGTGGCGTTAGGTTTTCCAGTCATCGGGTAATGAGTAATGTGCCAAGCCATTACCGTGTTCCAACGTGGTCACAATCGGATAACCTTTATCTCGTAAGCGTTTAATAATCGATGACAACCGCGTGATGTAATGATCTGTAAACGCCGTCACAGAACTGACAGGCTTACGCGCCATTAAATCGGCTTGAATTAGCTCAAGTTGGGGTTGTTTAGGGTTCATGGTTGCCACCTTCCTTTGTAGAAATACTCTAATTGTCGATAGCTCACTGTTGGGTATTGTTGGCTTAATTCTCTGTGAAGTTCTGTTACCTTGCATTTTGGATTATCACGCTTCAGACAAAGTGCCAATTCATGCCACGGTTTTACGATAACGCCCTTTTGCCGTGTCAGTGGTTCACTATGCCCGCGCTGTTTGCGTTCTCTTGTTCATGCGTAAAAAGTGGCGGGTGTTAGCCTAAAATTCGCTCTAGGTTTTTGCCACGCGGTCGTTAGGTGCTTGGCAAGGCGTGCTGGTAATAAGCCCGCTGTAAATTGCGCATTAAGCCAACGTATCGTATGGCATTGTTAATTTAAGATAGCTCCTAATTTTCCATCGTGATTAAGCATTAGAAGCGTGACAGAATAAAGTAACACAACATGCACGTAGAGTAACATTTTGACTGACGGCGTAACCTAGCCAATAGTGCCTGAATAGGCTATTGTAACCTTCAACGGTGAAGGTTTCGGCTTTGGATTGCGCGATGCA